>DASPXO010000200.1:0-12270 GCA_035637235.1 Gemmatimonadales bacterium | reverse complement strand
GGGACGCGCGCTGATGGAGGCGCTCCTGGCGGAGGCGCGGGCGCAACGGCTCGCCGAAGTCCTCGCGCTCACCAGGAAGCCCGCGTTCTTCCTCAAGCTCGGCTTCGTCGCCGCCGAGAAGGAGCACTTCCCGCTCAAGGTCTGGGCGGACTGCGCGCGCTGCCCGAGGCAGAACTGCTGTGATGAGGTGGCGGTGGTGCTGAAAATCTAGAGGCGAAGGCTCTTCGCCTCTAGCCTGTTGACACCCTCCTACGTACTCCGAGAAATTCCCCAGGCTGTTCCTACGCAAGGAGAGAGGCATGCCGCGCGTCATCTTCTGGGACGTCGACACCCAGTACGACTTCATGAAGGCCGACGGCAAGCTGTACGTGCCCGAGGCCGAGCAGATCATCCCGAACCTGCGGGGGCTGACGGATTACGCCCACCGGCGCGGCATCCGGATCATCGCGAGCGCGGACGACCACGTGGCGGGCCATCCGGAGATCTCCGACCGGCCCGATTGGAAGAGCACCTTCCCGCCGCATTGCATGCGCGGCACGCCCGGTCAGAAGAAGATCCCGGAAACGGCCCTCAAGGACCCGCTCGTGATCGAGCCGGCGCCGACCGATCCCAAGACGCTCGCCGACCGGGTCCGCGCTCACCGGGGCGACATCCTGTTCCACAAGCACCGCTTCGACGTGTTCAGCAACGAGAACGTGGGGACCGTCGTCGGGCTGCTCGACCCCGAGGACATCGTGCTGTACGGGGTCGCGACGGACGTGTGTGACAAGGCGGCGATCGAGGGACTGCTCGAGCGGCGCCCCCACACCCGGCTGTTCGTCGTCACGGACGCGATCCGCGGGATCGACAAGGACGTATCGGAGCACCTGCTCAAGGAGTGGGGCGACGAGGGGGTTCGCCTCGTGCGGACGAAGGAAGTGGTCGAGGAGGGGCTGGTCGAGGAGCTCGCCCGCGCCGCGACATGACGGCGCCCGCGTTCGGGCGCTTTTTTCTGCCCGGCCCAACGGACGTTCACCCCGAGGTCCTCGCCGCGATGCAGCGGCCCATGATCGGGCACCGCTCGAGCGCCATGGAGCAGCTGCTCGCGGGGCTCGAGCAGCCGCTCGCGCGCCTGTTCCGGACCACCCGCTCCGTCCTGGTCGGCACGACCTCGGCGACGGGCTTCATGGAGCTGGCGGTGCGCAACGGCGTGCGCCAGCGCGCGCTCTCCCTCGTCAACGGCTCCTTCAGCGGGCGCTTCGCCAACCTGGTGAGCGCCTGCGGCAAGGAGTGCATCCGCCTGGACGTGCCGCTCGGCTGCGCCGTCGAGCCCGACATGCTGCGCGACGCGCTGCGGCGTACTCCGGTCGACGCCGTGACCCTGGTGCACTCCGAGACGTCCACGGGCGTGCTCCAGGACCTCGAGAGCCTCGCGGCGGTCGTGCGGGAGTTCGACGGCGTGCTGCTGCTCGTTGACGCCGTCACGTCGGTCGCGGGCGCGCCCGTGGAGACCGACCTCTGGGGCCTCGACTTCGCCCTCACCGGCTCGCAGAAAGCGCTGGCGCTTCCGCCCGGGCTCGCGCTCGGCGTGGCGTCCGAGCGCATGCTCGAGCGGGCCAAGGGCCTGCCCGGCCGCGGGCTGTATTTCGACCTCGTGAGCTTCCAGGAGGCGACGACCAAGCACCAGCCGACCAACACGCCCGCGATCTCGCTGCTCTACGCGCTGGAGTCGCAGCTCGCGCGCATCGACCGGGAGGGCGGGGTGGAGGCGCGCTGGCGGCGTCACGACGCGATGCGCGCGCGTGTGGAGGCATGGAGCGAGCAGCGCGGCGTCGCGTACCTGCCGCGCGAGGGGCGGCGCAGCTGGACCGTGTCGTGCCTCAAGCTGCCGGATGGGAAGAACGCCAAGGCAGTCGTCGGGGCGCTCCAGCAGGCGGGCTGGACCATCGGCGCGGGATACGGACCCCTGAAGGAAACGACGATCCGGATCGGGCACATGGGCGACCACACGGTCGGGGCGCTGAACGAGCTGCTCGACTTGCTGGGCGGCCTGGTTTCGTGACGCATCCCGGCGTGAGGCATCGCGTCGTCGTCGCCGACCGCCTGGCGGAAGCGGGGCTCCGGCTCCTCGCGGCGACGCCGGAGCTCGAGGTCGCGAGCGTCGCCGGGAAGCCGCGCGAGGAGCTGGAGCGGGCGCTCGCCGGAGCGGACGCGCTGATCGTGCGCAGTGAGACGCGGGTGACGGCGGACCTGCTCACGCGCGCGCCGAACCTGCGGGTGATCGCCCGGGCGGGGACGGGCGTGGACAACATCGACGTCCACGCGGCGACGCGCCGCGGGATCGCGGTCATGAACGCCCCGGGCGCGAACACGGTCAGCGCCGCCGAGCACGCGATGGGGCTGTTGCTCGCGCTGGTGCGCCACATCCCGTGGGCGGCGGAGGCGATGCGGCGCGGCGAGTGGGACCGCAAGCGGTTCGAAGGCACGGAGCTGCGCGGCAAGACCATGGGCATCGTGGGGCTGGGCCGGATCGGCGGCCACGTCGCCCAGCTCGCCCGCGCGTTCGGCATGCAGGTGACCGGCCACGACCCCTACCTCGCGCCCGAGCGCGCCGCCGAGCTCCAGGTGAAGCTCCTGCCGCTCGACCAGCTGCTGCGCCAGGCGGACGTGGTCACGCTGCACGTGGCGCACACCGACCAGACGCACCACCTGATGAACGCGGATCGGTTGCAGCTGATGAAGCCGACCGCCGTGGTGATCAACACCGCGCGCGGCGAGCTGGTGGACGAGCAGGCGCTGGTGGAGGCGATCACGGCGAAGCGGATCGGGGGCGCCGCGATCGACGTCTTCGCGGTCGAGCCGGTCCCGGCCGACTCGCCGCTGCGGCGGCTCGACCGCGTCATCCTCACCCCCCACCTCGCGGCCTCCACCGCCGAGGCGCAGGAGCGGGTGAGCCTGGAGATCTGCGGCGCGGTGCGCGACGCCCTGCTCGCGGGCGACCTCTCGTGCGCCATCAACGTGCCGGGGATCTCGGGCGACCTGCTGCACCGGCTGGGCCCGCTGCTCGACCTGTCGCGGCGGCTGGGCCGCCTCGCGCTGGCGCTGGTGGACGGCGCGGTCCTGTCGGTCGAGGTGGCCTACGGCGGCAAGGATGAAGCGGCGCCCCGGCCGGTGCTGATGGCCGCCGTCGAGGGGCTGCTCGCCGCGCAGCGCGTGGAGCCGGTGAGCCTCGTGAACGCGCTGCTGATCGCCGAGGAGCGCGGCATCCAGCACGCCCGCAAGACGGGCACCCCGGAGCCCGGGTTCGAGACCACCGTGGGTGTGAAGCTCGCGACGGCGCAGGGCCGCGTGCGCGTCGCCGGCGCACTCGTCGGGAACAGCCACGGGCGGGTGATCCGGATCGACGACTACCACGTGGACGTGGCCCCCGAGGGTTGGATGCTCATCATCCGCAACCGCGACGTGCCGGGCGTCATCGGGCGGGTGGGGACGCTGCTCGGCCAGGCCGGCATCAACATCGGCAGCTACCACCAGGCCCGCCGGTCGGCCCCGGGGACGGACGCCCTCGCGGCCATTACCGTGGACCAGCCGCTCACCAACGGGGTGCTGGAGCACCTGGGGCAAGCGCCGGACGTGCTGGAGGTCCGGCTGGCGTATTTCGGGGATTGAAGGCTTCTTCATGTTGCCTTTCACGTGGCTTCAGCCCGGTGGGTCTAAAATCGGACCTGTAAATCCGATTTAAACGGACCCGTCACAGGAGCTGAACCATGACCCGCCAATTGCTCATGCTGCTTGGCGTCGCAAGCGTAGTCACCGCGGCCAGGCTGTCCACCACGCGACGCGCGCCGCGCACCGAGATCGTCGACTTCTCGGTCACGAAAACGCCCACGACTCCAGCCCATCAGGCGCTGATCCAGCCGGCGACCGACGCGACGTCGCGGGTGTTCCGGATTCCGGTCACCCACGACACGATCGAGATCGCGGATGGCGTGCGCTACGAGGGCTGGACCTTCGGCGGCACCGTGCCGGGTCCGGTCATCCGGGTCCGGCAGGGCGACCACGTGAAGGTGGTGCTCGTGAACCAATCGCCGCTCCCGCACTCGATCGACTTCCACGCCGCCCGGATTCCGATGAACCGCGCGTTCAGCACCATCACCCCGGGCGACTCGCTCACCTTCGAGTTCGAGGCCCGCGACCCCGGCGCCTACGTGGTGCACTGTGGCACGCCGCCCGTGCTCATGCACATCATGCAGGGCATGTATCTGCCGATCATCGTGGACCCGCGTGACGGATGGCCGGGCCGCGCCGACAAGGAATTCGTCATCGTCCAGAGCGAGTTCTACGCGCGCGCAGCGCACCAGGGCCCCGCGTCCATGGATTGGGAAGCCGCGATGCAGGCCCGCCCATCCCACGTCGTCTTCAACGGCCGGGCGGACCAGTACAAGGCCCACCCGCTCCAGGTCGCCGAAGGCGATCGCGTCCGGATCTTCGTGCTGAACGCCGGCCCCAGCCTGCGCAGCGACTTTCACGTGGTCGGCGCGATCTTCGACCGCGTCTACGTCGATGGCACTACGGATCGTCCGCTCGAGCGCGTGCAGACTGTGACCATTCCGGCCGGCGGCGGTGCGGTATTCGAGACGTCGTTCGAGCGCGGTCTGTCGGGCGAGGGCATGTACGCCTTCGTCACGCACGCGTTCGCCGACGCGTCCAAGGGCGCCGTCGGTCTCATTCGGGTCGGGCAGCCGCAGCTGGCCGTGATGCCGGCGCACTGACAACCGATGCTCTCGCAAACCGCAGAATACGCGCTACGGGCCGTGCTCTACCTCGCGGCCCGTGGCGAGACCGGTGCGGTCGGCGTGGAAGCGATGGCTGGGGAGCTGGGCATCCCACCCAGTTACCTGTCGAAGACGTGCCAGGTGCTCGTGCGGCATGGCGTGCTCGAGTCGGTGCGGGGGCGCTCGGGCGGCTTTCGCCTCGCGCTGGCGCCCGAGCGGCTGCGGCTGGCCTGCGTCGTGGATCCTTTCGAGGACGAGACGGAACGGCGGCACTGTCTGCTGGGACGCGCCACCTGCTCGGATCAGCATGCGTGTGCCGCTCACGCGTCGTGGAAGGCGACCTCCGAGCAGATCGCGCGGTACTTCCGCACGACCACGGTCGCCGATCTCCAGGGACGGGGCCGGTAGAAAGGAAGGATGCGGAGGGATTACAGCGGCGCGTGCATCGTGCAATGCTAGGGAGCGAGCAGCCTCCGATACAGTTGCACCGTCTCCGGTTCGGGCTTCGTCGCGAGCTCTTTCTGGAGCAACCGCTCGACGCGCTGGTAGAGCTGCTGCACCTGTGACCGCTCGCCGAGCTTGGCGTGACACGTCATGAGGCCGCGGTACGCCCGCTCGTCCAGCTCGTCTCGCGCCACGAGGCGACGCCACGTCTCGGCCGCATCCGCCCAACGCTCCTGTTTCATGTGCCGCTCACCCAGTGCCGCAAGCGCGCCGACGTATTTCTGCCGGAGCTGGTCGCGCAGCTCGAGATGCCAGTCGCCTACCACCTCGTGCTCCAGAAAATCGCCGGCGTAGAGCGTCAGCGCCACCTCGAGCAGCGTCGTGTCGCCGTCCTTCTTGAGCCGCGTGAGTCCCGCGGTTACGTCGCGCTCGAAGCGACCGGCGTCGAAATCCACCGCGACCCGCGAGTCCACAGCGTACTGGTCGTTCGAGAGCGTCACCCAGTGTGCGCCGCCCAGGGTTTTGCGTAGCCGGTGCAGCGTGACGTGGAAGCTGTTGCGCACCTGCTCAATCGACGCCTCGGGCCAGAACGCGAGTCCCACCTGCTCGCGAGTGCGGCCATCCGGGTGGCAGAGCAAGAACAGCAGCAGCTCCCGCGGCTTGGCCGAGGCCCAGGCGATGGGCACGGTCTCCTGTGAGATCAGCAGCGCACCCAGCGCTCGGACCGTCAGTTTGCGAGCGGTGGACGGCGGCGGTGGGGGTGCAGCAGATGGTGAAGACACGGAAACGGGAAGGCCCGGGCTCACTTCGAGCGCATACCCGACCAGCTCAGACAGCGTCATTGCGCTGTGCTGTGACGACGCGCCGAGGGCGTCGAATTCCTGCTTTTCCTTCGCGGACCACGCAGCGCCGATCTGATCGCGCTGCTCGCGCACGCCCGCGAGGATCCGGGCGGCGCGCTCCGGCCGGCCCGAGAGATGGGCCAGCCGGGCCAACCCTTCCAGCGACCAGAAAGAGCCTAACGCGTCGCGATTGTCGGCGTGGATCCGCAGCGCCTCGCGCAGGTCCGCGGCTGCGGTGTCGAGCCGGCCGCGCTGCAACCGGAGCAGGCCCAGCATCGCCAATGGATGCGCGATCGCGGGCGGGTGCCCCAGCGCGCGACCGATGGCGTTGCCCTCGCCGAGTAGTCGCTCGGCCTCGTCCAGGTTGCCGCGATCCCACGCCATGCGCCCGTGCCAGTACAGCGCGAACGTCAGCAGCACGCTGCGCGACCCTTGCGCCCGCGCCAGCGCGGTGGCCTCGACGAATAGCGGCTCTGCCGCCGCCGGATCTGGTGTCGACAGTCCGAGGGTCACGAGCGCGTACGACAACTGCCAGGAGTCGTTCTGGTCTCGCAACAGCGCAACGGCCCGCGCTGCGTGCGGCCCGATTCGATCGAGCGCACCCAGCCAGAGCGCCGTGGTCGCCGCGGCCGCGGACGCCTTTCCCGCATGAAGTGGGTGCGCCTGGTCCGCGTGTGCGAGCGCCGCCTGCAACCGCTGCCATCCGTCACGAAAATGTCCGCGGGCATACCAGTGCCAATGGAGCGCGGCGCACAGCCGCAATGCCGTGGCGTAGTCCTCGGTCTCGTTCGCCCAATCGCCGGCGGCCCGCAGGTTGCCCTCCTCGGCAACGAGCCTGGCCGTCCACTCTGGCTCGCCCGCGCCGCCGAACGTATCCCGCTCGCGCGCTGCCACCAGCTCCGTGAAGAACTGCGCGTGCCGCCGGCGCAAGTCGGCCAGTTCGTTTGCGGCCGCGAGCCGCTCGTGCGCGTACTGACGCAGGGTTTCCAGCAGGCGATAACGCGCCTCCGCCCCCGTCGCCTCCATCACCACGAGCGACTTGTCCACCAGGGATGAGAGGATATCGAGGACGTCGTCGTCGGGACAAATCGCTTCGACGGCGTCGAGCGAGAAGGTTCCTGCGAACACGGACAGCCGCCGAAACAGCGCGGCTTCGTCCGTGTCGAGCAGCGCGTGGCTCCAGTCGATCGTTTCACGCAGCGTCCGGTGACGTGGCACCGTCGCTCGGCCGGAGGTGGCGAGCAGCTTGAAAGAGTCCGCGAGCCGGGCGGCGATCTGCTCGGGAGCGAGCACGCGTACCCGTGCCGCGGCTAGCTCGATCGCCAACGGAATGCCGTCGAGCCGCCGGCAGATCTGCGCTACCGCTGGGGCGTTCACGTCATCGAGCGAAAACGCAGGAAGGACCGCGCGCGCGCGCTCGAGAAACAGCCTCCCCGCCTCGGAGCCCACGACCTCGGCGGCGGTGGTGCGGGCGGGCAGGGACAGCGGCGGCACGAGCCACGCTTGCTCGCCCGGCACGCCCAGCGCTTCGCGGCTCGTGGCGAGGATGCAGACGCTCGGGCAGCCCTTGAGCAGGGTCTCCGCGACCTCGGCACAGGCGTCTACCAGGTGCTCGCAGTTGTCGAGGATGACGAAGGTGTCGCACTCGCACAACCGGTGCACCATGGTCTGGACGGCTGACCGGCCCCCCTCTTCGCGATAGCCCAGCGTCGCGGCGACCAGCTCGGCCACGAGCGCTGGATCCGAAAGGCTTGCCAGGTCCACCCAGCCGCTGGCCTCGAAGCGCGGCGTGACCCGAGCCGCGACCTCGGTCGCGAGCCGCGTCTTCCCGGCGCCGCCGACGCCGGTGAGCGTCACCAATCGGGTGGATTGCAGCAGGTCGTCCACGGCCGCGATTTCCCTTTCGCGGCCGATGAACGTCGTGAGTTGTACCGGGCAGCCCGCACTCGGGCGCTGGAATGAGCCCGAGTGCCGCGCCGGAGCCGTCGTCATGCAGCGAATTCTAACTGAAGCACCGCTCGACCGCCGCCGGGAGCGCGGCCAGGTCGGGTGCGGAGGAGCCGGCGATGATGACGCCCTTCACGCGGTCGGGTGCATCATGGGCGAACTGGGAGGCCGCGTCGCTCAAGGCGGTCGTGGCTACGATCACCGCCTCGTCGATCCCCAGGCCTTCACACACGCCGCCCAACCAACGAGCCGCGCCTCCGTCCGAGCAGTCGAGCGGCAGCTCGGGAACAATGACCCGGAACGACTCGCCCACCGCGAGTGCGAGGGCTTCGGACGCGCCGAGCAGCAGGACGGTGCGCCCCGATCCCCAACGCCGGTAGATCGTTGCGAGGCCATCGGCCATCACCATGGCAGTCGAGACGCGGTCAGGCATGGGCGAATGTTCGGGAATGACTATTACCGGACACTTACACCGGGGTGCATTGCGACCGTTAAGTCGCTGGTAATACGCGACTCACAGCTTCTCCTCCGTCCTTCACAGAGAAGCTCCATGTCAACAAGGTCCTGGGTTTTGTTTTTCGTCGCGGCGGTCAGTGCCTGCTCCGACGGCAGGTTGCCGTCGGCCCCGCCGCCACCGACCACCGTCGCGGTTGCGTATTGCGCCGGCCTCGAGCCGATGTGGGTGGCGTTCCAGGATGGCGACGGGGCGTGGACGCACGCGCAACCGACGCTGAGCGGATCCAACACGACGTTCCGCTACGAGTTCTCGGCCGAGCGGGGCGCGATGGCGACGCTGAACCGCTCCGGCGCCATCACCGTTCTCTCGGTGCTGTACGGCACCCCGGCGGAGCTCGTGACGGCAGGCGATACGAATCCACGTGACTGCGGTCCAGCGCCGGCGAAAACGTTGCTCGGGACGGTTGCCGGGCTCGACACGAATGAAACTGTGTTCGTCGGCGGGGGCTTCTCATCTCGGGCACGCGTTAGCGTGGACCGAACCTTCGAGCTCAAGGATCTGCCCAGCGGTCCGCTGGATCTGCTCGCCACGCGCACCACGCGGACCGACGGGAGCGATGTCATTACCCGCCTCATCCTGCGGCGAGACATCGACCTGCCCGATAGCACCACGCTCCCGGTGCTCGACTTCGCGTCAGCCGAAGCGTTCGCGCCCGCCGTCGCGAATGTATTCCTCGATGGCCTGGGTGCGGAGGCCGCGGCGTCCGGCACCCGGCTCGTGACAAACCACGACGAGATCACAGTGAGCCCGCTGATCGGCTTCACGACCGACGGGACGCGTCCCTACGTCGCGCTGCCGGAGAGCCGGCTGCTCGCGAGCGATCTCCAGGTTCTCTCCGCCGGCGTGACCGCCGCGACAACCGGAAGCGCCCGCACGGCGACGCTCTATTTCCGCGCGCCCACCGACCGCACCCTCACGCTCGGCGCACCGCTCATCCTGCCCGCGTTCAGCACCGTCGCGACCGCGCCGGCCCTGCGGCTGCGAGCGCACTTCGTCCCCCAGAGTGAATACGATCGTTCCGTCGTCGTCTCGTATCAGCAAGGCGCCGCAACGCTCATGGACATCTCGATGACTGCGGCGTATGCCGCCCTCACGGGCACTGGATACGACCTCGTCGTTCCCGATCTCTCCGATGCCGACGGTTTCGATCCGGCGTGGACGCTCCACCCGGGGGGAACGCTGCTGTGGACCGCAGGGAGGATTGGGGGGACGCTTGGGTTGGGCCGGGATGCGGTGTTGAGCGATGGCGCGACCCGACGGGCGGTGTTCTCGGCGGGCGTGATCGATCCGGCGGCGAACACCGAGCTGAGTCGTTCACCTGGTGGCACTCGATGAAAATCTCAATCCTGGTTCTGCTGGCGGTGGTCGCCGGCGCGCCCGCACTGGCGCAAACACCCACGACAGGGTCTTGGCGCGAGATGGTCGAGCGGCTTCGCGCTGCGCCCGTCGTTCCATCGGCGCGCCGCGGCGCGCCCGCCCCGGCGCTTGACATGTCGATCATCGACGAGAGCGAGCCCAACGACAGCGTCCCCACGGCCGACAGCGTGGCACTCGGCGATCAAGCGACCGGCGTCGTGAATCCGGCGGGCGACGTGGACACCTGGTTCGTGGACCTGACCGCCGGACAGTTCTTCAGTGCGGACGTGGACGCGGCAGTAGACGGGTCGCCGCTCGACGCGACGCTCATACTCTTTGCGCCTGACGGCAAGACGGTGCTCGCATCCAACGACGATTTCGATGGGTTCGACAGCCGGATCTCCTACCGCGTCCCCACGGGCGGCCGCTACTACGTAGCGATCAGCTCGTTCGGCCGAAGCGGGGGAAGCCCCGGGGCCAGGTACGCCCTCAACCTCGGCACCGTCATCTGCGCGGCGGTGGGGACGGAGCGGGAGCCCAACGACGCTCCGGCCAGCGCGGCCCTGATCCCGGTCGGCGACTCCGGCACCGGGGAGCTTTGCGCGCACGACGCCAACCCGGCGGGGGACGTCGACTACTGGGCGTTCACGGGCCAGGCGGGGACGACGATTCACCTCGACGTCGACGCCGCGGACCGCGGCATATTCTTCGTCGATCCCGCCATCGCGCTTTTCGCGAGCGACGGTACGACACGGCTCGCCTTCGATGACGACGCCAACGGGCCCGACCCCAGTCTGGAGTTCTCGATCATCACGACGGGCACGTACTACGCGGCCGTCTTCAGCATCGCCGAGCCCAGTGGCAATCCGTTTCCCTACACGCTCCACGTTCGTACGACGGCCCCGGGGCCCGGTGATCCGATCACCGTGCGAGCCGAGGGCATCGGCACGCCGCTTGGTCTCGCGGTCGGTAGCACGGGGGACCTGTTCATTGGCGACCTGACGGGGAGCCGCGTGGTGCGCGTCGCGACTGATGGTACGGTGACGACGTTCGCGACGGGCATCACGAGCCCAATCGGTCTCGCGTTCGACGCGTCCGGCAACCTGCTGGTGGCGTCTCTGGGCGGCGCCGTGTACCGCGTCACGCCGCAGGGCCAGGCCACCCGCTTCATCACCGATGCGGGATTCCCGCTCTGGATCGCCGTAGGCCCCGACGGCCGCGTCTGGCTCACCGACCTGTCGGACCGTTCTCTCCGGCGCTACAGCGCGACGGGTCAGCTCGAGGCACGGTTCGACGGCATCGTTGTCGGCGGCTTCGGGCCCGGTCCGCTCGCCATCGGTCCGTCGGGCGAGCCGTACATCTCCAGCGGCACCGAGATCTGGAAGCTGGTCGACGGCCAGTTTCAGCGAGTGCTCGAGGACACGTTCGTGATCTGGGCGTTCGCGTTCGACGTCGCCGGCAACGTCTACGTCCCGGCTCCAACAGCCGGCCGCATTCAGCTGTTTGATCGGACAGGGACATCGGTGGCCGATCCGTTCGCGGTGGGCCCGGATGCTCCACAGGCGGTCGCGTTCGGGCGCGATGCGACGGGCGCAACGTTGGCGCGGCTATTCGCCACCGACCCACAGGTCGGGCGGCTGATCGAAATGAACCCGGCCGGCGTGCAACACCGCGGGTTGCCGGTGGGATTCGTGGCGCGGCCGGTCACGCTCGACGTTGCGGCCGCAGGCCTGTTGGGCGGGAACCGCTTGAGCGAGGCGGACGAGCAATACCTCGACGGGCTGGGCAACCGCAACGGCCGCTATGACGTCGGCGACTTCCAGGCATACCTCAGGCTGGTGGGCACGCCGCCGGGTACCGCCGCAACCACAACACAACGCCGTTCAGGGAGCGATCGATGACTCGCGCGCGCTGGGCCTTCACGGTGGTGGCAACCCTGTTGAGCGTGGCCTGTTCGGATGAATCGACAAACCCCGGCGCAGTACCGGGGACGTTGGTCGTGAGCCTGACCACACCGCGCGTCGACGATGGCGCGCTGCTCTTCGAGCTCAGCGGCCCGCCGATCGACAGCGCGACAGCCATCAACTCCTCGCTCCGACTGTTCACGCGGCGCGAGAGCGGTTCGACCGTCATCGGCGCCATCGTGGGCGTGCTGGCCAGCGGTGCCGTGGTCACGCTCCACGTTCCCGATGTCGGCCACGCCGCCGGCTACACGGCCACTGTACTGGAAGTGGCGGATCGCCAGGACGCGCTGCGCGCCTCCCGCACCGGCTACGCGCTCTCGGTGACGCAATGAGCGACGCTCCAGGGCCCCGCTGCTTCGACCGCGTGGGGACGGGAAGTCATGCACGGCATGAAGCATCCAGGGTATCTTGGCCGGCCAGCGACTCGCTACACACCAACTGAGGAA
>DASPXO010000199.1:0-2773 GCA_035637235.1 Gemmatimonadales bacterium | reverse complement strand
TGGGTGGGACGCCTCATCGGCGCCGCGGCGCTCGCCGCGGTGTCCACCGCCGGGTTCTACGTGTGGGTGCTGCTGTCGCTCGGCGAGATGGTCGAAGTCGGGCTGATCGCCGTCGCGGCGCGCCGTCACGGCGAAGGGCTCTCCGAGGCGGCGGCGCGCGCCGCCGGAGCCGCCGTGCTGTACGCCCTGGTCGCCGGAACGGTGGTGAGCCTCGTCGGTCTCGGGCTCACCGACTGGCTGTTCCGCGCGATGGGCGCGCCATCCGAGGTGGCGCGCCTCGGCCACGCATACCTCGGCACTTGGCTCTGGGGTGGGCCGCTCGTGTTCGGGTTCTTCGCGGTCGAGGCCACGTTCCGAGCCTCAGGCGACACCCGCACGCCGTTTCTCCTGCTCGCGGCGTCGGTGCTCCTGTCGATCGGGCTCGACCCGCTGCTGATCGCGGGGATCGGCCCGTTTCCGAAGCTGGGCGTTGCGGGCGCGGCGGCGGCGTCGGTGATGGTGCGGGGAGGGGGCTTTGTCATCGGCATTGCGATCGCCTGGCGGCGCGGGCTGATCCGCCTCGATTCGCCCGCCTGGGGAGCGGTGCCGTCGATCGTCCGCGTCGGCGCGCCGCTCTCGCTCGCCGGCGTGCTCCTCTCCGTGATCTACATGTGGCTCACGAGGTTCACCTCGCGGTTCGGCACGCCCGCGCTCGCGGCGCTGGGCGTGGGGCACAAGGTCGAAGGGCTGGGCTTCATCGCGATCTCCGGCTTCGCCCTCTCGGCGAGCGCGCTCGTGGGGCAAAACCTCGGCGCCCGGCAGGAGCAGCGCGCCCGCCAGGCGGTGCGTATGACGATCGGCTACTGCCTCGTCGTCACGGTCGCCACCGCGGTCGCGTTCCTGGCCTTCCCGAGGCCGCTCGTCGGGCTGTTCACGACGGACTCCGCGGTGATCGCGGATGGGAGCCTGTACCTGAGGGTGATCGCGTTCGCGCAGATCGGGCAGACATTCGAGATCATCCTGGAGGGCGCGCTCGCGGGCGCCGGCTACACGTTCTGGCCGCAGACCGTCAGCACGGGGCTGACGTTGTTGCGCGTGCCGCTCGCGGCCTGGTGGTCGGCCACCTCCGGCCTCATCGGCATCTGGCTCGCCCTCTCCCTCACGGCGGTCGCGCGCGGGATCGCGATGACGCTGTTCTGGCTTGGCGGGGCCTGGCGTCGCGCCGTCGTATGATAGGACAGCCGCAAGGCGCCAGCCGTAAGCCGCAAGACGGCCCACTTGCGGCTTACACTTGCGGCTTTCGGCATACGGCTTGCGGCTGATGCCTCCCCTCATCACGCTGCTGACGGACTTCGGCACCTCCGACAGCTACATCGGCGAGGTGAAGGGTGTGCTGCTCACGCGGGTCCACGGCGCGGCGCTCGTGGACATCACCCACCAGGTGCCGCCGGGCGACGTGCGGGCGGGGCAGTACATCCTGTCCCGCGTGTGGCAGCGCTTCCCGCAGGGCGCGGTGCACCTCGTGGTGATCGATCCCGGCGTGGGCACGCCGCGGCGCGCGCTCGCGGCCGAAGCCGAGGGGCACTACTTCGTGGCGCCGGACAACGGCCTGTTGTCCTCGCTCCCCGGGGCGGCGCACTTCGTGTCGCTCCCCATCCCCGAAGGTGCTGCACCCACGTTCCACGCGCGCGACGTGTTCGCGCCCGCGGCAGGACAGCTGGCCATCGGCGCCGCGCTCGCTCACCTGGGCCACCCCATCACCGACCCGTACCGCCTGCCGCTCCCCGCTCCGCGTTCGGACGGAACGAGCGTGGCGGGCGAGGTGATCTACGTGGACCGGTTCGGGACGCTCGTCTCGAATATCCCGGGCGAGCTCGTCGAGCCGGGCGTGCGGATCAAGGTCGCCGGCACGGACGTCGGGCCGCTGGCGCGCACGTTCGGCGATGTGGCGCGGGGTCAGCTGGTGGCGTTCCCGGGGAGCGGCGGGACTGTGGAGATTGCGGTGCGGGATGGCAGCGCAGCGCGGCTGCTAGGGGTCGGGGTCGGGGCGGAGGTGAGAGCTTGACCGTCCTCTACCGCCTGCTACCGCCCTTTTTCTAGCTCCCCCGACGGACTCGGGATCCGGACCCGCGACATCACCCGCTCCACGAAGCCGAACTCCGGGGCGAGGCGCGGCAGTCGCGCCAGCTCGCGGTACAGTGCCCGTTCCTCCTGGGCCACGGCGCGACACTCCACGCACTGGGCGAGATGGATGTCCCGCGCGGCGGGAAGGAGACCTTGAGCCCACAGCTCGATCTCGTCCGGGGTCAGGTGCGCGAGGGGTTCGGTCATTGGTCCGTTCTACGGGATTCCGCCTCCCGAGGTTTCATTGCTTGCGGTCCTCCAGGTAGCTCCGCAATTCGTTGCGGGCCCTGTGGATGTGCGTTTTCACGGTGCCCAGCGGCAGATCCAGGATCTGGGCGATCTCCTCGTAGCTGTGCCCCTCCACGTGACGCAGCAGAATGCATGCCCGGTATTCGGGCCGGAGCTTCGCGATCGCCCGCTCGATCGCGCCGCCGAGCTCCCGGGCCTCGACCTCCTGCAGCGGGGTTTCCCCCCGATCGCCGAGCTGCAGCGCGGTGGCGCGCATCTCTTCGGGGGTCATGGCGCTGGGGGAGCCGTCGAGCGAGAGCGTGTCGAGCTCCCGCTTGCGCAGGTGATCGATCGCCGCGTTGTTCGCGATCTTGAAGATCCACGACGAGAACTTGAACTGGGGATTGTACGACCGGATCCCGTTCAGGACCTTGATGAACGT
>DASPXO010000198.1:0-30668 GCA_035637235.1 Gemmatimonadales bacterium | reverse complement strand
CGACCGCCTGACCGCCCATTTTTTGTCCGCCTGTCCGCCCGACCGCCTGACCGCCTATTTTTGTCCGATGAAGCTCGTCCTCTTCGACATCGACGGCACCCTGCTGTGGACCGACGGCGCGGGCCGGCGGGCGATCCATCGCGCGCTGCTCGCGGAAATGGGCACCGCGGGGCCGATCGAGACGTACCGGTTCGACGGCAAGACCGATCCCCAGATCGTGCGTGAGCTGCTGGCGCTCGCGGGCCACCCCGATGCGGAGAACGAGGCGCGCATTCAGGCGGTGTGCCGGCGCTACGTCGAGCTGTTACGGGAGGAGCTCGCGACGCCCACGCAGTCGACGCTGCTGATGGCGGGGGTCGCCGACCTGCTCGCGGCGCTCGGCCCCCACGAGGTCGCGGGGCAGGCCTTGGTCGGCCTGCTCACGGGGAATCTCGCGCGGGGGGCGGCGCTGAAGCTTGGCTCTGCGGGGCTCGACCCGGCGCGGTTTCGGGTCGGCGCGTACGGCTCAGACTCCCACCGGCGCTCGGATCTCCCCGCGGTGGCGGCCCGGCGCGCGGCGGCGCTCACCGGACGGTCGTTCGCGGGGCCGGACGTCGTGATCGTCGGCGACACGCCGGACGATGTCGCGTGCGGGCGGCCGATCGGGGCGCGCTCCGTGGCCGTAGCCACCGGTTGGTACGACGTCGCCGCCCTGCGCGCCGCCGGCGCCGCCCACGTGTTCGAGACGCTGGCCGACACGGCCGCGGTGCTCGACGCGATCCTCGCTTGAGCGGCTCCGCTCCCTCGAACGAACTCGAAGTCAAAGCGCGGGTTCCGAGCCCCACCGCGCTGCGGCGGGCGCTCGTCGCCGCCGGCGCGCGGCTCGAGTTTCGCGGCCGGATGAGCGACCGCATCCTGGACCGCCTGGACCGCAGGGACCGGCTGGCCCCGCGCGGCGAGGTGCTGCGGCTGCGAGTGTACCGCCGCGGCGCGGCCGTGCACGGCGTGCTCACCTGGAAAGGGCCTGCGGGCGCGCGCGGGGCCTACCGCCACCGCCTCGAGCTCGAGGCGCGGGTGGCAGGTCCGGACGCGGTCCTCGGGATCCTCCGGCGCCTGGGCTTCCGAGAGTCGCAGCGCATCGACCGGCGGGTGGAGATCTGGCGGCTGGGCAAGACCGTGCTGCGGATCGAACGCTACCCGCAGATGGACACGCTGGTGGAGGTCGAGGGCGCGCCGGGAGCGATCGAGCGCGCCATCGCGGCGACCGGCCTCGCGCGCGAGCGTTTCCTCCCGGTGTCGCTGCCCCATTTCGTGCACGCCTACGAGATCCGCACGGGCCGCCGCGCGCGGCTCGCCGAGCCGGAGCGATGAGCGCACCGCTGAAGATCCCGATACCGCTCCGCGTGCCCGAGCTCGCTCCGTCCCTGGGCCGCCTGCTCGTTCCACGCCGGTTGGTGCAGCCGTGGGTGCCGCTCGACGATATCCGCGAGGAGCTCGCGACGCGGGTCATCGAGCTCGGCGGGGAGGCGCGCGCCGCCGGGCTGCAGGAGGACCGCGAGCGCGTGCTCGAGGCGGTGAGCCGCCGGGCGTGGCTCGCCGCGTGGGAGCGGGCGGTCCGCCGCGTCGCGGAGCGGTTGACGCAGGCGCTGGACGGCCGGATCGAGCGCGCCGCGCGCCGGGTGCGGCTGCCGCGGCGGCGGGGGCGCCGGCGGCTGGTCTCGGCGGCGGAGCGTCGGGCCATCGCCGCGCGGCTGGCGTCGGGCGGCGAGCACTTCGTCGCGGCGCTCGACGCCCTCGACGCCGCCGCTGCCCGGGCCCGCCAGGCGAGCGTGCTCGACAAGGCGGCCCACGCCGAGTGGCAGGAGGCGGTGCGCACGGCCGCGCGCCGCCTCGAGGAAGCGTGGCTCGCGCTCGAGGCGGAGGCGGCGGAGGAAGAGAGACGCTGGGCCGCGGAGATCGAGGCCGTCGAGCGCTGGCGGCCGTCGCTCTGGCCGGTGTTCGCGCTGTGGGCGCCGCTCGCCGCCGCGCTCGTCTGGCTGGGCCTGGTCGTGGGCGGCTACCTTCCCGCACCGGCATGGCTCGCGCAGCGCTTGGGCTTCTAGCTCTGCTGGTCGTCGCCGGCGCTCGGGCGGCGGCCGCGCAGCTCCGCCCGGTCCAAGTGCCGGTCTCCGGACGAGCGGGGCTCGACTCCCTCGCGGCGCTCGGGTTCGAGGTCGCGGACGTGCGCCGCGCCGACGGCGGGCTGTTCGCGGTCATCGTCGCCGGCCCGCGGGACGCGGCGCGGCTGGGCGGCCGCGGCTTCGCCGCCGCGCCGTTGCCCGGCGCCGTCGCTCCCGCCGCGGCGGCGGACACCTACCGGGTGTTCCGCTCCTTCGACAAGCCGGTCACGGGGATTCGGGCGACGCTGCAAGCGTGGGCCGCCGCGGACACGGCGCTCCATCTCGACTCGATCGGGAGCTCGATCGAAGGGCGGCCGATCCTCGCCGTGAAGGTGGGCGCCTCGGACGATGCGCCGGCGCGGCCCAACGTCCTGTTCATGGCCACCCATCACGCCCGCGAGTGGATCTCGACCGAGGTGGCGATGCGGCTCATCCGCTGGCTCAGCGATTCGCTGCCGCCCACCCTGCGCGACACGCGCGACGTTTGGGTAATCCCGGTCGAGAACCCGGACGGCTACCAGTATACCTTTACGGCCGACCGCTACTGGCGGAAGAACCGTCGCCCCAACGCCGACAGCACCTACGGCGTCGATCCCAATCGCAACTACCCCGCCTTCTGGGGCATCGACGACCTCGGCTCGAGCCCCTCGCCCGGAACCGAGATCTACCGCGGGACGGCGCCCGGCTCCGAGCCCGAGACGCAGGCGATCATGACGTTCCACGCCGCGCACCCGCCGGTCCTCGCCGTGTCGTATCACAGTTACAGCGATCTCGTGCTGTATCCCTACGGTTTCCGGCCGGGGGAGATCGCGGCCGACCGCACCGTGTTCGCGGCGCTCGCGGGAACGGACTTGGCACCCGCCGTGCGGGACGGCGTGCCGGAGTCCGCGCTCGCGTACTATCATCCCGGGCCCGCGTGGAATCTCTACCCGACGAACGGCGAGTACACCGATTGGGCGTATCGCACCTATGGCGCGATCGGCTTCACGTCCGAGCTCACGAGCGGCTGCTGCGCGGCCGGCCTGTACTACGGGTTCGCCTTCCCCGATGACAGCGCGCTCGTGGAGCGCGTGTTCCGCGACAACCTGCCGTTCGCGCTCGCGGTCATCGCCGCCGCGGGGGACCCGGCGAGCGCGCTGGGCGCCTCAGGCCTCGCTGCGGCGCCGCCCCGGATCGAATCGCTCTGGCCCGAGGCGTGGATCAGCCTCGACGCCGCGGCGCCGCAGCCCATCTCGCTCACGGTGCGCAGCGGCACCGGGGCCATGCTCACTCGGAATGCTATGGGCACGCCGCTGTGGCACGGCCGGGCGCGCAGCTGGTGGCGCTCGGACTTGCGCCTGGACACGGTCCGGGCGATCCGGGTGAACGGCGCCGGGCTCGCCGCCGAGCTCGTCACGCTCGCGGGCGCGGAGGACCTCGACGCGGGCTGGACGGGCTGGACCCGCTCCGCGGACGCGCTCGGCGGCGGCTACTCCTGGAGCACGAGCGTCACCGACACCCTCACCTCGCCGGCGACGGATCTGCGGGCGCGGACGCGCGTGTGGCTCCAGTTTTGGACGAAGCATTCGGGGTCGACCTTCACGCCCGAGCAGCGGGGCATCGTGCAGGTCTCGGCGGACGGCGGAGCGAGCTGGAGCGATGTCGTGGTGATCGTAGGCGACGGCCCCAGCTGGTATCCCGTGCGCGTCGATCTCCCCGAAGCGGCGGGCGCGCGCGCCGCCCGGGTGCGCTTCGTGTCTCAGGGATTCACGTGGTGGGTGGACGCCGTCGGGCTCGCCAGCGACTCGACCCGGGCGTTCGAGAGCCTCGCGGTCGCGGGGACGGCGCAGCTGTCGGAGAACCCCGTGAAGGGGAGCCAGGTGGTGGTCTCCTGGCCGGCGGCTGGAGGGAGGCCGACGCGCGTCGGGATCTACAGCTTCGCGGGCGAGCAGCTGGTGGCCGCCACCGTGGCGGCGGGCCAGAATGAGTACGTCTGGGACCTGACGATCAACGGTCGGCGGGCGCCGAACGGCGCCTACCTCGTGGTCGTCGAGTCGGGTGGCCAGGCCTTCCGCCGCCGGCTGTTCGTCACCAGGGCGCCGCCGTGAGCGCGATCGGCGTCGGGGTGGACCTGGTCGAAGTCGCGCGGGTCGGCGCGATCATCCAGGACAAGGGCGCGCGAGTCTTCGAGCGGCTGCTGACGCCGACCGAGCGCGCGTACTGCGAGAGCCGCCCCGACCCCGCGACCCACGTCGCCGTGCGGCTCGCGGCGAAGGAGGCGGTCTACAAAGCCCTGCAGGGGAGCGCGGCGGCGCGGGGGATCGGCTGGCGGGAGATCGAGGTCACTCGCTCGGCCGACGGGCGGCCCGACGTGCAGCTCACCGGGCTCGCCGCCGCACGCGCGCGGGAGCTCGGCGTGAAACGGGTGCTGCTCTCGCTCTCCCACACCCACGTGGCGGCCGTCGCCGTGGCAGTGGTCGAGGGGGAGTAGGCCGCAGGTCCTTGAATTCCCGATAGAGTCACTCTAGTATTCGAGACCTACTTGCTGAGAATCATTCTCATATATCGTAAGTTGTTCGTGGGCTTGTTGTTGAGCGCCTGTGTGGCGGTGGCAGCCGCGGCGCAGGCAAACGACTCGCTCGCCGTGGCGCGGCGCATTGTCGCTGCCGCCTCGCTCGCCGCCAAGGAATACGCCGCCGGGGTCGCGTCCCGTGGTGTTACCGTGACGGCCCCGGCGGAAGTGGAGGAGGCGAAACAGTTCCTCGAGCAGGCGCGCATCGACGCCCCTTTGCTCCCCGCGAGCGTCCGCACTGTGGTCGAGGCCGAGCTCGGCGCTCTGCGGGCGGCGGTCGAACGAGTCGCGCCGCCCGACTCCGTGGCGGCGCTGGCGAACGCTCTGGTCGGGCGCATCGCGCTGGCGACGGGAGGCGTGCTCGACCCCTTCCCGGCGCGGCCGCCCGCCCTGGCCCGCGGCGCGGCGGTCTACCAGCAGCAGTGCCTGCCGTGCCACGGGCCCACCGGGCGGGGGGACGGGCCGAAGGCGAAGCGGCTGAAGGGTCCCCCGCCCGCGAGCCTCGCCGACCGCGACGGGATGAGGGACGTCTCGCCGGTGGACGTGTACCGCAAGCTCACGATCGGCGTCGCCGGCACGGGGATGCCAGAGTTCGAGGAGACGCTGTCGTCCGAGGATCGCTGGGCGGTGGCGACGTACGTCGCCACGTTGCGCGCCGACGACCGGATGGTGCGCGAGGGGGAGGGGCTGTACGCCGCCCAGTGCGCCGCCTGCCACGGGGCGGCGGGCGGAGGCGACGGCCCGCTGGCTGATTCGCTGTCGGTGCGGCCGCCCGCGCTGCGGGATCTCGCCGTGCAGGGGCGGTTCACCGACGCCGAGCTCGCGGACCTGGTTCTCGAGGGGCGGGCCGGCACCCCGATGCCGGGGTTCGGGAGGGGGGGCGCGCTCGACCGGGACCGGACCGGGAAGCTGGTCGCGTTTCTGCGCCTCCTGCCGGCGGCCGAACGGCAGCACTACCAGCCGTCGCTCGCTGCGGGGACGTTTTCGACCGTGCGGCGCCAGCTCGATTCGGCTGTGGCGCTCCGGTCGGACAGGCTCGCGTTCGATGCGTATCTCACGTTCGAGCAGCTGGAGACGGAGGTGCGCCTGCGGAATGCCGCGCTCGCCGGGGAGCTCGAGGACGCATTCGCCGCGCTGCGCACGCGCGCCGCCGCGGGCGCGGACGATCTGGGGGCGATCCACGCGCGGCTGCTCTCCGGGCTGGAGCGGGCCGAGCGCCTCGTCGCGGACAAGAGCTCAGCCGCGAACCTGTTCATGTCGTCGTTCGTCGTGCTGCTGCGAGAGGGCTTCGAGGCGATCCTCATCGTGGCTGCGCTGATGACCTTCCTCGCGAAGGCGGGCGCCGTGGCGCAGCGGCGCCACGTGGCACGGGGCGCCTGGGCCGCGGTCGGCGCCAGCGCCGTCACCGCCGTGCTGGTGGAGGCCCTCTTCCAGATCACGCCGGGCGAGCGCGAGGTCCTGGAGGGCGTCACGATGCTCGTCGCGACGGCGGTGCTGTTCTACGTGAGCTACTGGCTGTTCTCGAAGGTCGAGGCGGCCAAGTGGAACGCGTTCGTGAAGGGCCGGATGGAGGATGCCCTGTCGGCGGGATCGGGCTTCGCGCTCTCGTCCGTCGCGTTCCTCGCCGTGTATCGCGAAGGGTTCGAGACCATCCTCTTCTACAAGGCGCTGCTCACGTCGGCGGGCTCGGGGGGAACGGCCGGTGTGGTCGGCGGGGTCCTCGTGGGTGGGCTCGCGCTGGCGATCGTGTACGTCGGCATCAATCGCTTCGGCTTGCGGGTCCCGATGAAGCCGTTCTTCGCCGTCACCAGCGCCATGCTCTACTACATGGCGTTCGTGTTCGCGGGGAAGGGCGTCGCCGACCTGCAGGAGGCGGGGCTCCTCAGGACCAGCGTCGTCGAGTGGGCGCCCCGCATCCCGGTCCTCGGCATCTATCCGACGGTCCAGTCGCTGTCGCTGCAGGGCCTCCTCATCCTGCTGCTGCTCGTGGCGGCGGTGTGGCTCCAGCGGAACCGACTCGGGGCGGGTCAGGAGCGTCGACGGCCGTCGTACCCCTGAGGGCTCCCTGACCGGCGCCGCGGGGCCGACCCCGGGCGCGCGGTGTCTCAAGTCGGCCGGGGCTGGGGCGCCAGCTTCAGCGCGGCGGGCGCGGCCGCTGCGGCGGCGTCGGGCTCCCGCAGGCGCTGCATGATGAAGAGCCCCGCCACGACGAGCAGCAGGCTCGTCACCTGCGCCAGCGTGAACGGGCCGAGCAGCCGGTCGTCCTTGGCGCGCACGAACTCGACGAGGAAGCGCTCCGCGCCGGCGAGCACGAGGTACACGCCGAACCGCCATCCCGTGCCGTGCCCGTGCGCCCGCAGCCGCCACAGCCACCAGAAGACGAACAGCATCAGGGCCGTCTCGTAGATCTGCGTGGGGTGGACGGCGACGACGTCGCCCGGGTTCATGCCCGGCGGGAACGTCACGTGCAGCTGCTCCAGGTTCGCGACGGTCGTGGGGGGGAGCCCCTCCGGGAACTTCATCGCCCACGGGAGGGTGGATGGAATCCCGTAGTCGTCGTTCACGAGGAAGCAGCCCACCCGGCCGAGTGCGTAGCCCAGCGCGAGCGGCGCGGCGGTGAGCTCCATCGTCCACCGCGCGGGCACCCCCCTGCGCAGGCCGTTCAGCAGCACGCCGGCCACGCCGCCCAGGAACCCGCCGTACCACACGAAGCCGCCGCGCAGCGCCCCCCAGCGGACGTTGCCCCAGTCGAAGGTGACGATCTGCCCGATCGGGCCCCAGTCCCCCGCCAGGAAGAGGTACCAGAGCTTGGCCCCGACGATGCCGCCCACCACCGCCCCAAGGACCACGTCGGCGGCGTACTCCTCGCTCAGCTTGCGGTGCCGCAGGTCGAGCTGGATCACCCAGCCGGCCATCAGGAAGGCGACCATCAACATGAGCCCGTATCCCGTGAGCGTGAGCGGGCCGAGCCGGATCTCGAACGGATAGGCGGTCATGGGCGCAGGGGGTGGGACGTCGCGGGCGTCGACGTCTCGAGGCCGGGCAGCGGCAGGTCGGCGCGGGCGTCGAGCGTCCAGTCGCTGTGCTCGCCGAGGCCGAGGCGGTACCAGCCGGCGCGGGCGATCATCGCGGCGTTGTCGGCGTTCAGGCGCGGGCTCGCCACGGCGACGCGCGCCGCGCCCGCGAGGCGCTGCGCGGCGAGCGTGGCGAGCGTGCGGCTGCACGCGACCCCGCCGCCCAGGACGGCGGTCCGGTATCCGGTCGCGCGGATCGCGCGCTCGAGCTTGGTGACGAGCACGTCCAGGGCGGCGTCCTGGAACCCGCGTGCGAGGTGCGGGCGGTCGCGCTCGAGGTCGTCGCTCGCGCGCGCGGCGTGCAGCACGGCGGTCTTCAGTCCCGAGAAGGAGAACTCGAAGCCGTCGTCGAGCATCGGGCGGGGGAACGCGTAGCGCGCGGGGTTGCCTTCCCCCGCGAGCCGCTCGATCGCGGGGCCGCCGGGATACCCGAGGCCGAGCAGGGTCGCGACCTTGTCGAACGCCTCGCCGGCGGCGTCGTCCCGCGTCTGCCCGAGCAGCCGGTAGCGCCCCCAGCCGGGCACATCGAGCAGCAGGGTGTGCCCGCCGGACACCAGCAGGGCGACGAACGGCGGCGCCAGCTCGGGGTCTTCGAGGGCCGGCGCGAACAGGTGCCCCTCCATGTGGTGGACGCCGATCAGGTCGCGGGCGCGCGCGTACGCGAGCGCCTTGGCGTATACGACGCCGACGAGCAGCGCGCCCACGAGACCCGGCCCCTGCGTCACGGCGACGGCGTCCACCGCGCTCCAGCCGATCCCCGCTTCGGCGAGGGCGCGGTCCACCACGGCGGGCAGCACCGCGAGGTGGGCGCGACTCGCGAGCTCCGGCACGACGCCGCCGAACACCCGGTGGACGTCTTGCGAGAGGATGACGAGGCTCGCCAGCTCCGGAGCGCGCCGCGCCTGCTCGCCCACCAGCACGGCGGCCGACGTCTCGTCGCAGGAGGTTTCGATGCCGAGGACGACGTCAGCCACGGCCGGTCTTGCGCTTGAGGGCGACGGAGTCGGGTCTGGCGCGCGCGGCGATGCCCGGGGGCGCGGTCACCGTCAGCCGCGCGTAGCCGCCCGGCCCGGCCCGCCCGACCAGGTGCGCCACCACGCGGAGGCTGTCTTTCGTGAGGGTGTTGATCTTCGCCTCCGGCCCCCGCACGGACACCGAGACGCGCTCGGGCGCCAGCTCGAAGCCCGTGAACCCCGAGGCGGCCGTCGCGATCGGGACCCCGTCGATGGTCCGCTCGATGATCGCGGCCACCTCGCCCGCGACCCGCACGTCCTTCGGCGCCACGCGGACGACGCCGAGGGGCGCCGTGTCGAGCGGCACCGCGCGGAAGAACTGGCCGTTCACGCTCGAGATCACGGTCGGGAGGGTCAGCACCGAGTCGATGCCGGCGAGGCTCCGCTCGGGCCCCACGAGATGCGCCACGCTGGGGGTGATCGAGAGCCCCCGCAGCACGTATCCGGAGTCGGCCTCGACCTGGACGAGCGGCACGATCCTCACGTCTTTCGTCGCCACCGAGTCGAGGATCACCTCGATTTCGCGCGGCGTGATCTCCGTCACCTGCACGTCGCTACCCTGGGGGATCTCCACGTCGGAGGGCTGGAGGTGGATCCGCCACACCGACGCGGAGAACGTATCGGGGATCGTCCTGCGGACCACCCGCGGGAACGAGCGCAGCTTCAGGATCTCCGTGCCCTTGCCGCTGATGACCACCGTCGCCGCCCCGGGCGGCTGCCGCACCGTGCGGCCCGGCGGCGCGGTGACGGCGACCTGGAGGGGGCGGCTAACGGTCAGCGGTTGCTGTGCCGCGACCGCCACGTACAGCATGACGGCGAAGAAGATCGCCGCCAGCTTGATGGGCCAGTTGCGTGCGAAGAGCTGCCCGAGGCTAACGCGCACCTTCGAGCCTCCGGATCAGGGTCTCGGTGACCGGCCCATCCCACTCCGCGGGGCCGATCACGCGCTTGACGATGATGCCGTCCTTGTCGATCACGAAGCTCTCCGGCACGCCCGTTGTCCGGTAGATGCGCTGGATGGCGCCCTCGCGGTCGTGCAGGATGTCGAAGCCGAGGCCGAGCTCCCGCACGAACCGCATGACGTTGCTCGAGTCGCCGTCGTCGATGCTCACGCCCACGACCTCGAAGCCGCTGCCGCCGAGCGTCTGGTGCAGCCGCTCCAGCGACGGCATTTCGAGGCGGCAGGGCAGGCACCAGGTGGCCCATACGTTGAGCAGGATGACCCTGCCGCGGTAGTCGGCCAGGGCAGCCGGCCGCCCGGTGCGCAGGTTCGCCGCCCGGAACTCGGGAGCTCGCGATCCCACGCGCACGAGGTCGAGCTGCGGCCAGATCTTGATCGCGAGCGCCAGCCCGAACACGAGCGCCATGACGCTGCCGGCCGCGACGGTCCACTGCCGCAGCTGCGTCACACGGTCACCAGGCAGCGGCGCCGCAGCTCCTGGACCTCGCGGCTCGGGTCGGGGCTCGCGAACACCGCGTTCCCCGCCACGAACGTGTCCGCGCCCGCCGCGTGGGCGGCGGCGATCGTGTGCGGCGTGATCCCGCCGTCCACCTCGAGGAACGCCCGCGAGCCACGCGCCGCCAGCAGCTCGCGCGCGCGGCGGATCTTGTCGTTCGAGGAGGGCAGATACTCCTGCCCGCCGAACCCCGGGTTCACGGTCATGACGAGGAGCAGGTCGATGTCCGCCAGCACCTCCTCGGCGAGCGCGAGCGGCGAGCCCGGGTTGAGCGCGAGCCCGGCGAGCATGCCGCGGCTGCGCGCGGCCGCGAGCTGGCGCTGCACGTGCACGGTCGCCTCGGGATGGAACGTGAACACGGAGGCGCCCGCGGCCGCGAACGCGTCGATGTAGCGCTCTGGCTCGACCACCATGAGGTGCGCGTCGATCGGCTTGTCGGTGAGCCCCCGCAACGCCTCGATCATGCTCGCGCCGAACGTCAGGTTCGGCACGAACCGGCCGTCCATCACGTCCACGTGCAGCCAGTCTGCGCCGCCCGCGAGCACCTGGCGCACCTGCTCGGCGAGCCGGGTCAGATCGGCGGAGAGCACGCTGGGCACGATGCGGATGCCCTCTCCGGGGGTCACTCTTGCGGGCTCCGGGCCACGACGATGTCCACCACGGTGCCGGGCGCGGCGAGCGTCCCCGCCCCCGGCCGCTGCAGCACCACGGTGCCGGGGCTGGCATCCGTCGTGCGCTGCCGCGTCACGGTGCCGAGCGACAGGCCGTCCATCTCGAGACGCGTGCGCGCGTCCGCCTGCGACATGCCGAGCACGCTGGGCACGGGGATCGTGGGCGCGCCGCGGCTCACCACCAGGGTCACCGACGCTCCGGGCGCCAGCACCGTGGTCGCCGGCGGGCGCGTGAGCATCGCGATCCCCTGGGGCACGGCCGCCTGTACCGACTCCACCTGGCTCACCGTGAGCCCGGCGGCCGCCACGATCCGCTCCGCCAGGGCGCCCTCGAGCCCCGCGACATCCGGCACCGGAATCCTGGGAGCCCCGGTGCTCACCACCAGGGTCACCCGCAGTCCCGCCGTCGCCGACACGCCCGGCGGCGGGTCCTGCCAGATGACCGACCCCTGCGGTACCGTGGGATGCGGCTCCGCGCCCCCGTCCTGCACCCGCAGCCGCGCCTTGCGCAGCTCGTCCGACGCCTCCTGGAGCGAGAGTCCGAGCACCCGCGGGACGACCTGGTGCCGGCGCAAGATGGGCGCCGGGAAGATGATGAGGTACGCCGTCAGATAGCCCGCGAGCACGGCCGCCGCGAGGGCGGCGCCCCAGCGCCTGGCGCTCTTCGGGTCGAGTCGGGGCAGCCGCCACGTCCAGGTGGGCGGGAGGTAGCGCCGGATGCGCATCACCGCGACCGCACGAGCCGCGCCGCGTACGCGCCGTCGATGCCGTGGCGCTGCGGCAAGGACCGGAAGTCGCCGTCCGTCGTCACGAGCTCGGCCGGCACCGCGCCGCCCGCCGGAGCGCGGGCGAACTCGGCGTGCTCTCCCAGGAAGTCGTTCACGATGTCGCTGTTCTCCTCCGGCTCGAGCGAGCAGGTGGCGTACACGAGCAGGCCGCCGGGCTTCACCAGGCGCGCCGCCGCCCCGAGCAGCCGCCGCTGCCGCGCCGCCGCGCGCGCAATCGCGCGATCCGACACCCGCCAGCGGGCGTCGGGGTGGCGGGCCATCGTGCCGGTGGCGCTGCAGGGAGCGTCCACCACCACGGCATCGAGCGCAGCCGCCGCGAACGGCGCCGACGGAAGATCGGCCACGACGACCCGAATCGCCACTCCGCTGCGCCGCACGGTCTCGATCAACCGCCCGATCCGGCCGCGCGCGACATCGCCCGCCACGACCCGCGCCCCGCCCCGCTCGAGCATCACGGCCTTGCCTCCCGGGGCCGCGCAGGCGTCGTAGGCCAGGATCCCCGGCGGGAGCGCGGCGTAGCGGCACAGCAGCGCGTGGGCGGGGTCTTGGACGATGAAGGCGCCCTCGGTGTATCCGGGCACCTGCAGCGGTGTCAGGTGTCGCGCGCCGGGTGTGAGGCTAAGACGCAGCCCCGCTCCGAAGGGCGCTTCTGTTACCCCGACCCCGGCGTCCCGGAGCCGCCGCGCCAGGACGGCGTGATCCCAACGGGCCGGCTGGAGCGTGAGCGCCGGCCTGGTGTCGTTCCAGGCGAGCAGGCGCTCGGTCTCCGCGTCGCCGAACTGCGTCGTCCACCGGCGAACGAGCCACGCAGGGTGCGAGGTCCGGGCGCCCGGCACCGGATCGCGGACGCCCGCCAGGCGTCGGAGCGCCTGATTGACGAAGCGCGCGGCGGCTTCGCCCGCCGTCTCCCGCGCGAGCTCCACGCTCGTCGACACGGCCGCGTACGCCGGCACGCGTGCGAGCGCGCGTAGCTGGTACGCGCCGAGACGCAGGACGTCGTGGAGACGGGGATCGGTCGCGGCGAGCGCGAGCGCGCGGTCGAGCTCGGCCCGGCGCCGGAGCACGCCGGCCGCGAGCTCGTAGGCGAGCCGGCGGTCGCGCTCGCCGAGCCCGCCCAGATGGCGGTCGCGCGCCGCCGCGAAGGTGGCGCCCGTGCGAACCGCGCCGAGAATCTGCAGCGCCGCTCGGCGAGCGGCGGTGGCGTCCCTAATCCAGCATCCCCTCGAGCGGTGACGACGGCAGCGCGACCTCGCGTCGTGGCATACGGCCGGCGAGGAAGGCCGCGCGACCCGCCTCGACCGCGAGGCGCATCGCGTGCGCCATGGCGACGGGGTCCTGCGCGGCGGCGAGGGCCGTGTTCATGAGGATCCCGTCCACGCCCTGCTCCATCGTGAGGCAGGCGTCCGACGCCGTCCCCACACCGGCGTCCACGATCACCGGAACTTTGAGCCGTCGCTTGATCGTGCGAACGCTGTACGGGTTGAGCAAGCCGAGCCCGCTCCCGATCGGGGACGCGAGCGGCATCACCGCGGCGCAGCCCGCGTCCTCGAGGCGCAGCGCCGCCACCAGATCCTCGTTCGTGTAGGCCAGCACCTGGAAGCCTTCCTTGACCAGCGTCCTGGCCGCGTCGACGAGCCCCGGGACATCGGGCAGCAGCGTTTCCTGGTCGCCGATCACTTCGAGCTTGATGAACTCGTTGAAGCCTGCCTCGCGGGCGAGCCGGGCGTAGCGGAT
Source organism: Gemmatimonadales bacterium (assembly GCA_035637235.1). Classification (GTDB taxonomy): domain Bacteria; phylum Gemmatimonadota; class Gemmatimonadetes; order Gemmatimonadales; family GWC2-71-9; genus DASUAL01. The sequence continues at coordinate 17,242 of DASPXO010000198.1, read as the reverse complement.
CGCGTCCTCGGCGGTGTGGCAGCCGGCGGTGTTCGCGAGCAGGAAGTACTTCTTGGGATCGAGGTGGTGGAGGATCCCCGCCTGCTGGGTGCGGTCGAGGTCCACCCGCCGCACCGCGACGGTGACGATCTCGGCGCCGGACGCCTCGATCGCGCGGACCATCGAGTCGTTGTCGCGGTATTTCCCCGTCCCCACCATGAGGCGCGAGTGGAACGTGCGCGCGCCGATGGTGAAGGGCGTGTCCCGGACCAGCTCGACGGCCGTCGTCATCCGCTCACCCCCCGCCCACGAAATGCACCAGCTCGATCGCGTCGCCGGGCGCGACCCGGACGTCACCCAGGGCGGGCCGGCGCACGATCGCGCGGTTGTGCTCCACCACCACGGCGCGCGGGTCCAAGTCGAGCGACCGGACGAGCCCGAGCAGCGTGAGCCCCGATGCGACCGCCCGCCGCTCGCCGTTCAGCGTGATGTCGATCTTCTCCGTCATCCCGATTCCAGCTCCTGCGCCATGCGCCGGGCCGCCTGCGCCGGCTCCGTCGCGTCCCACAGCGCCCGGATCGCGGCCACCCCGTACACCGCGGCGGCTCTCAGTGCCGCGATCCGGTCGGGCGTCACGCCGCCGACGGCGATCACGGGAAGTCCGAGCTTCGCAATCTCTGCCAGGCGCTCGACGCCCAGCGGAGTGACGCCGGGGTGGGTGGGCGTGGCGAACACCGGTCCCACCAAAAGATACTCAGCCCCCGCCGCTTGTGCGGCCCGCGCCTGCTCCAAGTCGTGGACCGACAAGCCGATCCACCAGCCGGGCTTGAGGCGGCGGGCAGCGCGAGGCGAGAGGCTGTCCATGCGCAGCTGCACGCCGTCGGCGCCGGTCGCGAGGGCGACGTCGAGACGGTCGTTGACGAACAGGCGGGTAGGCGGACGGGCGGACAGGCGGACGGCGAGCTCGTAATGCTCGAGCCCCGAGAGGCCGCGTCCACGAGCATGGAACGCCAGGCGCTCCCCGCCGGCCGACGCGAGCTCGCGCGCCACGTCGTCGAGGTCCGCCCGCCGTGCGATGCGCTCGTCCGTGATCGCGTGCAGCCGCGGCAGCGGCGCCTTCACGTGAAGCGCCGGCCCGCCTCCACGCCGCGCCCGCGGGCCCAGTCCGCGACGGGCATGCGCGACTTGCCGGCGGGCTGGACTTCGTCGACCTCGACGGCGCCGTTCCCCGCGGCTATCAGCAGTTGGCCATCGGCCGTCAGCACTTCGCCGGGGGAGCCCCGGCCAAGGGCGGCGCGGGCGCCGAACAGCTTCACCTCGTGACCCTCGAGCTCCGTCCACGCGCCCGGCTTCGGGTCCAAGGCGCGAATCAGGCGGGCGACGCGCTCGGCGGGATCGTTCCAGCGGACCCGCGTGACCTCGCGCGTGAGCTTGGGCGCGTGCGTGGCGCGCGCGTGGTCCTGCGGCCGCGCCTTGAAGCCGTCCTGCTCGAGCAGCGCGAGCGCCTCGACCAGCGCCTGCGCGCCCATTTCGGCGAGGTGTTCGGACAGCTCGCCGCCGGTGATGTCGGTGTCGATGTGGTGGGGCAGCTGATGCAGGATCGGGCCGGTGTCCAGCCCCGCATCCATCCGCATGATCGTGACACCGGTCTTCTCGAGGCCGTTGATGATCGCCCATTCGACGGGCGCGGCCCCGCGGAGCTCGGGGAGCAGCGACGGATGGACGTTCATCATCCCGTGCTTCGGGATCGCGAGCAATGAGGGGCTCAGGAGGTGCCCGTAAGCGACCACCACGCCGACGTCCGGCGCGAGGGCCCGCAGCCGCTCGACGAACGCCGGGTCGGCGAGTCGCTCGGGCTGCAGGACGGGGAGGCCCTCCGTCTCCGCGGCCACCTCCACCGGCGGCGGAACGAGCCGCGAGCGGGAGCGTCCCTGCGGCCGGGCGGGCTGCGTGACGACGGCCACCACGTCGAAGCCCTCTCCCAGGAGGGCTTCGAGCGACGGGACCGCGAAGGCCGGGGTGCCGAAGAAGACGACGCGCACCTAGAGCTCGCCCGCCGGCTGCGGCGTCACCTCCTGGAGATAGCCGGGCTTCCCCTTGCGGGATTTCTTCCACTTCGCGAGCAGCAGGCTCCGCTTCACCGCGCTCAGGTGGACAAGGAACAACACGCCGTCCAGATGGTCGATCTCGTGCTGGACGGCGCGCGCCTTGAAGCCGGACAGCTCGAGCCGGTACGGCGTGCCGTCGCGGTCGAGCGCCTCGAGCGTCACCTGCAGCGGGCGCTCTACCTCGCCGTAGATCTCGGGGATCGACAGGCATCCCTCCTCGGCGGTCTCGGTGACGTCGCTCGCCTGCACGATGCGAGGGTTGATCAGCACGAGGGGAGGCGGGTCCGCTTCGCCCACGTCCACCACCGCGACGCGCAGCGCCACGCCGACCTGGTTGGCGGCGAGCCCGACTCCCTTCGCCGCGCGCATCGTCTCGAACAGGTCGTCCACGAGCCGCCGGACCTGGTCGTCGACCGCCGCGACCGGGGCCGAGCGCTGCCGCAGCACCGGAGACCCGAGCAAGTGGAGCTTGCGGACCGTCACGGCGCCTTCGCCTCGAGCGAGCGGTTGACGATGTTCGCGATGTTCGCCCGCAGGACGACGAACCGGGACTCGCCGCTCTTCAGGGTCACTTCATCGTCCTTCAGGTGCACCACCTCGCCCACGATCCCCCCCGACGTCACGACCCTGTCTCCCCGCTGCAGCGATGCCAGCAGCTCGCGGTGGCGCTGCTGCTGCTTGCGCTGCGGGCGGATGATCAGGAAGTAGAAGATCGCGAAGATCGCGATCAGCTGGAACAGGAACCACCCCATCGCCGGGCCTCCCTGCCCCGACGGAGCGAACAGCAACGCGTCCAATCCGAACATGATCAGTCCGATCGAGCGTAGCGGCGGCGCCAGTCGGCGGCCCACCGCGCGAAGTGGCCGGCGCGGATCGCGGCCCGCATCTCCCCGGCGAGCCGGATCAGGAACCGGACGTTGTGGAGCGACAGCAGCCTGAGCCCCAGCAGCTCCTCGGCGACGAACAGGTGCCGGAGGTAGCCGCGCGAGAAGGTGGTGCACGTCTCGCAGTCGCACGTCTCGTCGAGCGGCCGCGGGTCTTCGCGGTGCTCGGCGTTCCGGATGTTCACCGGGCCGTCGGGCGTGAACGCGGAGCCGTTGCGTCCGTTCCGCGTCGGCGCGACGCAGTCGAACAGGTCGACGCCGTGCTCTACCGCCGCGACGAGGTCCTCGGGGAACCCCACACCCATAAGATAACGCGGCCGGGCGGAGGGCAGGCGCGGCTCGAGCGCTTCGAGCACCCGGTACATCGCGGGCTTCGGCTCGCCGACCGACAGGCCGCCGATGGCGAGCCCGGTCCATTCACCGAGCTCCAGGATCCGTCGCAGACCTTCGGTGCGGAGCTCGAGATGCGTGCCGCCCTGCAGGATCGGCCATAACGTCTGGCGGTCTGGCGGTCTGGCGGACAGGCGGTCGGTGACGGCAGTGCTGTCCGCCCGTCCGGCCGTCCGCCCGTCCGCCAGCTCCCGATGTCTCCTCGCGCACCGCTCCAGCCACGAGAGCGTCCGTTCCAGGGCGTCGCGAGCGGTCGGAGCGCCCGCGTTCCCCGGGACCACGTGGTCGAAGGCCATCGCGATGTCCGCCCCCAGGGTCCACTGGATCTCGGTGGCGCGCTCGGGGGTGAGGCGGCGGCGGCTGCCGTCCAAGTGGCTCTGGAACTCGACCCCGTCCTCATCCACGCGGCGGAACCCCTCGAGCGAGAACACCTGGAAGCCACCGGAGTCGGTCAGCAGCGGGCGGTCCCACCCCATGAAGCGATGCAGCCCGCCGAGCTTCTCGACCACCTGCTCGCCGGGGCGCACGTGCAGGTGGTAGGTGTTGGCGAGCACCAGGCTCGCGCCGACGGCCGCGAGGTCGGTGGGTGATAGCGTGCGCACCGTCGCCTGCGTGCCGACCGGCATGAAGACGGGCGTCTCGACCGTGCCGTGCGGGAGGGTGAGGGAGCCCGTGCGCGCGGCGCCGCAGGTGGCTTCGAGAGTGAATTCGAACATGGGGAGACCTATTGCGGATTGCGGATTTCGGATTGCGGAATCGAAGGTCGAGCGTCCAATCCGCAATCCGAAATCCGCAATCCGAAATCAAATGACCGCCATCGCGTCGCCATACGAATAGAAGCGGTAGCCGCGCTCGATCGCCTCGCGGTACGCCCCCATCACGTTCTCGTAGCCCCCGAACGCGCACACCAACATTAGCAGCGTGGAGCGCGGCAGGTGGAAATTGGTGAGCAGGCGGTCCACGGCGCGGAACGTGTACGGTGGAGAGATGAACAGCAGGGTCTCCCCGCTGCCCGCGCGAATTCTGCCGTGCCGGTCAGCACACGTCTCGAGCGTCCGCACGACCGTGGTCCCGACCGCCCACACCCGCCCCCCCGCGGCGCGCCTGGCGTTGACCGTTTCCGCCGTGTGCTCGCTGACGGCGTAGGCTTCGGCGTGCATGCGGTGCCGGGCGAGGTCGTCCACCTCCACCGGCTTGAACGTGCCGGGCCCGATGTGGAGGTCGAGCTCGGCCACGGCCACGCCGCGCGCGCGCAGGCGCTCGAGCAGCCCGGGGGTGAAATGCAGCCCGGCGGTCGGCGCCGCCACGCTCCCGTCGTGCGCGGCGTATACGGTCTGATAGCGCTCGCGGTCCTCGGGACGGGGCGGGCGGCGGATGTAGGGCGGGAGCGGGACCTCGCCGTACTTCCCCAGCGTCGCGGGCGCGTCGAGCGCGCCCACGAACCGGACGCGCCGCAGGCCTCCGCCCAGCACCTCGACGATCTCGACGGCACTGTCGGGGCCGAACGTGACCCGCCGCCCCGCCTTGAGCTTGCCGCCGGGATGCCCCAGCGCGAGCCACGTCCCGTCGGACCCGGCGCGCACGAGCAGCAGCTCGGCGGGCGCGCCGGTCTCGCGGGTTCCGTGGAGCCGTGCGGGGACCACGCGGGAGACGTTGACGACGAGCACGTCCTCCGGCGTGACGAGGTCGACGATGTCCGGAAATCGGGCGTGGCGGGCCGCGCCGCTGGCGCGCTCGAGCACGAGCAGGCGACTCGCCGCGCGGTCGGGGAGGGGATGCTGGGCGATGAGCGAGGGGGGGAGCGAGTAATCGAAGTCGGAGGCGCGCATTGGGAATTGCGGATTGCGGATTGTGGATTGCGGATTCGCCGTCCCACCTTCCAATCCGCAATCCGCAATGATATTAGCCGTCGAACATCGTCGGCTGCTCGGCGGCCCGGGGCGGGGTGAAGCCGAAGTGGCGATACGCACCGGCGGTCGCGCAGCGGCCCCTTGACGTTCGCGCGAGAAACCCCTGCTGCATGAGGAACGGCTCGTACACCTCTTCGAGCGTCCCGGGGTCCTCTCCGACCGCGGCCGCGATGGTCGTGAGGCCGACCGGTCCGCCTTCGAACTGCTCGATGATGGTCTTGAGGATCCGGGCATCCATGTCGTCCAGCCCGAACTCGTCCACGTCGAGCCGCTTGAGCGCCTCGACGGCGACCGGCGCGGTGATCTCGCCGCCGGCGCGCACCTGCGCGTAGTCGCGCACCCGCTTGAGCAGCCGGTTCGCCACGCGGGGCGTGCCCCGGCTGCGCCGCGCGACCTCGGCGATGCCGGCGGGGTCGGCGGGAACGCCGAGGATTCCGGCGGAACGGGCGATGATCTGCGCGAGATCGTCCGGGGGATAATAGGAGAGCCGCTCCACGAGCCCGAACCGGGCGCGCATCGGCGGCGTGAGCAGGCCGAACCGGGTCGTCGCGCCGATCAGCGTGAAGCGCTCGACCGCCATCGGGATCGTCTGTGCGTGCGGGCCGTCGGCGATGCGCAGGTCCACGCGGTACTCCTCCATGGCGGGATACAGGAACTCCTCCAGCACGGGCCGCAGGCGGTGGATCTCGTCGATGAACAGGATGTCGCCCGCGTCGAGCGACGTGAGCAGGCCGACCAGGTCGCCCGGGCGCTCGAGCACCGGCCCTGAGGTCGTCCGGATGTTCGCGCCGAGCTCGCGCGCCATGAGCAGGGCGAGCGTGGTCTTTCCCAGGCCCGGCGGCCCGAAGAACAGGGCATGGTCGAGGGGCTCCCGGCGCTGCTTCGCGGCGTCGATCGCGATCTGCAGCGACTCTTTCACCTTCGCCTGGCCGACGAACTCGTCGAGGCGCGAAGGACGCAGCGCCGCGTCCGTGAGGCGCTCGTCGGGGAGCGCCTCGGGCGTCGTGATCTCCGGGCGGCGCGTCATGCGGATGGAGTCCTCACGCCGCCCTCGTTCTACTGAACGGCCGCGCTCGCCAGCGCACCGGACGCGCATCGACCTCGATCTGATGCTTCACGTGGCAGGTGACGCACTCGTCCACGGCGCGGGTCGCGCCGTCCGGGACGAGTCTGCGGTTCGTCGACCCGCAGCGGGTGCAGATCCACTCGGCGGTCGTCGCCATGGTCATCCGTGCGTGAGCAGGTGCAAGGCCCGGCGCACCAGGGTCTCCGTGTCGCCCTCCCGGCCGCCGTCCGCGGCGAGCACTTGCCTGAGCGCCCGGTCGGCCTCGGCGGTGGCGTACCCCAGCCGCTCGAGCGCCTTGAGGGCCGCTTCGCCCGCGCCGCTCGGGGGGGCGGCGGCGCTCGCGGCCTCCTCAAGCTCGCCGAGCTTGTCGGCCAGTTCAAGCGCCAGGCGCTCGGCGGTCTTCTTCCCGATGCCGCTCACCGACGAGAGCAGCCCGATATTGCGCTCCCGCACGGCCCGGACGCCGCGCTCGACACCGAGTGCGGACATGAGCGCGATGGCGATCTTCGGCCCCACGCCCGATACGGCGATGAGGCGTTGGAAGAACCGCCGCTCGGCGCCGTCCCGGAAGCCGTACAGCGCCCAGCCGTCCTCACGTACCACGAGCTCGGTCGCGAGGCTCACCGGCTCGCCCACGGCAGGGAGCCGCTCCAGCACGCCGAGCGGGACGACGATCTCGTAGCCGACGCCCCCTCCCGTCTGGATGACCACCCGGTCCGCCTGTCGGGCGGCGAGGCGGCCGCTGACCTGGGCGATCATGGCGTCACGAGCGGATGACGTGGGTCAGCGCCACCGCGACCCCGTCCGCGGCATCGGACGGGGTCGGGGGGTGCCGCAGGTTCAGGAGCCGCGCCACGACGGCGCCGACCTGGCGCTTCGCCGCTCCGCCGGCGCCCGCGACCGTCTTCTTCACCGTCGCCGGCGGATACTGCGCGATCGCGACCCCGGCCTGCTGGGCCGCGAGCAGGATCACGCCGCGCGCGTGGCCGAGCACGAGCGTGGTGCGGACGTTCTTGTGGTAGAATGCGTTCTCCAGCGCCAGGGCGCTCGGCTGGTGGCGGGCGATGAGACCGGCGATGTGTTCGTGCAGCTCGGCGAGGCGCTGGGGGAGGGGGCTGCGGCGGTCGAACCGGATGGCGCCGCACTCGATCAGCCGACCCATCCCCGGCGCCCCGTTCCCGGCCTCGATCACGCCGTAGCCGGTGATCGAGGTGCCCGGGTCGACGCCCAGGACCTTCACGTCACGCCGTGGCCGCCGCCATCGCCTCGGCGTCGATATCGAAGTTCGAGGACACCCTCGCGACGTCGTCCATCTCTTCCAGCGCTTCGATCAGCTCGAGCAGCCGCTTCGCATCCTTCCCATCCACCTTCACCGTGCTCTTCGGGATCATCGTGGTCTCGGCGGCCTGCACCGGAATCTTGCGTTGCTTCAGCCGCTCGGTGATCGCATGCAGCTGGTTCACCGGCCCGGTGATGAGGAACACGTCGCCTTCGCGCACCATGTCGTCCGCCCCGGTCTCGAGCGCCGCTTCCATCGTGGCGTCTTCGTCCGCCTTGGTCGCGTCCACGGCGATCTCGGCCCTGCGGTCGAACATCCAGGCGACGGAATTGGCGGCGCCGAGGTTGCCGCCGTGGCGCGTGAAGACGTGTCGGATCTCGGCGACCGTGCGGTTCACGTTGTCGGTCGTCGCTTCGACGAAGATGGCCGCCCCGCCCGGGCCGTAGCCCTCGTAGGTGACCTCTTCGAACATCACGCCCCCGAGCTCGCCGGTGCCCTTCTGGATGGCGCGCTCGATGTTGTCGAGCGGCATGTTCTCCGCCTTCGCCGCGTCGATCGCGGTGCGGAGCCGGGGGTTCCCCGCGGGATCGCCGCCGCCCTGCTTGGCGGCGATGGTGATTTCACGGATCAGCTTGGTGAAGCGGGCCCCGCGCCGGGCGTCGGCGACGGCCTTCTTGCGCTTGATCTGCTTCCACTTGCTGTGGCCGGCCATGCGGCACCTCAAGTCGTTCGTGCACCGCAGTCGCCAGTGAACTTACAACTTGACGATCCCGATGCGCCACCGCTACGATACCGCCCCATGGCGCGACCGTTGGCCTCGCTCGTCACGCTCGTCCTGCTGGCGTCGTGTGAGCGTGCCGGTGAAGGGGCCTCGGATCGCGAGCTGGCCGCCGAGGCGCTGAAGGGCGTGCTCGTGTACCCCGGCTCCGCGGCCGTGAGCGTGGCTGCGGGCCAGGACGCGGCCCAGGCGACGTTCACCACACCGCGCGCGCTGCAGGTCGTGGCGGCCTGGTATCGCGAGACGCTGACGCTGAACGGCTGGCACGTGAAAGGCGACCAGCGCATGCCCGACGGATCGCTCGCCATCTACGCCGAGCGCGGCGGCCGGCCGCTGTGGATCACGCTGCAGCGCAGCGGCGGCGGTCCGGGGACGACCTACACGCTCGTCGGCGCGATCCCGCTCCCCGACAGCTCGAAGGCTCAGCGGTCGGGGTCGAGCATGTCCTCGAACCGCATCCAGCGCCGGTAGAAGTAGAGGTCGACGAACCCCGTCGGCCCGTTGCGGTTCTTGAGTACGAGCAGCTCCGTCGCGCCATCCACGCCGAACCCCGGGTTGTACATGTCTTCGCGATAGATCCCGAGCACCACGTCGGCGTGCTGCTTGATCGCCCCCAGGTGGCCGAAGTCGTCGAGGTTGGGGCGGGGGTTCTGGCGCTTGCCCTCGAACCTGGGGAGCTGGGCCACGACGAGCAGCGCCACCCGTCGCTCGAGCGCCAGCGCCTTGAGCCGTTGCAGCACGAGGGCGAGGTCCTCGTCCTGCGTCGAGCGCGCGGTGCCGGCGGGCGAGGGTACCAGCTGGAGGTAGTCCACCACCACGAGTCCGAGCCCGCGCAGCGGGTCGAGCCGCTGTGCCATGGTCTCGAAGTCCGGTGCGGCGAGTTGCAGGTTGGTGAGGGGAAGCCCGCGCAGCCGCACGGCCGCCCCGCCGAGGCTGGCGCGCGACTGGTCGGAGAGCCTGGCGGAGCGCAGCTCGTCCACTGCCACGCGGCCCTCGATCGCAAGCGCGCGCTCCGTCAGCCGCTCCTCGTCCATCTCCCCGGAGAAGAACGCGACGCCGGCCTCCGCGGCCTCCGCCTCCCTACCCCCTCCGGCCCCTGCGGCCTCGCCGGCCCCCCGCCGCGCTACCCGCAGCGCCAGCCCGAGCGCCAAGGCGGACTTGCCCGAACCGATGTCCCCGCCGAGCACCACCAGGTCCCGCCGCCTAAGACCGCCGCCCAGGAGCCGGTCGACCGACGGAAAACCCGTGGGCACGGTGTCTCCCGAGATCTCGCCGGGGCGCTGTTGATCGACGCGCTCGACGAGCGATTCGGGAGAAGGGTGGTGTTCCGGGCGGCGCGGGGTCACGAACTTAGCCTCTTAGCCACTTAGCCTCTTAGCCCCTGTGCCTCTAGCCTTATAGATGTATGCGCGCCGCCCGTGCGGCAACCGCGACGGCATCGCCCGAGCCTGGACCGAGCACGTCCCGCGCGGGTGCGACGAGTTGGGAGAGGACCAGCGCCGCGGCCCGTGGGCTGGCGGGATCGAGGTGGTGCCGCGCCGCGACCAGCGCCCGCCTGAGCGGCGCGGGGAGAGCGAGCGTCGCGAGCCGGCGCTCGAGCGCCGCGAGCCGACGCCGGTGATTCCTGGCCGACACCGGGCGCGGCGGCAGGAGTCCCTCCGCGGCGCGGACCACGAGCCAGAGCGCGAACAGGCCGTCTCGTTTGGGGCCGCGGGCCGCCCCGGCGAGCAGCGCGACGAGCCGCTCCTCGGTGGGCGTGGTGGTCGGGATCACGCGACGAGGCGCTCGACCGCGGCCGCCACCGTGGCCGGCGCGATGTCACCGAGGCAACGGTGGTGGCCGAGCGGGCACTGCGCCGTCCCGGTCGCCGAGCAGGGTCGGCAGTCGAGGGCGCGCTGCAGCACGAGAGCCCGCGCCCGGTAGGGGAAGAACCCGAACTGCTCCACGGTCGGCCCGAACAGGGCGACCACCGGGGTGCCGACGCCGGTCGCCATGTGCATGACGCCCGTGTCGCCCGATACCACCACCCGCGCGCGGGCGAGCAGCGCCCCCGTCTCCTGGAGCGAGAGCTCTCCGGCGGCGCTGGCGGCGGCCTCTCCGGCGAGCTGCTGCGCGAGGCCCCGGTCCTCCGGACCGCCCACGACGACCGCTCGGTAGCCGGCGCCGCGCAGCAGCTCGGCCAAAGCGCTCCAGTGGGCGATCGGCCAGCGCTTCGTGGCGTGCGCCGCGCCGGGGGCGAGCGCCGCGAGCCCGGAGTCCGCGAGGCCGCGCTCCGCCAGCCAGCGGGCGACCGCTTCCGTCGCGCCGCGGCCGATGCCGAACTCGGGCGGGCCGCCATCGGGCTGCGCCTGGAGCCCGCGCGCCGCCTCGAAATAGCGCTCCGCGACCGGGACGGGGGTGCGCGGGGACGGGCGGGGGACGCCGGGGGCGCGGGCGGCGCGGGCGCGGTACAGGTCGAGCTTCGTGGAGATCAGCAGCGTGCGGGCGAGCTTCCGCTTGCGGTATCCCGACCAGCGGCAGCGGACGAGGAGCTGCAGCAAGGCGCTGCGCAGGCTGCCGTGCAGGTCCAGGCCGTGGCTGGGCCGGAGGGCGGACAGCCGCCGCGCCAGGTGGCGGATCGGCTCGTCGGGATCGAGCGCCACGACCTCGGCGACGTGGGGGTTGTCCGCGACGAGCGGCGCCATGGCGCGCTTGGTCACGTAGACGAGCTTCGCATCCGGGTGGCGGTGGGCGAGCGCGCGCACCAGCGGCGTGGTGAGCAGAATGTCGCCGATGGAGCTGAAACGCACGACCAGGACGCACAGCACGGGCAGGAAACTAGACTCGCGTTGCCGCGGTTCGCCAGTCGCCATTAGGTTTGGCGTATGCCGCGGCCGAAGAGCATTCTCTGGGTCGACGACGAGGTCGAGAGTCTCGCCGCGCACCGCCGCTTCCTCGAAGCCCAGGGGTTCACCGTCGCCGCGGCCGCCCACGGCGACGACGCCCTCGCGCTGCTCCGGGGGCAACACTACAGCGTCGTCCTGCTGGACGAGCAGATGCCCGGGCGGCGGGGATTGGAGCTCCTTCCCGAGATCCGCGCGATCGATGCGGGCGTGCCGGTCGTGATGGTGACGCAGAGCGAGGACGAAGCCACGCTGCGCGACGCGATCGGCGTCGCGGTGGATGATTACCTCGTCAAGCCGGTCCACCCGCGCCAGGTCCTGTCGGTGGTCACGCGCCTGCTCGAGGGCGACCGTATCCGCCAGCAGCGCCTGGCCCGCGACTTCGTGACGCGGTTCCGGGAGCTCGAGGGCCGGCGCGGCTCGTCGCTGGCCTGGCGCGAGTGGATCGAGTTCGTGGTGGAGCTGTCCCGCTGGGAAGTGCGTCTCGCGGCGTCCAACGAGCCCGGCCTCTCCGAGGCTCTCTCGGCGCTGCAACGCAGCCTCCGCAAGGACTTCGCCGAGTACGTCGGCCGCCACTACCCGCGCTGGCTCGCGAGCCCCGAGGGAGACCGGCCGCCGCTGTCGGTGGACGTGGGCGCCGAGTTCCTCGTGCCGCTGCTGCGCAACCACGGTCGCGCCCTGTTCATCGTGATCGACTGCCTCCGGCTCGACCAGTGGGAGGTGCTGCGCGACCTCGTCACCCCGCTGTTCCAGGTCGAGGAGTCGCATTACTACAGCATCCTTCCGACCGCCACGCCGTTCGCGCGCAACGCGATCTTCTCGGGGCTTTTCCCGATGGAGATCGCGGCGCGCCACGCCGAGTGGTGGGGCAAGGCCTCGGACGACGAGAGCCTCAACGCCCATGAGGCGGAGCTCCTGACCGAGCAGCTCCGCGAGCTCATCGGGCAGCCGGTGCCCGTCCGCTACGAAAAGCTGTTCAGCGCGGCCGACGGCGGGGACCTGCTGCGCCGGCTCCCCGCGCACCTCGCCCAGGAGGGCGTGACGGCGCTGGTGTTCAACTTCATCGACCAGCTCACCCACGGCCGCTCGGAGAGCGCGATCCTGTACGAGGTGGCCCGCGACGACGCGGCCCTGCGGGGCCTCACCCGCACGTGGTTCGAGCGCTCGCCGGTGCTCGCCGCCCTGCAGGAAGCCGAGCGGCGGGGCGTCACGGTGCTGCTCACCACCGACCACGGCGCGATCCACTGCGACACGCCGGCGACCGTGTACGCCAAGCGCGACGCCAGCTCCAATCTGCGCTACAAGTTCGGCGAGGATCTGCGCGCCGAGGATCCGGAGGCCGCCATCACGGTCGCGGACCTGAAGGCGTTCGGCCTGCCGGCGATGGGGCTCGGGGTGCGGATGCTCGTCGCCACGGGGGACCGGTTCTTCGTCTATCCCACCAAGCTGCGGGAGTACCAGGCCCGCTACCGCGGCTCGTTCCTGCACGGGGGCGTGAGCCCCGAGGAGATGATCCTTCCCGTGGCGCTGCTCACGCCGCGGAATCGCGCCGGGCCCCCGGGTCCCCCGGGGGGGCCGGGGGGATTGGGGGGGCCGCGCTGAATGGGTCGCAGCGCCCGCGTCCTCGGCCTGCTCCGTCCCTACACCCCCCTCTTCGTCGCCAACCTCGTCGCCACCCTGGTGTCGTCGCTGATGGACGGGGCGACGTTCGTGCTGCTGATCCCGTTCCTGCGCGCGCTGTTCGGCCAGCGGGCGCTGCCCGAGGCGGGCGGCTCCGGCGTGGAGGCGCTGCTCGCGAAGTTCGCGGGGCCGCTCCTCACGGCGGGCGCGCCGGAGGCTGCCCTCCGGAACGTGGTGCTGGTGCTGCTCGGTACGCTCGTGCTCAAGAACGCTGCGGCCTACGGCGCGGCGATGAGCAGCGTCGCCATCGAGGAGGGCGTGGTGCGCGACCTGCGCGTGCGCCTGTTCCGGCACCTCCAGACCCTGCCCCTCGGCTTCTTCCAGCGCACCAAGGGCGGCCAGCTCCTCGCCCGCATCATCAGCGATACCGACCAGGTCAAGAGCGCGGTGACCGCGGCGCTCGCCTCGTTCCTGAAGAACGTCAGCTTGATCCTCGTGTACCTGGCGATCCTGCTCGGGCTGTCCTGGCGGCTCACGGCGATCGCCCTGGTGCTCGCCCCGGCGCTCGTCGTCATCATCCGCCCGATCGTGGGACGCGTGCGGCGTCGCTCGCGCGAGCAGGCGGAGGATCGCGGCGAGCTGACCAGCCTCGTCAGCGAGATGGTCGCGTCGGTGAAGCTGGTGCGCGCCTACGTGGCCGAAGCGTTCGAAGTGGAGCGCTTCCAGCAGCTGGCGAACCGCTACCGCCGGCGCGTGCTGCGCGCGCAGAGCGCGTCGACGCTGACCAGCCCGGTGAGCGAGGTCTTCGCCGGGATCGTGGTCGTCATGATCTTCCTGGCCGGCGCCCGCCTCGCGCTCGGCGCGTCCGCGTCGCTCCGTCCCGAGGTCTTCATCGCGTTCATGGCGGTGGCCCTGCGGTTGATGTCGCCGGTGAAGTCGGTCTCGCAGTATCCCACGACCATGGCGGGCGCCGTCGCGGCCGCGGACCGCTGCTTCGAGGTGCTCGACCTGCCGGCCGACGAGGGCGACCGCCCCGGGGAGACCGCGGCCCGGTTCCACGATCGCATCGAGTACCGCGGCGTGTCGTTCTCCTACAACGGCGAGGCGCCGGTCTTGCGGGACGTCGACCTCGAGGTCCGGCGCGGGCAGGTCGTGGCGATCGTGGGACCGTCGGGGGCGGGGAAGACGACCCTGGTGGACCTGCTGCCGCGCTTTTACGAGCCGACGGGCGGCGCGATCCTGCTGGACGGCGTGCCGATCACGCGCTTCACCCGCCGCAGCCTGCGGGCGGTGATGGGGATCGTGTCGCAGGAGACGGTGCTCTTGAACGACACCGTGGCCGCGAACATCGCCTACGGCCGGGCCGACTTCACGCCGGAGCAGGTGCGGGCGGCGGCGCAGGCCGCGAATGCGGACGAGTTCATCGCGCGGCTGCCCGACGGCTTCGCCACCCTGCTCGGCGAGCGCGGGACGAGGCTCTCGGGCGGCCAGCGGCAGCGCATCGCGATCGCGCGGGCGCTGCTGCGGGATCCGCCGATCCTGATCCTCGACGAGGCGACGAGCGCGCTCGACACGGAGTCGGAGCGCCTGGTGCAGGAGGCGATCGAGCGGCTGATGGCGCACCGCACCGTGCTCGTCATCGCGCACCGGCTGGCAACCGTGCGGCACGCGGACTCGATCGTGGTGCTCGCCGACGGCCGGACCGTGGAGCGCGGCACCCACGACGCGCTGTTCGCGGCGGGGGGGCTGTATCGCCGGCTCTACGACATGCAGTTCCAGACCTGACATGCTCTCGGGCTTCACGATCGTCCGCAACGCCGTCACGCTCGATTACCCCATCATCCCCGCCATCCGCTCGATCCTCGACGTCTGCGACGAGGTGGTGGTGAACGTCGGGCGGTCGGAGGACGACACTCGCGACCTGGTCGCAGGGGTGGGAGATCCCCGGATCCGCATCCTCGACGCGGTCTGGGATTTCTCGCGGGGGAGCGGCGCGCTCGCGCTCGAGACGAACCGCGCGATGCGCGCGTGCCGCGGCTCCTGGGGGGTGTACATCCAGGCGGACGAAGTGCTGCACGAGACGGGCGCCGCGATCCTGCGGGATCACGTGCGGGCGGTGGACGCGGACGAACGGGTGGAGGGGCTGCTGGTCGACTACCTGCATTTCTACGGCGACTTCGACACCGTCGCGACGAACCGCCACTGGTACCGGCGGGAGGTGCGCTGCGTGCGCCTCGGCCGGCATGTCCGCTCCCACGGCGACGCGCAGGGGTTCCGTGTGGGCCCGGAGCTGCGGCGCGTCCGCGCCCGCGTGACCGGCGCGCGGATGTTCCACTACGGCTGGGCGGGGGCGCCGCACCTGCTGCGGCAGAAGTTCGAGGCGTCGAAGGAGATCTTCCCCCACCGCGTCGAGCGGGCCGAAGCGCGGCGGCAGCGGGGGCGGCTCGAGTGGACGCCGCTGTTGCGGCGGTTCACGGGCACGCACCCCCTCGCCGCGGCCGAATGGGTCGCCGCCCGGCGCGGAGTCCGGGAAGACGCGGTCGTGCCGCGCCGGCTCAAGCTCGACGACCTGCGCTACTACCTCTCCGACTGGATCGAGCGGCTGACGGGGGCGCGCGTGTTCGAGTACCGGAACTACGTGCGGGTATGAGCGGCGCCCGCCCCCGCGAGCTGACCTCCAAGAACACCCACGCCATGGTAGCCCGGCTGCTGCGGCCGGAGACGCACTGCCGCACGGTGCTCGACATTCCCTGCGGGGAAGGCGCGTTTCTCGAGCGCCTGCACGCGATGGGGCTGGACGGACACGGCGCGGACATCGTGAACCGGCTCGCGCGGGGCGGCGCCCGGTTCACGGCCGCGGACATGAACGCGTCGCTGCCGTTCGGGGACGGGGCGTTCGATGCGCTCGTCTGTATCGACGGGATCGAGCATCTCGAGCGGCCGTTCGACTTCGTGCGGGAGTGCCGGCGGGTCGTGCGCCCCGGCGGCGTGCTGATCGTCTCGACGCCGAACATCGGCGCGCTGCGCTCGCGCTGGCGCTGGCTGCTCACCGGGTTCCACAACAAGGGGAAAGTCCCGCTCAACGAGCGGGACCCGAACCCCTGGCACCACGTCAACCTCCTCTCCTTTCCCGAGCTGCGATACCTGCTGCACCGCCACGACTTCCGCATCACCGCCGTCACCGCAAACCGGATCAAGGGCGTCAGCTGGATGTATCTGCCGCTGTGGCCGCTGGCGGCGCTGGTCACCGCGTTCGCGTTGCGCCGGTGGGAGAAGGATCCTGGACAACGGCGGCGCAACGCCGAGATCTGGCGGCAGATGCTCGCGCCGGCGGTCGCGTTCGGCGAAACCATGATCGTGAAGGCGGTGCGCGCGTGAGCGGGCCCGGCCCGTTCGCCGGCCTGCGCGTGATCCTGGTCGCGGCATTCAATCGTCGCTATCACCGGAGCGGGCTCGCGCTGGCCGGCGCGCTCTCCGTGCTGGGCTGCGAGGTGCGGCGCTGCGAGGAGCGGCCGCGGGGACTGAACGCCCTGCTGCGGCGCCCGCTCACCGCGCGGCTCGAAGCGCTGCTCCGGCGCGCTCGGCCGGACCTCGTCCTCGTGTTCAAGGGGACGAAGCTGGCACCTCGGGAGATCGCGGAGCTGAAACGACGCTCGCGCGCCCGCTGGGCGAACTGGTTTCCCGACGATCCGCACCAGCTCGAGGTGTCCGCCGCCCTCTCACCCGCGTACGACGTCTTCTTCACCCACGACAGCTCGAGCCTCGAGCGCCACCGGCGCGCGGGGGCGCGGGCCTACTACCTCGCGTTCGGGTGCGACCCGGCCTACCACCGTCCGCTCGACGGCGGCTCCCGCTGGCAGGCGCCGCTCGTGTTCGTGGGATCGCGCGATCCGGTTCGGGAGCGGATCGTTCAGGCCGTCCGAGATCTCGGGCTCGCCGTCTGGGGCCCGGGGTGGCCGGAGCGGCCGGTGTACGGGGACGACTTCGTCCGGGCGCTCTCGGGCGCGACGATCGGGCTCAACATCCACCAACACTTCGGCGAGGCGGGCGATCCCACGCGCTACGGCACCGGGGCGAACATGCGAGTGTTCGAGCTCGCCTGCATCGGGACACCGCAGCTCTCGGACGCGAAGGCCGACATCGCGCGGCACTTCACGCCGGACCGCGAGATCGTGCTGTACGGGAGTGTGGGAGAGCTGCGCGAGCGGGCCCGGCTGCTGCTGGAAGACGCGGCGCGGCGGCAGTCGCTCGCCGCCGCGGCGCGCGAGCGTGCGCTGCGGGAGCACACGTGGGCGCATCGCCTGCGGGAGCTGCTCAGCGTGGCGCTCAAGTAGGCGCGCACGGCG
>DASPXO010000197.1:0-5412 GCA_035637235.1 Gemmatimonadales bacterium | reverse complement strand
CACCGGGCGAAAGGGCTGCGGCGCAAGGTCCGCGCCGGCGTTGGCCGCGATCGTCTCGGCGGCTGCGTCTGCCTGCTGGGCAGCGATTCCGCCCTGCTTGACCGGGAAGCTGGTGATGTCGCCGGCGGCGAAGACGTCGGCAAGACCGTGCACCTGGCCGTGCGCGTCGACGGGGAGGAACCCCTCGGCCGTCTGCGGCAGGCCGTCGATCCGCGGCCCGCGCAGGCGTGGCAGGGCGACGACGCGGTCAGCCGCGATCGTTCCCTCGGGGACGAGGCGCAGCTCCCCGTCCACCAACTCGACCGGGCAAGAACCGGTCTGCACAGCGATTCCTCGCTCCTCCAGCAGCTCCCGCACCGCCTCGCTCCCCGCCCGCCCGAACAGCTGCAGCGGCTCGTCCTCCGGCGTGACGAGCGCAAGCTCGACGTCGACGTCCCGCTCGGCGAGGTACGCCGCCGTCATCAGCGCCAGCTCGTAGATCGGCAGCGACCAGACCGCTCCCCACGGCACGACGAAGGCGACCCGCCCCACCTGCCCGGCGACGATCTCCCCGAGCAGCTGGCGGATCTTCTCGGTGTCTGCCGGCCCGCGGAAGGTCAAGGCACCCCGGACAGCCGGGGCGGGCACGGCTCCGCAGCCGACAAGCAGGACGTCGTAGGAAATCGAGCTACCCGCGGAGGTCTGGGCCTGCCGGCTTCCGGCATCGACGCCGGATAGTGCCCCCGGCGAGAAGGTCGCACCGGTGGCCGCAGCGAGCTCGGCGAGGTCGAAGTGCCTCACCTCGCCGAGGTCGAACGGCTCGGCGACCGCGAGCGGCCGGTACCAAAACTGCGGCTCGGGCGCCAGCAGCTCGACGCTGACGCGACCTTCCCCCAGCTCCCGCAGGGCCAGCGCGGCCTCAAGGGCCGCGACGCCCCCGCCGGCGATCAGTACCCGCGTCGCCACCTCAACCGTCTCCTCCAAGCAGCTTCAGCGACGATACCACTCGGGCGCCGGATCCATCCCGACGCACGGGGCGCCTCGTTCGGCCCGACTGGGGCCGTTGCGGATTGTGTTGACCGATGAGTGCGACAAAACCACCGCACAAACGGTGTTTCCCCTGACGAGACGCGCCCGAGGAAGTGCGATCCTCCGCGTGCACCGAGAAAGAGATCGAAAGTAGGACGAAGCTCGATCGACTCGATGAAGTAGGCGGATTCCGAAACACCCGCCGATCGAGTGGACGAAATCGAAACTAGCTCGGCGAAGATTCCGGGCTCCGATGCCTCGGCATCGGAGCCCGGCTTAGGACGTGCAGCGGCCCGTGCAATCGAGCTGCGTCGGCGCAGGCTTCCGCTTCGACCAAGGAGGTGATCCATGCACGGCTGGATGGGCGGCTGGGACTGGTTCTGGATGGTCTTCATGATGCTCTTCTGGATCGCAATCCTCGGAGCCGTCGTCTACGCGGCAGTTCGCCTCGCGCAGCGAGCGCCCCGCGAACGACACCAGTGACCAGTCGGCCGACCGGAATCGCATCACCGCGGACTGCGTTGTTAGCGCGTAGCGCGGCCGCGCGAGCGAGCAGGTGTTCGGGCGGCTACTTCCGTTCCTTCAGCAGAAATGCGACGAGGTCGGCGACCTGCCTCGAGGTGAGCTGGCTGCGGTAGGTGGTCGGCATCACGCCCGCCCGGTAGCCGGCGGCGATCGACGCGTTCGGATCAACAATCGACTCCCGCACGAACGCGCTGTCCTTTCCCTTCAGGGCCGAGTCCAGGTTCGGGCCGACGGTCGCTTTCGTGCCGGCCGCGGCCATCGTGTGACATGCACCGCAGCCGGCCGAGAGGAAGACGCCCTTGCCCCGGGCCACCCCCATCTGCCCGCCCATTCCCTGCATCCCTGTCATCCCCGGATGCGCCGGTGCCGCGCCGGCTTTCGCGCCCTCGCCGCTGTGCAGGAACGCGATCAGGTCTGCCATCTCGCCTTGAGTAAACGTCGGCACGGGGATCTTCTCCTCGCGGAAGTGCGGCAGCATTGCGGGCAGGTGATCCCAGATCTGGCCGGACATGTCGGCGATCTCACGAGCCGACATGTGGCCGCGCATGTCGTCCAGCGGCGGCGCGTCCTTGCCTCCTCGCCCCGCGTAGGAGTGACAGTCGGAGCAACGCTTCGACTGCCACAGGCGCGCGCCTCGGGCGGGGTCGCCGATCTGCGCGATCGGAAGGTTCGGGCCGCCCATGTGACCGGCGGGCGCCGCCATCGTCGTCTGCGCCGGTGCGGTGACCGTCTTCGTCTTCGAAGCCGTCTGATTGCCGAAGGCCCACCCGAGCGCAGCCGCGATCGCGACCAACAGCACAACGACCGCGATCAGCAGGCCGGCTATAGCTCCCGGTCTCTTCACGGCGAGACGACGATACTCGGATCGAGCGGTGGCAACAACGGCTCGCTAGGCAGTTTGGCTATTCGCACCCGCTCAGGCAGCTGCCTGAGCTGTCCGTGCTCGTCGTCATGTTCACCATGACCGCACCGATGGTGGCCTGGATACTGTTCCGCGGGATGCAGCGCCGACCGACCACGGAGATGGCGGCCGTAATGCCGATCCTGGCGCTCGTGAACTCGATGCACGGCCGCGTCCGCCGCCCGGCGCTCGGTTCGTAGCGAGATGGCAGCCGACGCGCGCCGACGAATCGCCGGGCTCGCGCGAGCCGTTGCCCAGGTGGTCGTCGGCGCGCCACGCTTCGCGATTGCCCCACTGACCAGGCGTCGGCACCTCCGCTGGGGCGCAACCGCTGCCGAGGTCGCCGCACGGATGCCCCGCGACGAAGTTGTCGCGCAGCCGTCGTTCAACGCGACGCGCGCGATCACGATCAACGCGCCGCCCGAGGCCATCTGGCCGTGGATCGTGCAGCTCGGCTTCGGACGCGCCGGCTGGTACACCTACGACCTCTTCGATAACGGCGCACGGCCAAGCGCCGAGCGGATCCTCGCCGAGTACCAGCAGCCCGACGTAGGCGACTGGTACCGATGGCGAGCAAGGTCAACGAGACGACAGCGTTCAAGATCACCGGCCTCGAGCCGAACCGCTGGATGCTCTGGCAGAAGCCGCACAGCGCCTGCGCCCGCTCGATTGCTGGTCCGGTGAATGTTCTGCGACGCTTCGCTGGCCCGAGGCAGCGCGGCGGCGGGTTTCGAGTGGCCGCTGGGTTGCGGGAAAGCCGCAGCGAAACCTGCGGCTAAGCCCGGATTAGGTCTGCGGTCACCACAGGACGCCCTTCCGCTTGCCGTCTCCTAGCTTCGGCGCAGACACCGAAAGGAGACGACGATGAGTTCAGCGCCCCCGGTCGCACCGCCGCGACCAAGCTCAAACGGTGACGTTCGCGCGCAGCCGCCCGCTTTTGAAGGCGCGAAAGGCGCGATCCCGTACAAGGATTCCGATGCGCATGCCCTGTGGGCGGTCGTGTCGTTGATGCTCGGGATCCTGGTCGCCGTACTCGGCTTCTTCGCCTTGATGATGTGGGTCGACGCGCACAACGCGAAGAACGCCGCCGATCGGGCGGCGGCGAAGGCAAGCAGCGCCACACCGGGCGCCACCTCCGATCTCGGGGCGTTGAAGAGCTACGCCGGCGCCGCGCCGAGCAACGCGGACGCGCTCGCGGCGGCGCACAAGCCGTTTCCGGCGGCGCTGC
The DNA here is from genome assembly GCA_035637235.1 of Gemmatimonadales bacterium. GTDB lineage: Bacteria > Gemmatimonadota > Gemmatimonadetes > Gemmatimonadales > GWC2-71-9 > DASUAL01. The sequence continues at coordinate 1,750 of DASPXO010000197.1, read as the reverse complement.
CCGCCGCTCCCGCGGGCCCGGTCGCGAACATCAACCTCGTCCTGAAGGACGTGACGGTCCAGATCGCCCCGGGCGTCAAGTACGCCGCCTGGGCCTGGGCCGGCGGCGCGCCGGGTCCGGTGATCCACGTCCGCCAGGGCCAGCTCGTGAAGATCACCCTCACGAACGAGGGCGCGATCCCGCACTCGGTCGACTTCCACGCAGCTCGGATCGCGCCGGACAAGGCGTTCGGCGACGTAATGCCGGGTAAGTCGGTCAGCTACACCTTCCGTGCGAGCGACCCGGGCGTGTTCATGTACCACTGTGGCACGAAGCCGGTCTTGATACACATCGCCAACGGCATGTACGGCGCGATCGTGGTCGACCCGAAACCCGGCGTGCTGCCGCCGACGGATAAGAACTACGTCTTGGTCGCCAGCGAGTGGTATCTGAGCGCCGACGGGCTCGGCGCACCGGCGCAGTTCAACTTGGACAAGGCACACGCACGGATGCCGGACTGGATGACCTTCAACGGCTACGCGGGCCAGTACGTCAAGCACCCGCTGACGGCGAAGCCGGGCGAGCTGGTGCGCTTCTGGGTCGTCGACGCCGGTCCCTCGATCGACACCGACTTCCACGTCGTCGGCACGATCTTCGACAACGCCTATCCGTTCGCCGATCTGAGCAACCCACGCTCGGCGCTGCACAACGTGCAGACGGTGACGGTTCCGGCCGGTGGCGGCGGCGTCTTCGACGTGAAGATCGGCAAGCCCGGGATCTACCCGTTCGTCTCCCACGCCTTTGCCGCCGTCGACGAGGGCCAGGTCGGGCTGCTCAAGGTGGGCAACGTCGAAGGGACGATGAGCCATTAGAACGCGAATGGGCTGTGAGGAGCCGCGCCGGTGGCGCCTCACGAGCCCAGGTCTGGCATGGAAACGTCAACGGTTCCCATGGCGACTGCGATCGCTGATCCGAAGTTGCCACAAAGAGGACGAACGGCACTTTAGAGGGTAGGGTCGGCCGGAGGCGCCTGGCGCCGCGCGGCCTAGGGCCGACTGGCGTTGGTCTCCTCCCGCCGCCGCCTCGAACCGTGCGTGAGGTTTTCCCTCACACGGCTCACCGACATCCTTCACCTGGTGGCATGCACGGGCTTGTACGGCGACCGCTTGGCCGCCAGGTACAGCTTGACTTGGAGTTCTCGGACCTTGTCCAGCTGCTCGGTGTTGTTCGCCCCGGAGGGCATGCACCAGTCCTTCCCGCCGCATCACAGCACGGATGAAGCAGGGCCCCTTCCCATCGCCGCCGGTTCTGTTGTCCGCGCGGCTCGAGCGGTACTACGAGCCCCTCCGCCACCCTCCCGGCCGGCACGCGACTTCACGGGGCAACCGCTTATACGCGCCCATCGCTTCCCGGACAGCAACTTCCGCAGGCCCGGGGCCGGGGAGGGCTTCCCCAGTTCCCGCACCCACCGTGCGACCGTTCCGCTCCCTCTACCCCGGAGGGTTCTTCGCCGCTGCACGTCCAGGATCTTCACCGCTTCCGTGGCCTTCGCCGTCCACGCCCGGCTCGGCTCCCTCTTGTCCCGCGCAACAGGCGGGCAAAGCTAACGGGGCGGCAGGATTCGCTTCACGCTACGGACCGGACCGCTCGCACGCCCCCACGGGACGCTTGACGCTGGGCTCCGACGCCGGGCGTTTCCCCCCGACGCCGCCAGCCTGCTACCCGGCGCCCTGGCACCTACCGGGACCGGACTCACACCGGCAGGCGGATG
>DASPXO010000196.1:0-23657 GCA_035637235.1 Gemmatimonadales bacterium | reverse complement strand
CCCCCCGGCGTCGCGCCCGAATGCCTCGAGCACCGCCTCCGCGACCTCTTGGAACGTGACCGGCCGGCCCAGCGCGGCCGAGAGTGTCGTGCCGCGGCTTGCGGCTCGCGGCTCGCGGCTTACGGCTGCGATCACGTCCTGAGACCCGTCGAGCAGGATCGAGCCGTGCTGCAGGAAGGCGCTGCCGCGGCGCACCTGCGCCGAGCCGATCACCTTCTTCCCGTCGATCAGCACCTCGCCCCCAACGCTCGCCGCGAAGCATGGACCAGGGCGGTCAGGCGGTCGGGCGGTCGGGCGGTCGGGCGCGACGGTCGCACGCACGCCCAGCGCGTCCAGGGCGGCGGCAAGGCGCGTGTGGATGGCGAGGTAGCTCGCGCGCAGCGAACCCAGCAGTCCCAGCGGCGCGGCCACGGCGTAGGTCACCTCGTGCTCGTGCCATACCGCGCGGCCGCCGGTCGGCCGGCGCACTGCGTCGAGCCCGCGGTGGGTCATCACCGCGCGGTCGTAGCGCTCCCGCGCGGGCTCGTTGCGCCCGAACGAGAGGCATGGCGGGTCGAACCGGTACAGCCGGAGGAACGCGCGGCCGGTCCGCTCGGCCGCTTCGAGCAGGGCCTGATCGATGGCCATGTTTTCGGCGCCGGGGCGGCCATGGGGATCGAGGAGCAAGTGCCAGGCGGTCGGGCGGTCGGGCGGTCGGGCGGTCGGTGCTTCCGTCCGCCTGACCGCCGGACCGCCTGACCGGCGGTCAGTCCGCGGCAAGCGCATACGCCGCCATCGGGGGACACACGCACACCAGATTCCGGTCCCCGGAGGCGCCGTCCACGCGGCCCACCGCGGGCCACACCTTGTGCGCGCGGGTCCACGGGGCCGGAAAGGCGGCGCGCTCGCGCGAGTAGGGCCGGTCCCAGGCGTCGGCGATGACGTCCGCGAGGGTGTGGGGGGCGTTCGTGAGCAGGTTGTTGCCGCGCGCCTGCGTGCCCTGCTCGATCTCGCGGATCTCCTCGCGGATCGCGATGAGGGCGTCGCAGAAGCGGTCGAGCTCCTCCTTGGACTCGCTCTCCGTGGGCTCGACCATCAGGGTGCCGGGGACCGGGAACGAGACCGTCGGCGGGTGGAAGCCGTAGTCGATGATCCGCTTCGCGATGTCCTCGACCTCGATCCCCGCCGACTGCTTGAACGGCCGGGTGTCGATGATGCACTCGTGCGCGACGAGGCCGTGGGGTCCGGTGTACAGCACGCCGTAGTGCGGCGCCAGCCGCCGCGCGAGGTAGTTGGCGTTGAGGATCGCCACCTTGGTCGCCTCGACCAGCCCCTCCCGTCCCATGAGGGCGATGTAGGCCCAGGAGATCGGCAGGATCCAGGCGCTCCCCCACGGGGCGGCGGCCACGGTGCCGCACGGCTGCTCCTGGCGCAGGGGCACCACGGGGTGGTCCGGCAGGAACGGGGCGAGGTGCGCGGCCACGCAGATCGGCCCCATCCCCGGGCCGCCGCCGCCGTGCGGGATGCAGAACGTCTTGTGCAGGTTCAGGTGGCAGACGTCGGCGCCGACGTCGGCCGGCCGGCACAGCCCCACCTGCGCGTTCATGTTGGCGCCGTCCATGTACACCTGCCCCCCGTGGGCGTGCACGATCTCGCAGATCTGCCGGATCGACGCCTCGAACACGCCGGCGGTGGACGGATAGGTGACCATCAGCGCGGCGAGGGTGTCCTGGTGCTGGGTCGCCTTGGCCCGCAGGTCCTCGAGGTCGATGTTGCCACCCGCGTCGGTGTGCACCGGCACCACCCTGAGCCCGGCCATCACCGCGCTCGCGGGGTTGGTGCCGTGCGCGGACGTCGGGATGAGGCACGTCGTACGGTGCCCGTCGCCCCGCGAGCGGTGGTAGGCCCGGATCACCAGCAGGCCGGTGAACTCGCCCTGCGAGCCGGCGTTGGGCTGCAAGGACACGCGCGGGAACCCGGTGATCTCGGCGAGCATATCCTCGAGCTGGCGGAACAGCGTGCGGTAGCCCGTCGCCTGCTCCCGGGGCGCGAAGGGGTGCAGCCGGTTGAACTCCCGCCAGGAGAGCGGCACCATCTCCGTCGTGGCGTTGAGCTTCATGGTGCACGAGCCGAGCGGGATCATGGACGTGGTGAGCGAGAGGTCCCGGGCCTCGAGCCGCTTGATGTAGCGCAGCATCTCCGTCTCCGAGCGGTAGCGGTGGAAGACGGGGTGCGTGAGGTACCGCGAAGCGCGCCGCAGCGCCTCCGGGATGGCGGTGTCGGCCTTCGCGCCGAGGTCCTCCACCATGAAGGGGAGGACCTCGTTCAGCGAGAACGCGGCGACCAGGTCCGCCAGGTCGCCCAGGGTGGTGCCCTCGTCGAGCGAGATGCCGATGCGCGTGGGCGAGATCGTGCGCAGGTTCATGCGGCGCGCGCGGGCGGCGTCGACGAGCCGCGGCAGGGTCCAGGACTCCACCTCGATGCACAGGGTGTCGAAGAAGTGGGAGTGGACCACGCGGTAGCCGAGGCGCGTGAGCGCGCTCGCGAGCAGCACGGTCAGCGTGTGGACGCGCTGGGCGATGCGCCGCAGCCCCTCGGGGCCGTGGTATACGGCGTACATGCTGGCCATCACCGCGAGCAGCACTTGGGCGGTGCAGATGTTGCTCGTCGCCTTCTCGCGGCGGATGTGCTGCTCGCGCGTCTGCAGCGCCATGCGCAGGGCGGGCCGCCCGGCGGCGTCGCGCGACACGCCGATGATGCGTCCGGGGACGTGGCGCTTGTGCTCTTCGCGGGTGGCGAAGAACGCCGCGTGCGGCCCGCCGTAGCCCATCGGCACCCCGAACCGCTGCGAGTTGCCGACGGCGATGTCGGCGCCCCACTCGCCGGGCGGCTTGAGCAACGTGAGGGCGAGGAGGTCGGTCGCCGCCGTCACGAGCGCTCCCACCGCGTGCGCCTTGCGGCAGACCTCCTGGTAGTCCTCGATCCGCCCGTCCGTCGTCGGATACTGCACCAGCGCACCGATCACGCCGGGCCGGAACTCGAAGCTTGCGGGGTCCGCGACGACCGTCTGGACGCCGCGGGCCTCGGCCCGCGTGCGCACCACGGCGATGGTCTGCGGATGACACCCCTCGGCGATCATGAACAGGGGGGCCGCGCCCGCCGGGGGCCGCGCCACCGCCTCGGTGAGGTGCATGGCTTCGGCGGCGGCGGTGGCTTCATCGAGCAGGGACGCGTTCGCGATCGGGAGGGCGGTGAGATCGGCGACCACCGTCTGGAAGTTGAGTAGCGCCTCGAGCCGCCCCTGCGCGATCTCCGGCTGGTACGGCGTGTAGGCGGTGTACCAGCCGGGGTTCTCGACGATGTTGCGCTGGATCACCTGCGGCGTGAAGGAGTGGTAGTACCCCATCCCGATGTACGAGCGGAACAGCTGATTCTGCGCCGCCAGGCCGCGCAGCGCCTGCAGCACCTCGCGTTCGCTCCGCCCCGGCGGCAACGCCAGGGGACGGCCCAGCCGGATGTCCGGAGGGACGACGTCGTCGATGAACCGGTCCAGCGCGTCGTAGCCCAGCGTCGCCAGCATGGCCTGCGTCTCGTCGGGACTGGGCCCGATGTGACGGGTCACGAAGCGGTCGGCCGGGAACAGGGAAGCGCGTGCCGTCGGCACAGGGGATGGTCCGGGCAACGCTATTCGCCGATGTGCTGCTTGTACTCCTCACTGCCCAGCAGCGTGTCGAAATCCGCCGGATTCTTCACGCGGAGCTTGATCATCCAGCCCGCGCCGTAGGGGTCGCGGTTGACGAGCGCCGGATCCTTCTCGAGCGCCGCGTTCACTTCCGTCACCGTCCCCGCGAGCGGGCAGTACAGCTCCGAGACGGCCTTCACCGCCTCGATCGTCCCGAACGCGTCCATGCGCCCGAGCGAGGCGCCCACCTTCGGCAGGTCCACGTACACGACGTCGCCCAGCTCGCCCTGCGCGAAGTCGGTGATTCCGATCTGCACGATCGCATCGTCGTCGGTCCGTTTCACGTATTCGTGTTCCTCGGTGTACAACAGATCCGACGGGATTTTCGACATGCGGGGATCGCCTTCGCCGTGGCGCGAGGAGGTCGCGGCGAAGGTTATCGGGGCCCGAAACCCGTGTCAACCCAAGGGGTTCGCGCCAACGGGCTCGCGCGCGGGAACAGGTCGGGGCGCGGCGCGACACCGGCGGCGCCCGGCTCCGCGAGCTTGAGGCGGCGGTCGTACCCCCAGAGGCGAAGGTCGAGCCGCACGGCCACCGGGTCGGGATCGTCGGTGAGCAAGACGAGCACGCCGGGCTTCCCGGCGCGCTCCCACCCCTGCTGGGCCGCAGCGGCGGCTGCGCCCGTGGCCACGATCGCGTCCGGGCGCGCGGCCCCCTGCTGCAACGCTTTCCGCACCGCGGCGTCGGTCGCGGCGCGGCGCACGCGGAGGCCCGCGTCGGCGTAGCGGTCGGCCAAGGCCCGCAGGGCGGGCTGCTCGCTTCCTTCGGCCGCCAGGAGCAGCGACCGCGCGGGCCGGCCCAGGGCGGCGAGTGCGGCGCGCCGGCGCAGCTCCTCGAACACCGCGCGCGCCTTCGCCTCGAGGTCCGCGAGCGAGCCGTCGTTGTCGATCACGAAATCGCTGCGCGACCGCTTGCGCTGCGACGGCATCTGCACCGCCATCATGCGGTCCGCGTCCGCGCTCGTGAATCCGCGCGCGGCCAAGAGCCGGGCGCGCCGCGCGGCCAGGGGCGCGTCCACCAGCACGACCGCGGCGAACTGCGCCGGGTCCAGCACCTCGAAGAGCAGCGGAATGTCGTTCACAACGAGGACGTCGCCGCGCTCCCGGTTCTCGCGCAACAAGGTCTCGCGGCGCTGGCGCACCGCGGGATGGACGATGGCGTTGAGGGCGGCGAGCGCCGCCTGGTCACCGATCACCTTGGAGCGGAGGGCGACGCGGTCGAGCGAGCCGTCGGGGGCGAGGACATTCGCGCCGAACCGCCGCACGATCGCCGCCAGCACCGCGCCGCCCGGCGCCTGCGCCAGCCGCGCCAGCTCGTCGGCGTCGATGATCGTCGCGCCCCAGCCGCGAAACAAATCGACGACCGTGGACTTGCCCGCGGCGACGTTGCCGGTCAGGGCGACGTTGAGCATGCGAGGGATTGCGGATTGCGGATTGCGGATTGCGGATTGACGCTCGGTAGTTCAATTCCGCAATCCGCAATCGTCGATCCGCAATCAGAGTAGCGCCGTCTGATCCTCATCCTGCCTCGGCACCCGGTGACAGTGCCGGCACCGGGCCTCATAGGTTTCCCGTCCCCCGACCATGATGGTCGGGCTGTCCCACAGCGCGGGTCTGCCGTTGACGAGGCGCTGGTTGCGGCTCGCCGGGCCGCCGCACACTACGCAGATCGCCTGGAGCTTGTCCACCGTCTCCGCGACGGCGAGCAGGGTCGGTATCGGGCCGAACGGCAGCGCCCGGAAGTCCATGTCGATCCCGGCGAGGATCACGCGAACGCCCCGGTCTGCAAGGCTGTTGGCGACCGTGACGATTCGCTCGTCCAGGAACTGGACCTCGTCCACGGCCACGACCTGGGTCTCCGGGTGCCATCGCTGCATGATCTCCTCGGAGCGGTCCACAGGCTCCGCGTCGACCGTGCCGCCGTCGTGGGTGCTCACCGTGTAGAGGCCCGCGTAGCGGGCGTCAAGGTGAGACTTGAAGACCTGCACTCGCCCGCGGGCGATCACCGCCCGCCGCACCCGCCGGATCAGCTCCTCGCTCTTGCCGGAGAACATGACCCCGGCGATCACTTCGATCCAGCCGGGGCGGGTGCCGTGAAACAAGGAGTCTCCAGTCAAAAGGGTTCAGCGGACAGGGTAGTCGCCAGACGCCAAGCCGCAAGTCGGGAAAGCCCAGCCATCTTGCGGACTTCCGGGGGGACCCCAATATTGTGGCGGTTTTATGCGGGTTTTCGGATGCCCCCACGGAAAAGGGCCGGAATTTCAAGGGTTTTCTCGAGCCGTGGAACTCTCACAAGGAGACATCGTGAACAAAGCCGAGCTGACTGCCGCGCTGGCGATGCGGACCAAGATGTCCAAGGCCGACGCCACCCGGACGATCGACGCCCTGTTCGATGACAAGGGGATCATCGCTGGTGAGCTGAAGAGGGGCGCCAAGGTGCAGATCACCGGCTTTGGAAACTTCGAGGCGCGCAAGCGCGCCGCCCGCATGGGTCGCAACCCCAAGACCGGCAGTGTCATTCAGATCAAGGCCTCGATCGCGCCCGCGTTCCGCGCCGGGAAGCAGCTGAAGCAGGCGGTGAACCGGAAATAGCCGTAAGCCCCGTAAGCCGTAAGCCGTAAGCCGCAAGCCGTAAGAGGGTTTCCTCGCGCCTTGCGGCTTTAGGCTTACGGCTGTCGTTTGGGGCTGTCTTTCACGTCCAGTCGCGCCAGCGCGCGTCGCCCTTTGATGGTTACGCCGGTCAATCCCCGAGCGACCAGCGCCGCGACGGCGGGCGTCACCTCGACCACGCTGAACGTCTCCCGCAGGTCGATCCGCCCGATCGCGTCCTTCTCGACTCCCACCTCGCGGACCAGCGCTCCGACCAGGTCCTTGGCCGCCGCGTGATCCTTCTTGCCCACGTTGACGAAGACCTTGACCCACGCCGGGCCCGGGAGTGGAGCGGTCGGCCGTGCCTCCTTCACGCCTCCCGTGTCCCGCTGCAGCGCCAACAACGCCGCGGCCACCTCCCCCGGATCGAACCGCTCGAACAGCGGATCGAGCAGCGCCAGCTCCGCGTCCACGTTGCCCTCGGTCAGGAGCTGCGCCACCTGCTCCCGCAACGCTTCCGCGCGATCGCGTGCGCGGTCCGCGACTGACGGGAGTAGCAGGGGCGTCAGCGGCGCGGCGATGGAGCGCACGTACGGGAGCTGCGCCGCGGTGATGAACAGGACCGGCTCGCCGAGCCGGGCGAGGGCGGCGAATTGCTCGCGCGTCGGCAGCCCGGTGCACAGGATCGCGTCGGGCCGCTCGGCCGGCTCGACCGGCCCGCCGTCCCAGACGAGCGGCCGCTTCGGGTCGAGCGCGTCGAGCGCCTCCCGCACGGCGGCCGGGCGGCGGGACGGCGGGACGATCGCGTAGCGGGCGCGCCCGATCGGGCCGAGGGGGGTGCCGGCGTCGCTCACCGGCGGCGTCCCAACCACCAGCGCGCGCCGCGCGTGACGCTCGAGGAAGTCGCCGAGGGCCGCGGGATTCCAGCTCAGCACGATGCGGCGCGCCTCGCGTGCCTCGGCGAGGAGCGTGTCCAGGGGTGCCGCGTGCGCTCCCGCGGCGAGCGCCTCGGGCCATGCCACGACGACGGTGGCAACGGTTTCGAGCTTGAGCGCGGAGCGCGACAGCAGCGCGGCGAGGTCCTTCGCCGCGCCGGCAAGGACGTGGACCGAGCGTTCCTCGAGGAGGCGCGCCGTGCGGGTGAGACCGGTGACGGCGTGGACGGGAAGCTGAGCGGGCGCCACGGACCGCCACTCTGCCGCGCTCACGTCGTCGATGCAGACGATCAGCGCGGCGGGGCCGTCCCCGGGCAGGCGGTCCGGGGGTCGCGGGGGAATCAGCTCCCACAGGTGATGGGCCAGCTGCACCGCCGGGGGCGTCACCAACACCACATGCCGGCCGCGTTGCAGCGCGGCCCTGGCCTCGTCCAACGTCACGGGAACCTCTATTGTCAAAGGACGGAACTGCGATGAGCATGGTAGCTTGCGGTGGGCGGGGGCGCAACGGGAGAGGAACAATTGCGGATTGCGGATTTTGGATTGCGGAATGAATCGGACACCCTTCGAGCGGGGAGGGCGGTCGGCCGGCACGGACTCGCCTTGCAATTCCGCAATCCGCAATCCGCAATCCGCAATTTGCTGCTTCTGAGCCTCGCCAGCACACCGCTCGGCGGGCAAGGACTGCGACCCAGAGCGCGCGACGTCGGCCTCGTCGTCGGCATCCTTTCCCCCGGCCCGCTGGACGCGATCACGGACGTCGCCGGGGTGCGCGTGGGGCAGGCCACCGTCGCACGCGGCGATTCGATCAACACGGGCGTCACCGCCATCCTGCCGCCCGGCGCCAACCCGTTCCGCGAGAAGGTGCCGGCGGCAATCGTGGTCGGGAACGGCTTCGGGAAGCTCGTGGGCTCGACGCAGGTGAACGAGCTGGGCGAGCTCGAGTCCCCGATCGTGCTCACGTGCACGTTGTGCGTCCCGCGTACCGCCGATGCGGTGCTCAGCTACCTGCTCGGCCTGCCCGGCAACGAGGACGTCCGCTCGGCCAATCCGGTCGTCGCCGAAACGAATGACGGCTTCCTGAACGACATCCGGGCCCGGGCCGTGACCGAGCTGGATGTGCTTGCGGCCATTCGGGGCGCGGCGGCCGGCCCCGTCGCCGAAGGCGCGGTCGGCGCGGGGCGGGGCACGGTGGCATTCGGCTGGAAAGGGGGGATCGGGACGGCGAGCCGGCGACTCCCCGCGACGCTCGGCGGCTGGACGGTCGGCGTGCTGGTCCAGAGCAACTTCGGCGGCGTGCTCGCGATGAACGGCGCCCCGGTGGGACGGGAGCTGGGGCAGTACTATCTGAAAGGCGAAGTCGGGGCGCGGCCGGCCGCCCTCGGAGATCTCGACCCCTCGGCGGACGGGTCGATCATCATCGTCGTGGCGACCGACGCGCCGCTCGATCATCGGCAGCTCGAGCGGTTGGGACGGCGGGCGCTGGCCGGGCTCGCCAGGACCGGCAGCGCCATGTCGAGCGGCTCGGGCGACTACGTGATCGCCTTCTCTACCGACCGCCTGACCGCCCGACCGCCTGTCCGCCCCGATGACGCACTGTCTCCCCTGTTCGAAGCCGTGATCGAAGCGACGGAAGAGGCCGTCTACAACTCCCTGTTGCGCGCGGAGACGGTGCGTGGGTATCGTGGCACGGTGCGTGCGCTGCCCGTCGACTCGACGGTCGCCATCCTGAAACGGTTCGGAGCCATTCGCCCATGAGCCCGGGCTCGCGTTTCGGCCTGTCCCCCAACCTGCAGCACCTGGAGACGTCGGCGACGATCGCCATCTCGCAGGAGGCGAAGCGCCGCAAGGCCGCCGGCGAGGACGTGATCGATCTCGGTGCGGGGGAGCCCGACTTTCCCACGCCGCCGATTGCGGCGGAGGCGGGCGTGCGCGCGATCCGGGAAGGCCGGACCCATTACCCCGCGAATGAAGGCATCCTCGAGCTCCGCGCCGCGGCGGCGAAGCACCTCTCGCTCCTGTCCGGCGGGCGGCCGGTCAACGCGGACAACATCGTCGTGTCGAACGGCTCGAAGCAGTCGCTCTTCAACGTCTGCTTCAGCCTGTTCGGCCCCGGCGACGTGGTGGCGATCCCCGCGCCCGCGTGGGTGTCCTACCCGCAGATCGTGCACCTCGCCCGCGCGCGGCCGGTGCTCGTCCCCGGCGATCCCGAGTGGAGCCTCAAGCTGAGCGTACGCGACCTCGACCGCGTGGTGCCCGGCGCGCAGGGGCTCGTCCTCTGCTCGCCGTGCAACCCGACCGGCGCGGTGTACACGCAGGCGGAGATCCGGGCCATCGCCCAGTGGGCGCGCGACCGCAAGGTGTGGGTGATCGCGGACGAGATTTACCGCCGCATCCACTACGGGCCCGGCCCGGCGCCGTCGTTCCTGCAGCTGCCGGACGACCTGCTCGAGCGCGTGGTGATCATCTACGGCGTGAGCAAGGCGTACGCGATGACGGGCTGGCGCATCGGACTGGCGCTGGCGGCGGGGAAGGTCGCGAAGGCCGTGGCGGCGCTGCAGTCGCACACCACGACCGGGGCGAATCACCCGGCCCAGTACGCCGCCGCCGCCGCCCTGGGCGACGAGCGCGTGGACCAGGACGTCCAGCGGATGGTGGCCGAGTTCCGCAAGCGCCGTGACGTGGTCGTCGCCCGCTTCCGGCAGGACCTTCCCGGCGTCGAGTTCGTCGAGCCGCTCGGCGCGTTCTACTTCTTCTTCCGGGTCGACTCCTTCGGCGGAGTCAGCGGCACCGAGTTCTGCACGCGGCTCGTCACGTCCACGGGCGTGGCGCTCGTCCCGGGCGCCGCCTTCGGGGACGACCGCTACGCGCGGCTGTCCTACGCGGCGGCGACGGAGAGCCTCCAAAAGGCGCTGGACCGGATCGTCGGGTTCGCGAAGAAGCTGAGCGACTAGTGGAAAGGGAAACCTCCATGCAGAAGATCACGCCATTCCTGTGGTTCAACGGCACTGCCGAAGAGGCGATGAACTTCTATGTGTCGATCTTCAAGAATTCAAAGGTCGGGCGCGTCACTCGATACGGCGACGCCGGGCCGGGACCCAAGGGCACGGTCATGTCCGCGACCTTCCAGCTCGAGGGACAGGAGTTCTTCGCCTTGAACGGTGGCCCGCAATTCAGCTTCACGCCGGCGATCTCGTTCTTCGTGAGCTGTGAGACGCAGCAGGAAGTAGACGAGTTGTGGGAGAAACTCTCGGCGGGCGGATCAAAAGACCAATGCGGCTGGCTCAAAGACAAATTCGGCCTGTCGTGGCAGATCGTTCCCACGGTCTTGAGCAAGCTGTTGGGAGACAAGGATCCTCAGAAGGCGAACCGGGTCATGAACGCGATGCTGCAAATGAAAAAGCTCGACATCAAAGGCCTGCAGCAGGCATACGACGGGTGAGAATCGCGGTCCTCGGCTCCGGCAGAATGGGCGCGGCACTCGGCCTGCGCTTCGCCGGCGCCGGCCACCGGATGACCTTCACCTATTCGCGCGATCCCCGGAAGCTCGCCGCGCTCGCCCGCCGAGCCGGACCGCGGGCACGCGCCACCGCGCCAGGCGCCGCCGTCCACGACGCCGACGTCGTCGTGCTGGCGGTGCACTGGCGACAGGTGCCCCGGGCGCTCAGGTTCGCCGGCCCGCTCTCCGGCAAGACGCTCATCGACGTGACCAACCCCATGACACCCACGGACGACGCGTTGGCCGTCGGACATCGCATTTCGGGAGGAGAGCTGGTTGCCCGTCGTGCGAGAGGCGCCCGCGTGGTCAAGGCGTTCAACACGGTGCCCGCCGAGCTGCTGCGGGCGGGTCCCGCTGTGCTTCCGGAGCGACCCGCCGTCTGCTACTGCGGTGACGACCGGCGCGCGAAGCGGCTGGTGGGTCGCCTCATCCGGCAGATCGGCTTCGATGCGGTGGACTGCGGCGGGCTCGCCATGCGGCTGACGCGGTAGACCCGCGCTCCTTCCGGCCGTGAGCGCGTGTTGAGCGCACGTTGACGCTCGGGTACAAACTTCCTTGCCATGCCTGCCGAGCGCGCCTACGTTCCGGGCATGTCGTCCTCCACGCTCATGACCGCGGACGAGCTGCTGCAGGTCCGAATCCCGGACAAGCACGTCGAGCTCGTGCGTGGTGTGCTCGTGGTGCGCGAGCCGCCGGGCTACACCCACGGCCGTGTGACGGTGAATCTCGCGGTCCGTCTGGCGGCTCAAATCGATACGGCGGGCTCGGGTCAGGTCCTCGTCGTAGAAACCGGGTTCAAGGTGGCGAGGAACCCGGATACCGTTCGCGGTCCCGACCTCGCGGTCCTCCGCCGGGACCAGGTTCCCGTTCCTGAGCCGCGCGGCTTCCTGGACCTCGCGCCCGAGCTGGTGGTCGAGGTGCTCTCGCCCGGCGACCGGCCCGGTGAGGTGCTGGCGAGGGTCGCCGACTGGCTGTCTGCCGGGACCAGGCTCGTGTGGGTCATCGACCCCGGGCGTCGCCTCTGCCGCGTCTACCGCCAGGACGGGAGCGAGACACTCCTGACGGGCGACGACGCCCTCGACGGGGAGGACGTGGTCCCCGGGTTCTCCTGCCCGCTGAGCGCTGTCCTGTAGGCTCCGGTATGGAAGCGACGAGGGATGAACGCTCGCGAGATGCGTGCGGAGGCCATCCTCGAGCTGGCTGAGGGCTGAGCTCTTCCGGCCGGCATTGACCGGTTGATCGGCGGGGCGCACTCTTAGCCTCCCGATGGCTAACCCCCGCTCTTCGCGTCAACGGTATCGAGGCTTCGTCCAAGCCTACAAGCAGCGGCGACTCGACGACTCGGCGGAAGGGGAATCCCGGCCTCTGAGTCGTGGGAAGCGGCGTGACTATCTGCGCGACTACCTGCGCTGGCTGTGGCCGTATCGGTACGCCGCCGGCGCGCTCCTCGGCCTCGCCTTGCTGACTACAGGACTGCAGATGATCGAGCCGCTGTTCATGCGGTTCATCGTCGATCGGGTGCTGCTCAATGCGGGGTTGGACACCGCGTCGCGGCTGAGCCGACTCAACCTGGCGGGCGCCGCGTTCGTCGGTGTGATCGTCCTCTCCAACCTGGTCGACGCGCTGAGGGATTATCGCCAACGCCTGCTGAACGTGCGGGTCATGCTGTCGCTGCGCCGCTCGTTGTTCCAGCGGCTGCTGCATCTGCCGTTGGCCAACCTGTGGGACATGAAGACGGGCGGCATCCTGTCGCGTCTGACCGGTGACGTGGAAACGACGACCGGGCTGTTGCAGATGGCGATCGTCTCGCCGGCGGTCTCGATCATCCGTCTGGCGGTCGCCGTGTCGGTGTTGCTCGCGCTGAACTGGCGGTTGGCGCTGACGGCCATCGCCATCGTCCCCGGCGCGATGCTGATCAGCTTCATCGCCGCGCGGCGGATCCGGCCCATCTACCGCTCGCTCCGCAAGGACGTGGAACGGATCGACGGCCGCGTCGGCGAAGCGTTCTCGGGGATTCGCGTCGTCCGGGGGTTCCGTGGGGAAATGCAGGAGCTGCTCACGTACATGGTCGGGCGGCACAGCGTGCTGCGCAAGGAGCTGTTCGCCCACCGGCGAGAGCTGGTGCTGTGGACGTCCTGGGGGCTGCTACAGGCGGGCGTGAACGTGGTGATCGTCTGGTACGGCGGCTACATGAACATCGCCGGCGGCGCCTCGATCGGCGACATCATGGCCTTCCAGTGGTACTCGTTTCTGCTGCTGGGCCCGGTGTGGCAGATCGTCAACTCCTTCTCCGAGCTGCAGCGCTCGCTCGCCGCCATGGAGCGCGTGTTCGACGTCCTGGCCATGCACGACGACAAGCCCGACCGGCCCGGCGCTCGCGCCGCGCCGCGCGTGGTGCGCGAGATCCACTTTGAGAACGTCGAGTTCGCCTACCGCGAGGGCCAACCGGTCGTCCGCGATTTCCACGTCGCGGTGCCCGGCGGATCGGTCGTCGCCCTCGTCGGCCGGAGCGGCGCCGGAAAGACCACGGTGACGGACCTGGTGGCGCGGTTTCACGACCCCACGCGGGGACGCATTCTGCTCAATGGCGCCGACATCCGGGAGTTTCGCCTGCGGACGTATCGCGACCTGCTGGCCATCGTTCAACAGGACGTCTTCTTGTTCGATGGATCGGTGCGCGACAACATCGCCTACGGCCGCCGCGACGCCACGGACGCCGAGATCGAGGACGCCGCACGCCGCGCCAATGCGCACGAATTCATCATCAGACTTCCCGAACAGTACGAGACGTTCATCGGCGAGCGCGGCGTCAAGCTCTCGGGCGGCCAGCAGCAGCGGCTCGCCATCGCCCGGGCGCTGCTGGCCTCACCCCAGATCCTCATCCTCGACGAGGCCACCAGCAACCTGGACACGGAAAGCGAGCAGCTCATTCAGGCGTCGATGGCCACGCTGCTCGCCGGGCGCACCACGTTCGTGATCGCCCATCGCCTCTCCACCATCCGCCGCGCCGACCTGATCCTGTTGATGGAGGATGGGTGCGTCATCGAGCGCGGGACCCACGAGGAGCTCATGAGCGCCCGTGGCGCCTACCACGGCATGGTCCTGCGGCAGATGGAATCGGACGGCCGGAACAGCGACGAGTTGCAGCTTCGCTAGTAGCGCGTCGCCCGGTGGCTCAGCAGCTCGATCCCGGTTTCCGCCATCAGGCAGTCGTCTTCGATCCTCACGCCGAACTTCCCGAGCTGATAGATCCCCGGCTCGATCGTGAACACCATCCCCGGCTCGAGCCGGGTTTCGCTCCCCTCGACCAGGTAGGGCACTTCGTGCCCGTCCATGCCGAGGCCGTGGCCGAGGCGGTGGGTGAAGTTGGCGCCGTACCCGGCGTCGGCGATCACGTTGCGGGCGGCGCGGTCCAGCTCCTGGCACTGCGTGAACAGCGGCCGGCCGAGCCGCAGCGCCGCGGTCTGGGCCTCGTGGACCAGGTTGAACACCTTCTTGAACTCGGGGCTAGGGTCGTCGCCGAACCAGATGGTGCGGGTGACGTCCGAGTTGTAGCCTCCGACGCGGCAGCCCGCGTCGATGAGCACCACCGTCTCGCGCTCGAGCCTGGGCCCGGCCGGCCCCCCCGGCCCCCCCGGCCCGCCGTGCGGCAGGGCGCTCGAGGGGCCGAACTGCACCAGCCCGCCGCCCGGCGCGCCGCGCTGCTCCATCTCGCGCGAGAGGAGCTGCGCCACTTCCCGCTCCGTGAGCCCGGCCGCGAGCCGGGCGAACGTCGCCGCGATCGCGGCTTCGGTGATCTCGATGGCGCGGCGGATGAGCGCGACCTCCTCGGACGCCTTGATGATGCGGAGCCGCTCCGTCACCGGCGCGGCGTCCACGAACTTCCAGCCGCCGAGCTGCTCCGCGAGCTGCTGGTAGACGGTGTACGCCGTGGTCGATTCCAGGGCGATCGTTCCGTTGCCCTGGCGCCTGAGCGCGCGCAGCGCGCCCTTCACCAGCTTGTAGGGATTTTCCTGCTCCTCCCACCCGCGCACGTCGGTGATCGTGCCGTGGCGCGTCACCCGCTCGACCTCGAACGCCGGGCACACGACGACCGGCGCCCCGGTGACCGGGAGGAGGCACGCGATCAGCCGCTCGCTCCGGCCCGGGTTGTCGCCGGTCAAGTATTCGTAGTTGGTGCCGGGAGTCGCGATGAGCACATCGAGCCGGCGCGTCCTGAGCTCGGCCTGCGCGCGCTCGCGGCGGCGGGCGAAGACCTCGGGAGACAGGGTGGGCTCCTGAGCCGACTGCGGATTGTGGATTGCGGATTGCGGATTGGGTGGGAGGGAATCCGCAGTCCGCAATCGCCAATCCGCAATCACGGCGGCGCCAGCCGCCAAGAACTCCCGCCGCTCCATTCTCCTAGCCGCTCCCCCGAGTCGGGCCTATATTATCCGCCCTCCCCGGCCGCTGGAAGGCGCGGTTACCCGATGACCTTCGAAGCACGCATCGAGCCGCTGGACGGCAGGCTCCCGAAGATCAGCTACCGCTGGGACCCGGACACCGACATCCTGTCGGTCGCCTGCAAGGGCGGCGGCAAGGCGGCCGGGCTGAACGGCACCGTCGATCTCGAGGGAAGCGACGGCTCGTTCGTGGTGATCGACGTCGCGAGCGGCTGCATGCGCGGGGTGGATGTGGTCGCCTGGCCCGACGACATCCGCACCGTGGACGCGCTCGCGGTCCCGGCGCCCCAGCGGGAGGCGCGGGTCGTCTTCCCGAGCCGGAACTCGCAGTCCGGCGTGGCGGCGGTGGAGCTGGATACGGCGCTCACCGTCGAGAAGAATCAGACGGAGTCCGTCTTCCACATCCGGGTGGGGCGGTCGCGCCCGGCGGCGGTCGTGCGCGCCGCGGACCGGCTGCTGGTCGAGGTGGACAGGCACTCGCGCCTCGCCGGCCTGTGGTTTCTCGACGTGCCGCCGTTCCCCAACGGCGAGGCGACCGCCTGATCGTGGACGAGCGGCTCGCGCGCTACGTCACCGAGCTGTTCGCCGTCGAAGATCCCGTCCTCGCCGCCATCAGGACGCGGCACGACGCGCTCAGGCTCCCGCCGATCCACATCTCCCCCGACGAGGGCAAGCTGCTCCACGTGCTGCTCCGCGCCGCGGACGCGGCGCAGGTGCTCGAGATCGGCACGCTCGCGGGGTACTCGGGCGTCTGGCTGGCCCGCGCGCTACCGCCTCCGCCGCGCGGCCGGCTCACGACGATCGAGCGCGACCCCCGGCATGCGGCCCTGGCGCGTCGCGCGTTCGCGGACGCTGGTGTAGCCGACCGGGTCCGCCTCATCGAGGGCGCGGCGCTCGACGTCCTGCCCACGCTCTCCCCCGGCTTCGACGCCGTGTTCGTGGATGCCGACAAGGAGCCACTGGCGCAGTACTTCGAGTGGAGCCTGAGGCTGCTGCGGGCCGGCGGGCTGCTGTGCTGCGACAACGCGTTCTTTCACGGAGCGGTGGTGGACGAGGCCGATCACTCCCCCGCGGCCGATGGGGTGCGCGCCTTCAATCGCCTCGCCGCGACGGATCCCCGCGTCGTCTCCGCGGTCGTACCCATCCGCGACGGGCTCGTGGTCGGCGTGAAGGTCTCCGGATGAGCGACCAGCTGCCGCGGCTCGGCGGAATGCCGGAGCCCGAAAAGTACCAGCGGCTGGTCGAGCGGCAGCCCGACATCTGGTGGAGCGACCAGGGTCCGTTCGCCGGCCTGCACCAGCTCAACGTCGCGCGGGTCGACTACTTTCGGCGCGTGTTCGGGGGGTTCGGCGGCAAACGCGTGCTCGACGTGGGCTGCGGCGGCGGGATTCTCGCGGAGTCGCTGGCGGCGGAGGGCGCGGTCGTGACGGGGGTCGATCCGTCGGAGAAGTCGCTGGCAGCGGCCAGGGCACACGCCAAGCGATCCGGGCTGTCTATCGCGTATCGCCCGGGAACCGCGGAGGACTTGGCGTCCGGCGGCTTCCCTGAGGCCTTCGACCTGGTCTTCGCCGTGGACGTTTTGGAGCACGTCGACGATCTCGACCGCACCGTGACCGGCCTCGCGGCGGTGCTGGCGCCGGGCGGCGGCCTCGGGTTCCTCACGCACAACCGCACGCTCGCGGGTTTTCTGCAGCTCGTGTGGGAGGAGGAGTACGTCCGGCACACGATGCCCGAGGGGTTCCATGACTTTTCGCGCTTCATCACGCCCCAGGAGCTGACCGATGATCTGGCGCGCAACGGGATGGTGGTGCAGGAGATGAAAGGGGTGGCGCGGACGGATGACGGCAGCGGCCGGCGTGTGCTCACCGACGACCTGAGCGTCACGTACCTCGGCTGGGCGCTGCGGACGCGCTAAACATGCCCGGCTCCTGGGTCGACGCCATCGTCGCCGCGGGCGCGGTCCCGGCCTCGTACGTGCCCGATGCCAGCGCCGGACGCAGCGACATCGAGGAGTTCACCGGCGCCGCAGTGGTGGAGGACGCCGAGCTGCGCGTGCACCCGCTGGGCGAGGCGCGCCCCGCCGCACCACGCGCCGTGTGCTTCCTGGACGGGATCGAGCGGTGGCGCGTGGTGGGCTACGGCGGCGCGACGCCGATCGTCGGCGCGTACGTGGCTGCCGCGGTGCGCCGGCGGGGTGCGGACCGCCGCCCGCACACCGCGTACGAGGACGCGCGCGAGATCGCCATCACGCGGCTCGAGCTGCTGGCGCCGCCCGTGCGGGAGGCGCTCGCGGTATCGGGCGTGACGGTCGTCGAGTTCGCGGCGGAAGAAGCCGGGCAGCCCGTCCGGGCGATCCAGGCGGCGCGCCGCGAGGTGGAGCGCGCCCGGATGGCCCTCGAGCACGCGCTCGGCGAGCGCTGCGCCGCGGAGCTCGGGCCCGGCGAGTGGCTGGTCGCGGACGGCGTGCTGTCCGATTCGGCGGCCCTGTCCGCGCATCCCCGCGCGCTCGGCGTCGTCAAGAGTCACGGCGCGCAGTACTTCGAAGGCGCCGAGCTCGAGCGGGCGCTCACGCTGCCCGCCGGACACCGCACGAGCGTGTTCCAGCCGCGGCGCCGCGGCGCCCGCCGCGACATCTATTCCTGGTACCTGAGGCTCTGGCCCTGGGAGGGGAACGACCTGCTGTACGGCCTGCTGCGCATCGAAGCCCGGGCGCATGCCGACACGCTCGCGCGCGCGACGGAGCTCTCGCGCTGGCTGGTGCGCGAGCGGGCGCCCCTCTCGACCCCCGACCCGCGGTGGGATCGCCTGCTGTACCCGGTCCATGACGTGGAGACGTATCTCAGAGCGCGGGCGCCCCGCGCCCTCCTCGCGCCTCCCGCGTCCCGCCTCCCGAGGACGGGATCGTGATCGAGCGGCGCGATCCGGCCCCTGCCCCCCCCGCCCCCCCCGCCCCGGTCCCCGTCGGCCGCGTCGTCGCCACGGAGCTGAAGCCCGCGACGCCGCACCAATTCCATTTCTGGACGGCGAACGACACGAGCATCGGAATCGGGGCGATCGTCAGAGTCGAGGGGCAGGGTGGGGAGCAGGGGTCCGGACGCGTCGTGTATGGAGTGGTGACCGACGGGTTCGCGTACTCGGACCTGCAGTCGCCGCTCCACGACGTGGTGGGAGCGGAGGGAGACCCCGCCCGCGCCGGGGAGTCCCCCACGGTCCGCCAGGAGATCCGGCTCTGGACCGCGGCCGTGCTGCGCCAGCAGCCGGAGGAGCCGCTCCAGCCGGTGCCGCTCGGCCGGGTGGACGTCGCGACCGACGCCGACGTCGCGCAGGCGCTCCGCATGGACGCCTATCTCGGCGGCGCGCATCCCACGGGGATCCCGATCGGGCTCTACACGTCGGGCGGTCTGGAAGCCCCGGTCTATCTCGACGCCGACTTCCTGCTCGGGCCCGAGGCCGCGCACCTGAACATCTCGGGCGTCTCCGGGCTGGCGACGAAGACGAGCGCGGTCGAGTTCCTCCTGACGTCGATCTTCCAGCACTTCCCGCCGCACAAAGGACGGATCGCCGCCGTGTGCTTCAACGTGAAAGGGCCCGACCTCTGCTTCCTCGATCAGCCGGGCAGCCTCGAGGACGGGGACCGGCGGCGGTACGAGCGGCTCGGCATCGACCCGCAGCCGTTCGCGCGGGTGCGCTACTATGCGCCCTTCAAGGCCGACGGCGCGAACCTGAACACGCTGCGCACCCACCCGGACCTCGCGGGGGACGTGGAGCCGCTCGTGTGGGGGCTCCGCGAAGTGCTCGATTTCGCGGAAGTGCTGCTGAACCGCGACGACATCGACGCCAAGGCCGACGCGTTCATCGACTTTCTCGCCGACCGGGTGGTCGAGAAGGAATTCGACGACGGCTTCGGCGGCACCCACCGCGTCGCCACGTTCGCCGACCTGGACCGCCTGTTCCGCGCGATCTTCGACGGGCTCGAGCTCACCGGGCGGAGCGACATGTGGCGCACCCATCACATCGCCACCATCCGGAAGGTCCGCAACCGGCTCGGCAACGTCTCGACCCGCTGCAAGGGGCTCGTCACCGACGACGGCCCGTCCAACGACCTTCCCTGGGGGCAGTTCGAGGACCGGACCGTGTACGTGGTGGACCTGGCGAACGTCGACCCCCTCGGCCAGGACCTCGTGTTCGCGCGCGTGGTTTCGAAGCTGCGCGAGCACCTCGAGCGTCGCGACCTGGGCGTCGAGGCGGTGGCGGTGTTCGTGGACGAGCTCAACAAATACGCGCCGGCCGACGGACCCGAGACCTACGTGAAGAAGATGTTGCTCGATATCTCCGAGCGCGGGCGTTACCTTGGTCTCGTGCTGTTCGGGGCCGAGCAGTTCCGCTCGCAGGTGCACCGGCGGGTGGTGGGGAACGCGGGGACCACCCTGTTCGGCCGCATGGACGCCGACGAGCTGGCGACGCCCGGGTACCAGGTGCTCTCGCCCGCGACCAAGATCAAGCTCGCCACCCTGCCGGTCGGCGAGCTGATGGTGCGGCATCCGCACTTCACCCAGCCGATCTTCGTTCGCTTCCCGCGGCCCCCCGTGCTGCGCGGCCGGGACGGGGTGGAGCGCTTCCCGCCCGCCGCCGATCTCCCGTTCGAGGAGGCCGTCGTGCGGCAGCTCGTGCGGCTCGATCGGCGCATCCGGCCCAACCAGGTGAAAGACCTGATCGCGGACCGGCGCCCGGAAGACGTGCGCCGCGCCCTCGCCGCGGTCCGCCGCACCCGTCCCGACGATGCGGTCGCGTATCTTCGCAAGATGCTGGGGAGCCGCGTGGCGCCGGCCGAGCCGCCGGTCCGCGAAGCGGTGCCGCCGCTCAATCCGATTTCCGAAGAGCCGTATTGACAACGAGGACCGCCATGCCCGCTGCTCGCCGTTTCGCTCTCGCCGCCACCGCTTGGTGCGCGCTCACCCAGTGCCGGGGCGCGAGCGGCCCCAAGGTCACCCTGCGGTACCGTCCACCGACGGGTGCGACCTATCATTACGCGCTGGAGCAGCAGAACTCGGTGAAGATGGAGACCGGCCCGATGGCGCAGATGCCCCAGCAGGACGTCACGCTGCACATTTACTACAGCCATAGCGTGACGGGACCCACGGCCGGCGGCATCGGCGTCACCGTCACCTTCGACTCCACCACCATGGTGCCGGGCGGCATGGCGCCGGCCCTGGACCGCATGCGCGGCCTCACGAGCAACGTCGTGTACGACGACCAGATGCGCGTCGTGAGCGCGAGCCCTCCGGGAGGCGAGGGGCAGCCGTCGCCGATCACCGAGCAGCTCGGCAAGAGCGTGAAGGGCATGAGCTTCCCGCTCCCCGGGCAACCCGTCGGCGTGGGCGACTCGTGGACCTCGGAGACCGAGCTCCCGATGGGCGATGCCCTGGGTGTCAGCGAGCAGATCAAGTCGCGCTCCAAGCTCACCGTGAAGGAGATCCAGGTCGCCGGCGCCGACACCGCCGTGCTGCTCGGGATCGAGACCACTTTTCCGGGCGACCCGTTCACCCTCACCCGGCAGGGCGTCAAGGCGACCGTGCGGCTCTCGGGCATGCTCGCGGGTGAGCTGCTCTTCTCGCTAGCGCGGAGCGTCCCCGTGCGCTCCAGCATGAACGGGACGATGAAGATCGACGTGCGGGGCGCCGGGATGCCGGGGGGCGCGAACGGCATGACCATGGCCATGGAGCAGCAGACGTCGCTGCAGCTCATGGGTGCCCGCTAGGGCGTGAAGCTCGCCCACCTCGCCGATCTCCACCTCGGCTTCCGCCAGTACGACCGCCAGACGCCGCGCGGCGGTAACCAGCGCGAGGCGGACGTCGCCGACGCGTTCCGCGTGGCGGTTGACGACCTGCTCGCCCAGCGCCCGGACGTGATTCTTCTCGCCGGCGACGTCTTCCACTCGGTCCGGCCGACCAACCCGGCGATCCTGTTCCTGTTCCAGCAGCTCCACCGGCTCCGGGTGGAGCTCCCGGCGACCCCCGTCGTCCTGATTGCGGGGAACCACGACACGCCGCGCTCGGCCGAGACAGGCACCATCCTGAAGTTGTACGAAGCGCTGGGCGTCGACGTGGTCGTGGACGGCGCGCGGCGGCTCGTATGGCCCAAGCTCGACTGCGCCGTGCTCGCCGCGCCGCACCAGGCCATGTCGCAGGCGGAGCGGCCCGCGCTGCGCCCACAGCCGGGTGCGACCTTCAACGTGCTGGTGACCCACGGTCAGCTTCCCGGCCTGGGGGAGCAGCGCGGCACGATGGAATACGGGGGCGCACTGCTCTCCCGCGAGGACCTGGCGCCTGCCCAGTGGGACTACGTCGCGCTGGGCCATCATCACGTCGCCGAGCGGATCGCGGAGAACGCGTGGTACGCCGGCAGCCTGGAATATCTGACGCCCAATCCCTGGGGGCAGCTCGAGGACGAGCGAGAGCGGAAGCTGTCCGGGAAGGGCTATCTCCTCGTCGAGCTCCCTGGGGCGCGCGTCTCCTTCCGGCACATCAAGGGGGCGCGCCGGCTCATCGAGCTGCCGCCGATCCAGGCCGCGGGGCTCGGGGCGAAGGAAATCGACCAGCTGATCGCCCAGGCGGTGGCGGCCGCGAAGCCGGGGATCGACGATCAGGTCGTTCGGCTGGTGGTCTGGGACGTGCCGCGGGGCACGGCCCGCGACGTCGATCACGCGGCGATCCGGCGCTACAAGGCGCGCGCCCTCAACTTCCAGCTGGAGCTGCGGAGACCCGAGGAACAGCGCGCGGTCGGCGTCGGGGCGCCGGGGCGGCGCCAGACCTTGAGCGAGACCGTGCGGGACTTCCTGAGCCGCCGCCCGCTCGACGCGGAGCTCGACCGCGAGGCGTTCGTGCGAGCGGGCGTCGACTACCTCGAGCGCGCGGGGGCGGGGCCGGGGGCGGGAGAGCAGGGCTGATGCGGCTCGACCGGCTGCGGCTGCGGGAGTTCCGCCAGCACGCGGACACGGAGATCGCATTCGGGCCGGGGATCACGGGGCTGATCGGGCCGAACGGCTCCGGGAAGACGACGCTGCTCGAGGCGATCGCCTGGGCGATCTACGGCAACCGCGCGGCGCGCGGCGACAAGGACGGTATCCGGAACTTTCGCGCCAAGGCCCGCACCGCCGTTCGCGTCGAGCTCGACTTCGGGCTCGGGGCGCACGAGTATCGGGTGGTGCGGGGGCTGAGCACGGCCGAGCTGTACCAGGACGGCCAGGTCGTGGCGAACTCCCTCACGGCGGTGTCCGAGCGGCTCGAGCGGGTGTTGGGGTTGAGCTATGACGAGTTCTTCAAGACGTACTTCACGGGCCAGAAGGAGCTGGCGGTCATGGCGGGCCTGAAGGGGCGGACCGAGCGGGCGGCGTTCCTGTCGCAGGTTCTGGGGTACGACCGGCTGCGGGTCGCGCAGGAGCGCGTGCGGGAGCGCAAGAGCGAGCTCGCCGCCGAGCTGCGGGGACTCGAGGCGGGGCTCCCTGACGGCGCGGCGCTCGCCGCCGAGCGCGCGGCCGCGGGGACGCGGCTCGATGCCCTGCGGCGGGCGGCGGATGCCGCCCAGGGCGCCCGGGCGGCGGCCGAGGCGGAATACCGGCAGGACGAGCCGCGCTGGAAGGAGTGGGTGGAGAAGGAGAAGCGCGTCCGCTCGCTCGGCAGTGATCGCCGGATGGCGGAGCAAGCCGTCACGGTCGCGACGCAGGAGTGCCAGCGGCTGGACCGTGAGATGGCGGACGCCCTCAGAGCGCGCGAGCAGCTGGTGGAGCTCCGCTCGGAGCTCGAGCCGATCGAGCGACTCAAGGGCGAGCGCGGCGAGCTCGAGCGGCTGCAGCGGGAGGAGGCGGCCCGCCGCGAGGACCAGGGGCAGCTCGAGGAGCTGGCGCGGACCATCGCGGCGCTCGAGCGCCGGATCGCGGAGCTCGCGCCGGCGGCGGCGGCGCTCGCGACCCTGGAGCGCGCGGTGCGGGCAATGGACCAGCGGGTCGCGGCGGCCGAGCGGGCGGTGGAGGAGGAGCGGACGGCGTGGGTGCGCGACCGCCAGGACGCGGAGACCAAGCGGTTGGCGTTGCGGGAGCAGTACCGGGAGGTGAAGGAGCAACGCGACCTGATCGTCAGGCTTGGCCCGGAGGGTAGCTGCCCGACGTGCAAGCGCCCGCTCGGCGCGGAGTACGCGGCGGTGCTCGCCCTTCTCGACCGCCAGCTCGAAGACATCACCATCAACGGAAACTTCTTCAAGCGGCGGGTGGAGCAGCTCGCCCTGAGCCCGGCCAAGCTGGGCGAGGCGGAAGCGGCGCGGGACGCCCTGCTCGATGAGCGCCGGCGCGCCAGCGAGCGGGCGGGCGAGCTGCGCGCCCAGCTCGAGGAGCGGGATCGGGCGGTGACCGAGCGGGGGGCGGTCCAGGACCGGGCCCGCCGCGTCGAGGCGCAGCTCGGGGCGCGGCCGACCGGCTAC
>DASPXO010000195.1:0-2278 GCA_035637235.1 Gemmatimonadales bacterium | reverse complement strand
CGCAGGTCGGCGAGCACCACCGCGCGTCGCGCGATGCGGTCGAAGCTCGCCATCCACCGCACGGCGACTTCGCGAGGCTGGTGGTGCAGCACCTGGCTGGCGACGATCACGTCGACCGAGCGCGGGCGGACGGGAAGCGCGCCGCCGTCGGCGAGGATCACGGCGAGGCCGCGCCCCTGCGCTTCCCGGGCGGCCGGGCGACTGAGCTCCACGGCCACCGGACGGAGCGTCAGGCCATGACCGCGGGCGGCGGCGGCCGCGGCGCGCGCGATGTCGCCGGAGCCCGCACCAACGTCGAGCAGGGTCCATGGCGCGTCGCACGTCCCACGTCGCACGTTGCACGCTCGCTGAAAGAAGGGCGCCAGCGCGTCCATTACGGCTCGGGTTCCGCCGAACAGCGCATTCAGGCGCGCGATGTCACCCAGCGTGCGCCGCACCGCGGCAGGCGGGGCGCGGGGGTCGTCGAGCGTCTCGCGGCCGATCATCCGCCGTGCAGGCCGGCGTAGCCGCCGCGATAATACAGCAGGGGCCGCCGGTCCGTCACGGTGCCGCCCGTGACGAGGCCGAGGAAGACGGCGTGGTCGCCGCCCGGGGTCTCCGCCTGCTTTTCGCATTCGATCGTCGCCAGCGCCCCGTGCAACAGCGGGATGCCGTGCTTGTTCTCCGCGTAGCCGACGCCGTCGAAGCGATCCGGATGGTCCGCCGCGAAGCGCCGGGAAATCGCCTCCTGGTCGGCGGCCAGCACGTTGAGCACGAAACGCTGCGTGGCCCGCATCGCGGCGTACATGTCGTGACGCTGGTCCACGCACACGAGCAGCAGCGGCGGCTGCAGCGACACCGATGCCACTGAGCTCGCCGTCATCCCGATCGGTCGTCCTCGCGGGTCCTGCGTCGTGACCACCGTTACGCCGGTCGCGAACCGGCCGAGCAGCTGGCGGAACTGTGCGGGGTCGACGCCGGGCATGGTCACCAGAGGAGTCGGGCCAGGACGCTCGGAGCGAGGACGCGGCGGGCCGGGACAAAATTGCCCGTCGCCCCCACCAGAAGATCCGCCAGGTCCGGCCGGCGCGCCAGCCGGCTCACCACGCGATCGGCGAGGGCGGGCCACCCGACGCCGAGGCCGATCAGCCGCTCGAGCGCCCACTTGCCGGCGAACTCGTGGCGGCGCGCGCGGCTGTAAGCCTGCAGGCTCGCGGCGGGGACGGGTTCCCTGACCCCGCGCGCGAGCGCGGGGAGCACGCAGGCGGCCGCGAGCTCCGCGCCGCGCAGCGCGCTGTAGATGCCCTGGCCCGTGAACGGGTCGAAGAAGTCGGCCGCGTCGCCCACGAGCAGGGCGGCCCACCCGCGCTCCCCGGCCACCGGGCGCCGCGCCCAGCGCGCGAACGGGCCGGTGACAAGCACCGGACGCACCAGGCGCCGCGGGTCGAACCGCCCCGCGAGCCCCGGAAACCGCTCGAGCTCGGCGAAAAAACCGGCGCGGAAGTCGGTGCGTGCGCGGCGCACGGCGGCGAGCGGGACCACGAGCGCGACCGTCGTCACGCCGCCGCCGATGGGCCCGAGACCGACGTACCCCCGCGCGCCCACGTGCAGCTCGCCGACTCCATCCACCCCCGCCACCTCCGCGACGTGCGCGCTGAACGCGACGCGGCGCGGCGGCGACGTCTGCACCAGGCCCAAGCGCCGCGCCACGATCGAGCGCAGCCCGTCGGCGCCGATCACGACGCGCGCACGATATGCATCCCGCACCCCGCGCCCCGACCGGGCGCTGACTCCGGCGGGAGCACTCCGGCCGAACAGCAGATCCTCCACCGCCGTTCCCTCGCGGATGGTCGCACCCGCGCGCTCGGCGGCGCGCACGAGAATGGTGTCGAACGTGGTGCGGGGGAGCGCGAAGCTGTAGGGGCGCGGAGGACGAGCGCCGTGATCCGAGTCGAAGCGTCCCACCACCGCCGCCCCGCCCGGGGCGACGACCTTCATCCCGTGGAGCCTGGCAGGCGCCGCGCGTTCAACCTCCGCGAGCACGCCGTCGCCCAGCCGCTCGAGGATTGCGGTCGTCGCCGGGCTCAAGTATTCGGAGCAGGGCTTGTCGCGGGGGAAGCGGGCGCGGTCGAGGAGCAGCACGCGGGCGCCGGCGCGGGCGAGCAGCAGCGCCGTCGTCGAGCCGGCCGGCCCGGCGCCGACGACGACCGCGTCCCAGATCACCGGCTCGTGGCGGCCGTGTGCGTCATGCCGAGACGCGCGAGCCGAGCGCGGCCGCCGCGGCGCCGGCGAGCGTCGC
>DASPXO010000194.1:0-7628 GCA_035637235.1 Gemmatimonadales bacterium | reverse complement strand
ACCGGCGGCGCCGGGTTCGGGTTCGGGATCGTCGGCAGCTTTACCATGACGAGGCCGCGGGCCGTGATGCCGAACAGCAACTGGGCGCCGGTCGGGTCTCTCCCCACCCGCAGCGGGCCGATGATGGGGTCGCGGGTCGAGATCGTCCCGATGCTGTTGTAGAAGAACGTGTCGAACACGTCGATGTTGCCATCCGAGCGCGCCACGAACAGCACGCGGTCGGTCGAGTCGGCGCTGCCACCCCAGGTGCCGGGGGTGCCGCCGACGCCCGCCGCGAACGCATGGTTGTAGTTCATGTCCATTCCGGGACCCGCGAGGCACCCGGCGCCCGGGGAGGCCTCGGGGCAGGAGGTGCCCTTGAGCCGCAGTCCCTCGTCCAACACGTAGATCGAGTCGGCCCGCGCCACATTCGTCCCGCCGTTGAAGTTGGTGGCGATCGACTTGATCTTGATCCCGGTGTTCGACGTGAAATCGACGACGTCGATGCCGGGGGACATGCCCAGGTCCACGTCGAAGTTGCCCGCATCGCGGATCACTCCGACCGACGTCTGCGCAGTCCCGTCGGTGTTGCACTGCTGGAAGGTGGTGGTGAGGCGTGCCTTCGTCGTGTAGAGCATCACCCGCGCCGACTGGAGCGGCGTCGTCCCACCCTCGCCGAGCATCGCGTGTGTGAAGTCGCCCGAGTTGCGAGCGTACGTCGAGTCCCCGAGCGCGAACTTGTCCAGCTCCACGTTCACCCCCGCGCACGCCGACAGCACTACCCTGGTCTGATTGTAGGGCAACCCGCGGCGCAGCACGATGCGCAGCGTGTCCGTGTTGGTGCCGGCCGACGTGTTCGCGATCTCCCAGAACAGGTGCCCGAACAAGAACGTGGTGTCCGGCGGGTTCCCGGGGTTCCACAGCTTCTCCATCCGGACCGTCGCCCGGTTTGTGAACGGCGCCGGGTTCGTCGGCAGGGGCGTGGTGGAATACACCGCGAAGATCGAGTCGGGGGCGCAGGTCGTCCCCCCGGCCGTGCGGCACACGGTCGCGACGTATTGCGGCCGATCCGAGATGTTGTACTCGGTGATGATCGTCTTCGGGGTCGGCGAGAGCACGACCTTGTATGTCTGGATCAGGAAGTCCGGCAGGTCCTGGCGCCAGACCAGCCGTCGCCGGGGGGCTACCTCGATGATGGACAGCTCGGTGCCCCCCGCATCGGCGACGACGATCGTGTCGCCGTAGCCGCCCTGCGTGTTCGCCGGCCAGAGCGCGATGCCCCAGGGCTGCGGCCCGGCCGTCGGGATCCCCTGCGCGACGAAGGTCGTGTTCGCGACCTGGAACACCTCGACGCGCGACAGCGAGATGTTGGTGAGGTACAGCTCGTTCCGGTTCGCGCTGTAGATCGCGTCGGCGATCTTGCCGCCGAACGGCAGCGCGACGGTCGTGCCGGAGACGAGCGTGATGGTGTCCGCCCGGGCCGGGCCGGTCGGGCTCGGGACGGTGAACGTCTGCGCGGTGACGCCGCAGTTCTTGGCCACGGCCCCGTCGCACGCGAACGCCTGCACGACCACCTGCACGGGCGGCGTGAGCGCGTTCAGCCCGAGCGTGAACCTGCGGATGACGTCGGTTGACGTGCCGCTCAAGACCAGCGAGTCCCGCCGGATCGGCGTGCCGGTCGTGCTCGTCACGGCGAAGCCGATAACCGTGATGCCGCTCGGGTCGGTGGCGTGCACGGTGACGGTGTCGTTGGCCTCGGCGCGCAGCAGGACCGTCTGCTCGATCTGCGGCGGCGTGTTGTCGTTCGCCGCGGACAGGATGGTCACGGTGATGGGCGACGTCTGCGCCACCCGCAACCCCGAGTCGACGGCGAAACCCACGATGGTGAAGAACCCCGTCGTCCCCGTCACGAGCACCGAGTCCACAAAGCCGAGCGTATCGGGGAACGGGGGCGACCCGTTCACGACCGAGTCGCCGGTCTGCGCCGTCTGGCCGGCGTTGCCGCCCACATACCACCCCAGCCGCCGGACGCCCGACGTTTGCGCCGCCGCCACCTGGATCGGGACGTACTTGCCCGAGGAGGCTACGGCGCCGAGCGTCGGCTGCAGGAGGTAGACGCGGAGCGCGGCCACGTTCACGAGGAAGGTGAACACCGTGTCTTCGGCGAAGTTGCCGGCGCCGTCGGTGGCGCGGCCCACGATCCGGATCAAGCCGCCCGCCCCCGAGCCCGGGGTGATCTTCTTGGGGATCGAGATGCTCGTGACCGCGGAGGTAAAGATGGTGTCCGTCTGGCCGACGTAGCCGCCGGTGTAGGTGAGCCGGATGCTCTTCAAGCCGAGGTTGTCCGTGGCGGTGACGGTCAAGTTGAGCCCACCCGCGATGTCCTGCGTGTCGGCGGTGGCCAGCGCGATGACGGGCGAGATCTGGTCCCGCTGCACCCCGCCGGGGGTGCGGTTGCTCTCGCACGCCCCGACGGCGCTCGCAAGCACGCCAATCCCCCACAGCAGGCCACTCCCTCGTCCCTGCCGCATAGACCACTCCTCGCTTATTTGCCGGCGGGCGCCACCAGGTCGTCGATGATGTGGGGCGTGATCAGAATCAGCAGGTCACGCCGGTTCTCCTGCTTTTCCGAAAACCCGAACAGCTTCCCGATGATCGGCAAGTCCACAAGGAACGGGATTCCGGACTTGGTCACCGTGACCTCGGTCACCGTGAGGCCGCCGATGACGGCCGTTTCGCCGTCGTTGACCAGAATCTGGTTGTCCGCCTGCTGGGTCTGGAACGTGAAGCCGATGTCCACCGAGGCCGGCTTCACGCTGGAGCGCTCCGCGTGCACCTCCATCAGGACCTGGCGGTTCGCGGTGACGTGCGGCGTGACCTTCAGGTTGATGCCCGTCTGCTGGAAGCTCACGGTGGCACGGGGAACCGCGTTGCCCCCCGCGGCCGAGCTCACGTCGATCACGCGGATCGGGACCCGGTCGCCGACGAGGATCTCGGCAGGCCGGTTGTCGAGCGTCGTGATCGTCGGCTCGGCCTGGACGTCGGCGAGCTCCACGCGCTGCAGCGCCTGCAGGAAGGTGGTGAGGTCGAAGTTCCCGAGCGCGGTCGAGAAGATGAGATCGAGCGCCGGGTTTACGACCGCCTGGCTCGCGTTCCCCAACGCCGACAGAGAGTTGCCGCCCAGGTCCACGATGGTCTCGCTGGGCGAGAAATTCCCCGTCGGCACGAGCGCGTCAGGGACGCCGTCCAGGTCCGTGTCCACCGGCTCCGCGGTCCGGGGATCGGGCCGCTGCACGAGCCTGTTGAAGAACTGCGTGGACGAGCCGAGGTCGTACTTGACGCCCATGTTCTCCACGTCGGTGCGGTCGATGAAGATGATCTTCGCCTGGATCGACACCTGCGGCGTGCGGATGTCGAGCCCCCGCACGAACTCCTCGACCTTGCTGATCCGCGTCGTGATCTCGGTGATGACGAGCGCGTTGGTGGTCGAGTCCGCGACCACGGCGCCGCGCTTGGTGAGCAGCGACTGTACCGAGGGGACCAGGGCGGTGGCGCGGGCGTAGTTCACCCGCACGAGCCGGGTCTCGACCGGCACCGTCGAGTCCGCGCGGGCGAGGTCCTTCTGGTCGATCACCTGGAGGATGCCGCCCTCGAGCACGTTGACGGCGAGCCCCTGCGATTCGAGCACCGCGTGGAACGCGAGGTCCCACGGCTGGTTCTTGATCTCCGCGCTGACTTTGCCGGCGATGCCCTTGTTGACCACGATGGTCCGTCCGCTGAAGGCGGCGAAGCCGGCCACGACTTCCTGGATGTCGGCGTTGTCCCAGGTGGCCGTAATGCGGGGCGCCTGCGACTGCGCGCTCTCCGGGGCGTGCGTCGCGAGGTACTGCGCCACCGTCATCGGGGCGGTGCTCGGGCTCGGCGTCGTCACCCGGGCCGCCTGGCCGCCGCGCGCGGCCGCAGGCTGCGCGGCGGGGGGAGCGGAGACGGCCAGGATCGCCGCCGACTGGCTCGACCACGCGGCGAACGCGGTGCGCTCGGAGCCGATCTTGACGCGAATCTGGCCCTCGCGCTTCTCGAGCTGGTAATCCTTGAGCAGGTCCAGGTCGATCACGATGCGCACCACGCCCGGCCGGAACTGCGCGTAACGGATGTTCTTGATTCCACCGCGGTTCTGCCCGTCGTACAGCACGGCGGGCGCCGTGAGCCGCGCGCTCTGCAGGTCGATCACGAGCCGGGCGGGATCCGCCAGGGTGAAATCCTGCACGTCGACCGTGCCCTGGAGGTCGATGACGACCTCGACGCTGCCGGAAGCCGGGACTACGCTGACGGCCTTGACGTCGCCGTCCCGCCCTGCCGTCCCCGCAAGGGCGCGGGGCGCCGCCGCGACCACCAGCAGGGCGGCGAGGGCTGCGATGCGCTTCATGGTGTGACCTCCTGCTTGGCGAGCGACAACGTCTGCTGCCGCTCGAAGCCAAACTCCTGCACGGTAAACACGACCTCACGCGGCCGGACCGTCGTGGTCTTCAGGCGGCCGAGGACGTCGCCCGGCTTGACGCGATAGATCTTGCTGTTGGTGACGTCGCGCAGCACGGCGACGCTCCGCGCCGGGTAGCGCGAGTCGTAGTAGATGCCCACGAGCTTGAGATCGGACAGGAGCGGTCGAATATCGCCCGACTTGAGCAGCGACACGAACGGATCGCGCCCGCCGCCTTCGTAGGCGAACACTTCGCGCACGAGCGTCGTGGCCAGGGCCGCGCTGTCCGGCCGGGCCGCGCCACCGCGCTTCGCCTGTGCGGCGAGCGGCCCGGCCAGCGAGAGCGCCGCCAGGCCGAGCGCGAGCCGCACGCTCATGGGCGGTCCCCTGGGCGCGCGGCGGGCTTCCCCGACGCGCCCGGCGCGGCCGCCGGCGCTGCGGACTTGACGAACGTCCGGATCTGGAAGTTCGCCTCGAGCAGCGCGCCCAGCGTGTCGCTCATCACCCTTTGCGCCTGCGGCTGCGCCCCCCGCAGCACCACGTCCTGCGGCACGATGATGCGCGGCAGGCTCGCGATGTCGGTCAGGAACTCGCCCAGCTGATCGTAATGGCCGAGGATCTCGAGCCGGTAGCGATACGTGTCGAACGGCGGCCCCGCATCGACGGTCAGCGGCTCGAGCCGGCTGATCGACACCCCGCGCACCTTCGCCCTGGTCGAGATGTCGTCGATGAGCGCGGGCACCTCGTTCTTCTCCGGGACCAGCCGGCGCATCACGCCGAGCAGGGCCTGGTACTCTTCGACCTTGCGGCGCAGGTCCTCCACCGTCCCGCTCGCGAGGTCGGCCTTGGCCCGGTCGATGATCAGCTGGAGGCTGTCGATCTCGCTGCGCGTGGCGGCGATCTTCGCGGCGGTGGGCTGGTGCCAGCCGGTCCAGAAGAAATACCCGCCCGTGGCCGCCGCGACGATAATCAGCAGCATCACCTGGCTCTGCCGGTCCGCCGGGATGCCGAAGGCCATGGCCCTACCTCACCGCCCGCACCAGCGGGATGGTGCGAATGTAGACCGAGTCGGCCACCCGGTAGCGCACCGACACGTTGAACGCGGTGACCGGGCGGTCGGCCTCGATCACCGTGGACGACGTCGCCGGCGTCACGTCGGCCAGCCAGGGCGACGCCGCGAGTTGCCGCAGGAAGGTGGTGTACGCCTGGATGTCCACCGTGGCCCCGCTGATCCACACCCGGACCGCGGGCCCGCCCGTCGTGTCCGCTCCCGCCGCCGCGGCGCCGGGAGGGGCTTCCGGCTGGCCCGACCCGGCGCCCGCGAACTGGATGCTCCGCAGCCAGGTGTAGGGCGGCAGGGCCTTCGTGATCTGGTCGAGCAGGTGCGGCCAGACGTACCGGTCGGCGTCGATGCTGCGGATGACGTTGATCTCCGCGATCAGCGAGTCCCGGATCCTCTCCGACTGGCGCTTCTGGGCGATGACCGCGTCGAACCGCCGCTTCTCGGTCTGAGTCGCCTCGAGCCTCCCCTCGAGCACCCGCAAGCGGGCGCTCTCGGTGATGAACAACAACAGCCCACCCCCGACCACCACGGCCGACGTCGCGCTCGCCGTCAAGAGCCACGGGTTCTTGATGCTCGCGACGAGCGCACCGAAGTCGGGCATGGCGAGTCGGAAGCCCGGCCCCGCCGCGGCCTTCTTCTTCTTGCCAGGGAGAAGGTTGATCTCGATCATGCGGCGCGCCTGAGCGCGAGCCCCACCGACAACATCAGCAACGGCGCCACCTCATCCACCGACACCGCGTCGAACACCGAGTCGCGCACCTTGAGCCGCTGCACCGGGCTCGCGAGCTCCACCGGCACCCGGAGCCGACTCGCGAGCGCCTCGTTCAGCCCCGGAATCCGCGCTCCGCCGCCGGTCGTGTAGACCCGGCCCGGCCCGCCCGCCGACCGCGACGCGGTCGCGAGGAACGCCGCCGCCCGCTCCACCCCCACCGCGATCTCCTCGCCGCGGGCCTCGACGTACGGCGCCAAGTCGCCGCTCGCCGTCTGGCCTTGGATCACCCGTTCGGCGTCCTCGGCCGAAAGGCCCTTCTCGCGCTGGAGATCCTCGCGGAACCGCCGCGTGCCGATGGAGAGGTCCCGCGTGAGGACCGGCACGCCGTCCTCCAGGATGTTCACGTTGGTCACTTCGTGACCGATGTTCACCAAGCCCGCCACGCCCCGCATCGCTTCGGGATGATTCAGCTCGAAGGCGTTGTGGATGGCGAAGGCGTCCACGTCGATGACCGACGCCGTGAGCCCCGCCTCGTCGAGCAGGCCCACCCGGCCCTCGACCAGCTCCCGCTTGGCCGCCACCAGCAGGACGCTCATCTGCAGCCCCTCGGCGTCCGGGTCGAGGATCTGGAAGTCGAGCTCCACGTTCGCCATGTCGAAGGGGACGTGCTGCTCGGCTTCCCAGCGGATCACCTCGCGCGCGTCCTGCTCCTTCATGCGGTCCATTTGGATCTTCTTGACGATGACGTCACGCCCGCCGACCGCCGTGACCACCGACCGCTGCTTCACGCCGGCCGCGGCAAACAGCCCCCGGATCGCCTCGGCGACGATCCCGGGATCCATGACCTCGCCTTCGACGATCGCGTCGGCGGCCACCTCTGTGGTGGCGACCTTCGCGAGTTCGGGCTCGCTCCCGGAATGGTCTATCGCGACGAGCTTGATGATGCCGGAGCCGATATCCAGGCCGACCGAGGTCTTCTTGCCGCCGAGCAACCCGAACAGGGCCATTCGTTTCCTAGGATGAGAGAAGAAGACGGGGCGAGGGCAAACTACAGTATGCCTCGCCCCTTATCCTGTCAAGTCTCGAACCTACTTGAGGCCTGACGAGTAACTACCTTTCATTACCGATACTTAGCGGGCTTGCGGGGTCGTGTCGCAGAGGCCTGCGCCCGGGTCTCACCGGCACCGCACGGGTGCGGTAAACACAAGTCACAATAGGCACTTACGAATCATGTCAAGCAAGGGTGCTGGCGGGTCGCCTAGTCCGGGAGCGTCAGTACGGCTGCGTGAACGAGCGCGCCCGTATGAGGGCTGCCAGCTGCGTGTACTGTAACGCCCTGAGAACCGCGCACTTAGAGTAGTTGAGCGTGGCGTTGCCGGTGATGTTCTCGGTCTCCA
>DASPXO010000193.1:0-8687 GCA_035637235.1 Gemmatimonadales bacterium | reverse complement strand
CCGGCCTGGGTCAGCTCCCGCTCGGGCGAGAAGTGCTCCCAGAAATTCGTGACACAGAAGGCGCCGTAGGCTCCCGCGAACGCCCGATCAACGGTCCCGGGCTTGTCGGTATCTGCCGCGACGACCTCCACACCCGCGGCTGCAAGCGCCTTCGCCTTCTCGGAGTTGATGTTCCGTGTGACGGCGCGGGGCCTGAACGAGCTGCTCTTGTCAGCCATCATGGCGCGCACCAGCCCTCCACCTTGCGCGCCGGTTGCTCCGATAACCGCGATGATCTTCTTATCTGCCATGACGATCCTCCATGGTAACGTACGGCCGGTGTACGGTGCCTCCTATCTATGAGGCGTAATCTCTCAACGATTCCGGGTCTTAGTTAGATGGGGACTCCAAGGTTCGAAGGGCGGGGGCACGCGAGCGGGCGGCGTCAATGAACCGCTCCCGTTTCATAGCTGTCGAATGTCAGCTAGACAGGTTAATTGCCGAAGCAGTCGCCACAGGCACACACGATTAGGAAAGCGACAAGCACCACTGCGGGGCCACCAACCCCTGCGATGGTTCCCGGTACCGAGCCTAGGCGCCCGCCCCGTGACAACGGCGGAGATGTCGCGAGCAGGGCGACGGAGCGCGTGTGACGCGAGCCTGCGTCGAGTCGCAATCATGAGAACCGAGCCCGGCACGTCAATCAGCCGCCACGCCGGCCTGACGCAGCTCCAGTAGGACGTGGGGCTCGAGCAGGCTGCGCCGCGCTAGCGCGAGTCGCAGGAAGGGTGCGGCTTCGTTTCCCCGGCCCAGCGCCTCGAGCATGCGCCCCCGGTGGTAATTCATAGTCGGACTCGGCGCACCCCACTGCCGGGCCCGGTCCGACGCGACGAGCGCCTCCGTCAAGTCCCCACGCCGGAACAACACCCAGCTGAGCACGTCCCAACTCTCGACGGCGGGCCGTCGCGCGACGTCGCGGCGGGCGATGGCGAGGGCCGTATCGAGCGTCAGCGGCGACGCGGCGTAGTAGAGGGCGAGCGGAAGGGCGTAGAGCGGTTCCCCGCCCGGCGCGCGCGCGACCCGCAGGAACGCCCGCTCCCAGCCCGCGGCCGTGCCGGACTGGCCCATCGCGCGGTGCACCTCGGCGAGTCGCAGGTAGAGATCGGGATGGGCATCGACCGCGATGTGCTGGAACAGGCGCGCCGCCTCGGCCCAGTCCCCGCGCGCGTAGGCGAGATCAGCGAGCCCCTCAAGGGCAGCACGGTATCCCGGTTGGACGCGCAGCGCGGCGTGGTACAGGGCGGCCGCGGACGGCTCGCCCTCCCGAGCGTGCTGGATCTTGGCCAGCTCGGTCAGGCACCACGCGACCGCCTGCGGTCTGACCTGCGCGCGCGCGAGCTGACGACAGGCGCGGTCCATCGTGTGATAGGCGCCCTGCATGTTGCCGCGCGCGCTGAGCATGTGCGCGAGGCGCAGCTGATACGGCATGCGACCGGGCATGAGTCTCGCCAGCGCGGACTCGGCGACCGCATACCGGCCGGTCGCAATGCCCGTGTCGAACAGCAAGCCGAGCGCCTCTTGGTCCTTCGGATTCCGGGCGACGGCCCGTCGCGCCGCGTCGTGTGCCTCTGCGAACTTGTGTTGCGTGAGATAGACGACCCCGAGTCGGGCATACGCGCCCGCGGTATCCGAGACCACCGGCATAATGGACTGCGCAACGACCTCCGCACGCTTCACATCAGCGAGGTTCCCGCCCAACTGAAACCGCATTAGGTAGCGCGCGACGAGCCGGCCCCCCGCCAGGTAGTTGTAGGGATCGCGCGCCAGCCGCTGCTCGAAGAACGCGATGCTCCGCGACGTGATCGCCGTGTCGGTTGCGGCGACCTCCCACCCGCCCGGCGTGACGGCGCGCGAAGTCACCAGAGCGACTCCGAGCGCCATCGCACCAGCTGACCAGATGGCGTATGTCCGTTTCACTGGACGTGCGGCCCGGCAAGATAGGGGAACGTCGCGAGGAACGGCTTGTCGTTGGCGTCCACGTGATCGTCGTTGAGCGCGGCGTTCGACCCGAAGATAAGGCGCAGCTCCGCCGTGATCACGTCGTCACTGAGTGTGCGACCGTTCAGAAAGCCCGTCGGCTTCGAGAGGTCGATGGGCTGGATGTCCGGCGCAAGCGCGCTGGCCAGCACATTGGCGGAAGCCGCGTCCTGTCCGAACGCCATCAGCTTCGCGACGATCAGGCTCTTGAAGTTGGCAACGTCCCCGGACGGCGCCGCTTGATTATAGGCGTCCTTCAGGTCCGTCGGGATGAACACGGTCGCGATCGCCGGGAGCCCGAAACGGTCTTCTTGCATCAGGTCTCGGTCTCTCAACATGCTGGCCTCGGCCCGCGGGCCAGCCGGCGAGCTGCTATCCGCGTCACAGGCCGACACGACGATCGTCGCCAGGGCAAGCACCGGGAGGGCCTGCAAGACCTTCGCTATGCGTTGCATGATCCGATCTCCTTGGTTCCATGTCCTCGAGGGAGGGCCGGCTACGACTGCCGGCGGCTCGTGGTGCCCCAGACGCCCACCTTCGCGGCGCCGAGCATCGAGCCGGGCAGTTCGATGACGATCGCCAGCACGTTCGTTCCGGCGAAGGCGTCGGTGCCCGGGTTGTTAAAGCTGGTCGCCATGCCGCCGACGATCTTCTTGAATTGCGCCAGATCGAAGAAAAACGGGTCGTCGCGCACGCCGGCGAACGCTTTGATCCCGCGGCGGGTGGCGATGATCGGGGTCGGTCCGGTCGTCACGCGCACGGTGGGAATCTGGAGCCGGCGAACGGAAGCGCGGTCGTCATCTTCCTCGTCGTCGTGCTCCTCGCGATGCTTGACCCGATCGACGACGCGGAAATGCATGTTCTGGCGGCGGCCCGAGCCCGTGACGAAGGCCTGAATGGCGAGATCCTCGACCGCGTCCCCGTTATTATCGATCTTCCACTGGTACAGCACGTTGGGGTCGAAGAAGGTCGTGCTCGCTTCGGACGGCGGAATGAAGCCGGACACGGTCATCGCGAGGACGACGTTGCTCGGGTTGACGGGGCTGCGGAAGGTGTACACGTCCGCGATGTCGGCGGCTTGGTCCGCGGCAAGCAGCGCGCTGTCCCTGTGGTCCGACGCGTTGATCCAACGCGTCAGACCGATGGCCGCAGCCGTCGCGAGCAGCAGGCCCGTCGCGAGCACGCGGCCTCGCGGCGAGGGCGGGATGAAGCGGAGCATGGTTCACTACTCCTTGAGAGAAGGAGAACGGGCGTAGACTTGACATCGTCTCTACGCCCGTCGCACCGGCTCGGATTGGTCGAGGAGCTAGTCGGTGTGGCGCCAGGCCCCGAGGAGCCGCGATCCGCGGCGCGTCCAGCAGGCGAGAAGCGAGGCCGAGCTCAGTCCATGGCACCCGTGGCGAGAGGCGTCACCGTGACGCGCAACACCTCGGACACCTTCGGGTACTTGAACCGGTCCTTCGCCTCCGAGACAAGCTGGACCGACTTCCTCTCCGACGCCCCGG
This sequence comes from Gemmatimonadales bacterium, assembly GCA_035637235.1. GTDB lineage: Bacteria > Gemmatimonadota > Gemmatimonadetes > Gemmatimonadales > GWC2-71-9 > DASUAL01. The sequence goes on along the minus strand of DASPXO010000193.1, from coordinate 5,166 downwards.
TGTTAGGTGCGGCCTGCCTGGGCGCCTGGTCCGGCCCCAGCCCCGGCTCCTGATTGACTTCGGTGCCGGCATCCCACAGATAGATCAACGAAGTGATGTCGCCACTCATCACGTCCCCCTTCGAGTCGAATAGCTGGATCCCGCGGTCGTCCGGAGCCAGGAACAGGTCGTTCGACTGCCCGAACATCGTCGCGAACGTGAGTCTCTGACCCGGCTCGGCCGTCACCGTGAACTCGAACGCCTTCCCCGGAGTGGCGGGCCCGGGCATCGCGTCGCCGGTCGGAATCAGGAACGTGCCGCTCGCCGCGCTCCCCCGCTGGTGCTGAACCGCGCTCGCGAGCACCGCCGGATTGCCGTCCTCGGCCAGCGCCTCGAGGCCCTTCCCCCGATCCCTCCTGCCGGCCGAGAACAGCGGCTCAGGCTCACTGTGCACGACCCACAGGCCGGGAGCGTTCGGCGCGGGCGCCATCTGGCCGTTCGAGAGCTTCAGCGTCGCCGGGGTCGATACGTTTTCGATTCGTACCGTGAAGGTGGCGCGGCGCGCCGGCCGGTTGTGGGGCACGTAGCCGAACGGCACCCCCTGCGCCTGGAGCAGCGCCGGCACGAGCAGCGCTGCCAGAGACGACATGGACGAGCGGGACATGGGCGTGCTCCTCCTCACATTTGGGACGCGCCGAGCGGCGCGGTCCCGAAGTTGACGGCGAAGCGGCGGCACCAGATGGTGGCGGCGCGGTATTGCGAGAGATCGAGGTCGGTTGGGACGTCGTAGTTTTGGTCACCGACGTTGCCCTTGATCGATCCCAGATCCACAAAGCCCGCCCGCTTGACGGTCGCGTCGTCCTGGACATCCCCGGCCGCCACGAGATACACGTGCACATCCGGGCCGTTGGACGTGGCGAACTCGCTCAGCCGCAGCACACGCTTGCCGTCTGGGAGCCGGTAGATCGTGGCGAGCCCCTTCGTCTCGTGTGCGTTCGTATGGAACCGGCCTGCGACGAGCGTCACCGGGGCGGACGGTTCGGCCGCCTGCGCCTGGGACCCCGCCGGAAACGCCTCGTTGACAGTCTTGTTGACGAACAGCCGCTCGGGGCGGAAGGCGTACCATGCCCCCAGGGCGGCAAGCACTGCCGCACTCACGATGATCCTTCTGCGCGAAGCCATGCGGTCTCCCTTGCTGGTGTGTTGTTGGCGCGGGCTATAATGCGACCGCCGCGCGGTTGGTTCCCGGAAGTGCCGAGGGCCCGGAATCGCTCCGGGCCCTCGGATGCCGCCAGCCTGTCGTTCAGGAGTGGCAGGTCGGCTGAAGCTCGCTCGTCTCGACGAGTTCGGGACGATGACAGCTGGGGACGAGCTCCTGGGTTTCGATGATCTGCATTGTTCCTCCTGAGTGTGATTGGAACGGTCCCGGAAACTCGGGGACTCGCCCCGTCGGGCCGGGGCCATCGTCGGCTATAATGCGGCGCTGCGGCCGGGAGTTCCCGCTCTTCGCCCGTCTCGGGGTCGCCGGGCCCAGCCCGCCGGTCGCCTCCCCCCCGTCCCCGAACCCGGCGTCTAGCAGCCCGAGCCGGCAGGGATATGTTAGACGGATCGGTCAGAGTGCGGTCTGACCCACCCCCCGTCGCTCAGCCGGTGCCCGGCGAGACCTCGCGGCGTGGGTCAGGCGCGTGGCGCGCGGTCGGGGGGGGCGATGCTGCTTCACGGTTTCACCGTCACGGAAGAGGTCTATCGCGGCCGGACGCGCGTCGTCTGCCGGTCGTGGACGAGATCGTGCGGCTCGATCCGGCGCTCGACGACATCGTCGACCCGAACGCAAAGATCGAGAAGATCGCCGGCGGCTTCCAGTTCACCGAAGGTCCCTTGTGGGTCCGCGACGGCGGCTATCTCTTGTTCAGCGATCCCAACGCCAACACGATCTACCGCTGGACGCCGGACGGCCAGGTCTCCGTGTTCCGCGCGAAGAGCGGGTACACCGGCGTCGACATCGGCGAGTACGGCCAGCCGGGCTCGAACGGGCTCACCCTCGATTTAGACGGACGCCTGACGATCGACGAGCACGGCAACCGGCGCGTGACACGGCTCGAGAAAAACGGCGTGCTGACCTTGGCCGACCGATACGAAGGGAAGCGGCTGAACAGTCCCAACGATCTGGTCTATCGCTCGGACGGCGCGCTCTACTTCACCGATCCGCCGTTTGGGCTGCCCAAGTTCTACGACGACCCGCGCAAGGAGCTGCCGTTCAGCGGGATCTTCCTCCTCAAGGACGGCCACCTGAAGCTCCTGAGCACTGATCTGCTCGGGCCCAACGGGTTGGCGTTCTCGCCGGACGAGAAGTATTTGTACGTGGACAACTGGGACCTGAAGAAGAAGGTGATCATGCGCTACGAGGTGAGTCCCGACGGCGGCTTGTCGAATGGCACCGTGTTTGTGAACGCCAGCCCCCTGCCGGGGGAGCAGGCGTGGGACGGCTTGAAGGTGGACCAGCGGGGGAACGTGTACGGCGCGGGCCCCGGAGGCGTGTGGATCATCTCGCCGGCGGGCAAGCACCTCGGCACGATCAAGGCGCCCGAGCAGCCGGCCAACATGGCCTGGGGGGATGACGACGGCCGAACGCTGTACCTGGCGGCGCGGACGAGTGTGTATCGCGTCCGCCTCAACGTGCCCGGGATCAGACCGTGACCACGTCCGGCCGCACGGATCCCCACGCGGCGGAGCGTGCACGCCTGCGTGCCCTTCCCCGCCAGCGGCCCCCGCACATCGTCGTCCCCGGACCGGGCCAGGTTTCGGTGTGGGATTTCCCGCGTCCCCCGCGAGTCGAGCGGGTGCCGCTGCGGATCCGCGTCGAGCTCGGCGGCGCGACGATCGTAGACACATCGGCCGCCCTTCGCGTTCTACCCGCGCCGGATGGATGCGTGCTGGGTCGGCGAGCACCGTGTCCAGCCGCAACCGGGGCTGTACTACGGAGGGTGGATCACGCCCGAGGTCGTCGGGCCGTTCAAGGGCGTGCCGGGAAGCGAAACCTGGTAGCGCGACACAGGGCGCGCCACGAATCCGCGGCGCCCGCCGCGGACGTATCTCCTGAGAACGAGCGCGCGTCCGGCGACGACGTGTTGTAGTACGCGGGGACGCAACAGTCATGACCGATGGAGTACCCCATGCGCTTTCACTGGTCCCTGGCGGCTGCCGCGGCGCTCCTGACCGGCGCCGGAGCCGCGACCAATGCCGCCCTACGACGGCCGGGGGCTCCGAGGTCGGCCCCACCTGGCGGCGATAGGACGGCACCCGAGCTGACCAACCCAAGCTGGCTCAACGTCGACCACCCGCTCCGGCTCGCCGAGCTGCGGGGCCGGGTCGTCCTGCTCAACTTCTGGGTATTCACGTGCTACAACTGCACCAATACGGTGCCGTCTCTCGTCGAGCTCGACCGACGCTATCGCGCCGACGGGCTTTCGCTGATCGGGATCCACACGCCGGAGTTTCCGCCGTACTCGGGTGAGCATGACAAAAGCAACGTGGCGCGCGCCCTGGCGAAGCAGAGCATCACCTATCCTAATGCCCAGGACAATGATCGACGCACGTGGGACGCCTACGGAATCCGCTTCTGGCCGAGTTTCGTGCTGATCGACAAGCAGGGGACGATCCGTTTCACGGGGTACGGCGAGTTCCACCCTGATGACGCAGACTTCCACGTGTGGGACCAGCGGATCCGGGAGCTCCTGGCGGAATGAAGGGCGGCCTGGTTCTCCTGCTGCTCGCCCTGGCCGCGTGCCGCCCTGCTGCGCCGTTCCGCCTGGCCGTGGAGCACGAAGGCCGGGTCAGCCGGTTCAGGCTGGTCGGTGCGCCGGGTGCGCGGATCAATGCCCAGCTCAAGCCAGCGCTCGAGCTCGCGGACGGCACGGTGCTGCGATTTGACTCGCCGCACCTCACGTCAGACACTGCGTATTTCGCCGACGCGCCGACAGCGATGGCTGCGCTCAGGCAAGACGTCCACGAGGGCATCGTGCGGGCAAGCGTCTGCCCCAAGGGGGAGAAGATCTGCCGCAGCGTGGCGCTGGCCGTGCAGTTCTGATGCTCCAGTCGGCGCCGATTCTCTGGGACGGAGGGAGTATGTTCTTGAAGAGAAAGCTGGCTCTTGTGTGCGCAAGCAGTGTGCTGGCAGCTAGCGCGGCACAGGCCCAAATCCCCGGCTTTGCCGCCGAATCCCGCTTCCCGGCAGCCGCTGGTGAGCAGACAGCCGTGCTTGCGGGAGGTTGTTTCTGGGGCGTGGACGCCGTCTTCAAGCATGTGAGAGGCGTTTCTCGCGTGGTCTCAGGGTATTCGGGAGGAAGCGCAACCACGGCGAAGTACACGGTGGTCAGCACCGGTGCGACGGGGCATGCCGAGTCGGTGCAGATCACGTACGATCCAGCGGAAGTCTCCTACGGCCGGCTGCTGCAGATTTTCTTTTCGGTGGCACACGATCCCACCGAGTTGAACCGGCAGGGCCCCGATGTGGGGAGCCAATACCGCTCGGCGATCTTCTACGCGAACGAAGCGCAGAAGGAGACCGCGCTGGCTTACATCGATCAGCTCACCAAGGCTAACGCATTCACCCGGCCCATCGCGACCCAGGTAGTTCCGCTCGAGCGCTTCTATCCCGCCGAGGAGTACCACCAGAACTTTCTCGCCCGACACCCTCACTACCCTTACATCGTCTTCAACGATCTGCCGAAGCTCCGCCAATTGCAGCGGCAGTTCCCCGCACTCTTTAAGCAGTAGACAAGGGCGTCGATCTACCGACATCACTAGGAGTTGCAACTGGACAGCGGACTACCAATCCGCTGTGCGGTCGGGACAACACCCAGACTTTCTCGATTTTGCCAATCGCCAGCCGGCGGCGACGGTATCCTCTGGGTGTCAGGGACCTATCATTAGGCTACAGCGACAGATAGGCGAACGGCCGGCTCCCTTCACCGAATCCGCCGTCGTTCTTCTTGCCGCTAAACGTAGACCGCTAATCTGTTGCGATCGTTAGGCAATCGCAGCCCCGCGCGTTGTCGGCCGAGGGCGATTCCGCTACGCCTCGACGTAAATCCGTTACGCGGTGATCTGGATCACGACGCGTTCGCCCTGTGGGTGCTATCAAGCAGTGAGCGTGCCGTGTTCAATTCGTCCCTGCGAATGTCGCAA
>DASPXO010000192.1:0-2337 GCA_035637235.1 Gemmatimonadales bacterium | reverse complement strand
CGACGGCACCAACTACCTGCGCAACAGCGTGAAGGTCGTGATCGACGCGTTCGACGGGAACGTCACCGCCTACCTCGCCGACCCGCGCGACCCGCTCGTCCTGACGCTGGCGAAGGTGTTCCCCGGGATCTTCCGGCCGCTCGAGACCATGCCTGCGGATCTGCGCGCGCACCTGCGCTACCCCGAGGACCTGTTTCGCGTGCAGACCGACATGTACGCCGCCTACCACATGGCCGAGCCGGAGATCTTCTACCACCGGGAGGACCAGTGGCAGAAGCCCGAGTTGTCGCGCACGCCCGAGCGGCGGGATCCCTTCCTGCGCCACATGGTGATGCGGCTGCCCGAGGAGCGGCAGGCGGAGTTCATCCTCATGGTGCCCTTCACGCCGCGCGGCAAGGACAACCTGGCCTCGTGGATGGTGGCGCGCAACGACGGCGAGCACTACGGCCAGCTGGTGGTGTACCGCTTCCCCAAGCAGAGCCTGATCTTCGGGCCGAGTCAGATCGTCAACCGGATCAACCAGGATACCGAGATCTCCCGTCAGATCTCGCTGTGGGACCAGCGCGGCTCCGAGGTGGTCCGCGGCAACCTCCTGGTCATCCCGATCGAGGAATCGCTCATCTACGTGCAGCCGCTCTACCTGCGGGCCGAGGGCGGGCGCATCCCCGAGCTGAAACGCGTCGTGGTCGCCTACCAGAACCGGGTGGTGATGGAGGAGACGCTCGAAGCCGGCTTGGGGCGGCTGTTCGGCGGCGCGCTCGAGCCCGCCGCGGTCGCGGCGGCGCCGGGTGCCGCCGCCCGGGTGGGCGACGGGCGCGCCGCCGATCTCGCCCGTGAGGCGGCTGACTTGTACCAGCGCGCCGTCGGGGCACAGCGCAGCGGCGACTGGGCGCGCTACGGCGAGGCGCTTTCCCGGTTGGGCGAGGTGCTGCGCCAGCTGCAGGCGGCCCTCGCGGGCCGGCAGCCGTAGTCCCCGCGGAGGACAGCGGCTGATCGGCGAGGAACCTCGCGTGCGCCAACGCACCTTGCTGCGCAACGTGGACGCGGACGAGTTCGTCGAGGACTTCCTCATCTCCGCCGTCGCCTCCATCCTGCTCTTCCGTGTGGTTCTGCACCTCACGGGGTATCCGAGCCTGGGCGGCGAGGCCATCCACATCGGGCATATGTTGCCCGGCGGGCTGCTGATGCTCGTGGCCCTCCTGCTGCTGTTCGGTTACCTGGGGGCGGGCGTGAAGCGCGTGGCGGCGATTGTGGGTGGCGTCGGCTTCGGCACCTTCATCGACGAGCTGGGCAAGTTCATCACCCGCGACAACGACTACTTCTTCAAACCCACGGCGGCGCTCATCTACCTGATTCTCGTGGCCATCTACCTCGCGTTCCGGACCACCCGCCGGTGGCCGCTCACGCGGGACGAGTCGGTGGCCAACGCGCTGGAGCTGCTCGTGGAGGCGATCCGGCACGACCTCGACCCCGACGAGAAGGCACGGGCCCTGGAGCTGCTGCGGCGCGGAGACCGAGCGGCCCCCGTGGTGGCGACTCTGGAGGAGGCGTTCCAGCGCATTCACGCCCTGGAGACGCCCCGCACCGGGCTCTCCGCACGAGCCAGGGCGCGGCTGCGGGCGAGCTACCGGCGCGTGCTCGAGCAGCGCTGGTTCGCCGGCGCCGTGATCGCGTTCTTCGTCGTTCAGACCGTCGTCACCCTGATGAAGGCCGCGGTCATCGTCCACCAGCTGGCGCTGGCGGCGGCCGTGCTGGTGGTTGCGCTGCTGCTCGGCGTAGGCGCCGCGCGCGCCCACCGCCTCGGCAAGCACGCCTACACCGCGGTTCTCGCGGCGGTCGCGATCGCCCTCCTTGGCGTCGGGGGCGCCGCGTCGCTTGGCCGCGTGGCGCTTCCGGGGCTCTCGTTCTTCCAGTGGGGCGAGATGCTCTCGTCTGCGGCGCCCGGAGCGATCGTGCTCGCCGGGATCTTCCAGCTGGGGCGCTCGTGGCTCTCGGCGTACCTCATGTTCCAACGCGCGGTGCTGATCCAGATCTTCGTCACCCAGTTCTTCGCCTTCTACCATGCCGAGTTCATCGCGGCGGTCGGCCTGCTCGTGAACCTCGTCGTCTTCGCGGCGCTGCGCTACATGATCCACCAGGAGGAATCGTCGGTCGCGGCGGCGGGCGCTCACTAGCGATGTTCACCTTCACATAAGGCCGCGCACGGAGCGCTGCGCTGGCGCCACACCGGGCGCTCGCCTGATCCGGCGCCGTCTTGGGACCCGGACCGCGCGCGCCCGAGCCGATGGCTCGACCTGCTGTGACGCGATACCTTCATCGCGAGGTATCACCTCGTAG
>DASPXO010000191.1:0-3480 GCA_035637235.1 Gemmatimonadales bacterium | reverse complement strand
CCTCACAGTGATCGATACGTATCTAATACTCCATCCGCGGCCTAACCCGCTAGTGGATGCCACATTACAAAACGATGACAGCCGGGTGAGGTGTTGCTGACAAGCCCGGCGGGCCGCCTTGGCGCGGGCGTGGGCAGCGCCCTGCTCTACCGCACGATCCGAAAGTCGATCGGCACCTGGATCAGGACCCGCACCGCGCGGCCGTGCACCCGAGCGGGCCGAAACCGTGCGCGCAGGACGCAATCCCGCGCGGGCGCGTCGAAGCCCGCATTCGGGCTGGCGACAACCCTCACCGAGGGCCGCTCGGCCCGGCCGACCGTGTCGATCACCGCCTCCACGACCACGCGCCCCGCAATCCCGGCGCGACGCAGCAGCTCCGGATAGACGGGCGGCGGGGCGGCGAGCAGCGCCGGTGGCTCCTCGACGAGAGCCAGGCTCCACGGGTCGCCCGGGTCCATGCCCGGGGCGGCGCCGGCGGGCGTGCGGTCCACAGCGGGCGCGAGCGACGTCGGGCCCAACGCCGTGCCGAGATCGATTGGCGGAAGGCCGATCGGCAGGTGGATCGGCAGGTCCACGAGGCGGCCCGGCGCACCTGGAATCGGCTCGGACGGCCCACCGGGCGCGCGAGGATCCGTCTGGTCGGGCCAGGGCCAATCGATCAGGATGGGCGGCCGCGCAGCGGCGGTAGTGGCCTTCGGCCGCAGCGTCGCCCACGCCGCGGCCGCGACGACGGCAACGTGCACCAACACCGCGAGCGTGGCGCCCGGCACAGGTCGCCGGTGCGTGCCGCGAGCGCCCGACGCAATCAGCGTGTCGAACATGGGGAATCCTCCCGAAAAGGGCTCCCCGACACGTTAGGACGTGACGCTTGCAGGCGGATAGGACGCGGGTGACAGACGGATGACGGCGACGTGAGGCGTTGGTGTCCGAGGTCAGGTCTCCTAGGGACTGGGGAACGAGGAGCGATCCGGATTCTGGGCCGGGGGCTCGCGCGGCAGTGTCACCGTGAAGCTCGTCCCCCGCCCCGCCCGGCTCTGCACGGTGATGGCCCCACCGTGCGCCTCGGCGATCCATTTGCAGATGGCGAGGCCCAGCCCCGTGCCGGTGCGGTCGCCGGTGCGGGTGCGGGCCGAGTCGGCGCGCCAGAACCGGTCGAAGATGTGCGGCAGGTCGCCGGGCGCGATGCCGATCCCGCTGTCCGCGACGGTGAGCGTCACGCGCCCGTCCGACTCGCCCAGCTGCATCCAGACGCCGCCGCCCGAGGGCGTGTACTTCACCGCGTTCGTGAGGAGGTTGAGGATCAGCTCTCGGATGCGACTCGCATCCACGGCCACGATCACCGGCTCCGGCGGCGTCGTGACTTCCATCTTCACGCCGGCTTCCTCGGCCAGCAGCTCGCCGGTCTCGCGCGTCTCCTCGACGATGGCCCGGAGGTCCACGGGCTCCCGGTGCAGCGGCGCGATACCTTCGTCGGCGCGGGCCAGCGTCAGCAGCGCGTCCACCAGCTCCGTCATGCGTTTGACCTCCTGGAGCGTCTCCTCCAGCGGGGCGAGCGCCTCCTGGGGCAGCCCCGGGGTCGTGATCGCGCGCTCGACGCCCGCGCGCAGCACCGTGAGCGGCGTCTTGAGCTCGTGGCTCGCATCCGCGGTGAAGCGGCGCAGCGCCGCGAAGCTCTGCTCCAGACGCGTCATCATCTGATTCAGCGTCTCGGCGAGGCGGCCGATCTCGTCCTTGACCCTGGGCTCGGCGAGCCGCCGGTGGAGGCTCCTGCCGTCCGTGATCTCACGCACCTCGCTGATGATCCGGTCGACCTGCTCGAGCGCGCGGCGGGCGATCCAGGAGCCCACGAGCAGCGCGGTGAACAGCGCGATGGGGACGATCAGGGCCAGCGCGGAGACCAGCTGCGCGACCGCGAGCTCCGCCGTGCGCACGTCCACGGCCGCGAGAATCGCTCCGAGGCGCGGGCCGGCATCGGTCACCAGGTGCGCGGCGTACCGCAGGCGCGGCCCGTCCGGCTCGAGCCGGATGGTGCCGCCGGTGCGCCCGGACAGCGGCGGCATCATGAGCTTGCGCAGCTGCACCACCTGCTGGTACGTGAGCGACGCGCTGGACGACGAGTACAGAATCTCGCCGTCCTGTGCCGTGATCAGCAGGTAGTCGGGCACCGCCTCCAGCACGGCCTTGATGTCCGGCACGAGGGCGGCCTTGCCGCTCGCGTCGCGGGTCACCAGGGCCCCGCGCGCCCGATAGCTCTCCGCCAGGATCGCCGCGGTCAGGTCGGCTTCCGACCGGATGCGCTGGTCCAGGTCCTCGTACGACGCCCGGCGCCGCGCGACGTACAGCACGACGGTGAACGCGGCGAGGGTGAGCACCAGCGCCGCCGAGTACCATGCCGTGAGCCGGGCCCGGATCGTCTCCATCTCACGCCTTCACCACGTAGCCCACGCCGCGCACCGTGTGAATGAGCTTCGGCTCGCGCGCCTGGTCGATCTTCTTGCGCAGCCGCGTGATCACGACGTCCACGATGTTCGTCCCCGGGTCGAAGTGGTAGTCCCAGGCGTATTCCGTGATGAGGGTGCGCGGCATGACGCGGCCGGGGTGCCGCATCAGGTATTCGAGCACCGCGTACTCCTTGGGCGTGAGCTCGATGATCTTGCCGCCGCGCTTCACCTCGCGGCTGCCGGTGTCGAGCGTCAGGTCCGCGACCTTGAGCACCGGCGGCGTGATCGCCTTGGGCCGGCGCCCCAGCGCCTCCACCCGGGCGAGCAGCTCCTCGAGCGAGAACGGCTTCGTCACGTAATCGTCGGCGCCCATGCGCAGGGCCTGGACCTTGAAATCGACGGAGTCCTGAGCCGTGAGGACGAGCACCGGCACGCTGTCTTCCCGGTCCCGCAGCGTGCGCAGCAGCTCGATCCCCGACATCCCCGGCAGCCGCAGGTCCAACACGAGCAGGTCGTAGCGGCCGTCCGTGGCCAGCCGCAGCGCCTCGCTGCCGTCGCCGACGAGCTCCACGTGACAGCCCGCCTCCACCAGGCCCCGCTTCACGTACCGCCCGACCGTCTTGTCGTCTTCGATGACGAGGATCTTCATCCGACAGGGAGATACACCTTGAAGTTCGAGCCGACGCCGACCTGCGACTCGACCTCGATGCGCCCCCGGTGCTCGGCGATGATGCCGTAGCAGATCGACAGGCCGAGCCCCGTGCCGCGCCCCTGGGGCTTGGTGGTGAAGAACGGCTCGAAGATCTTGGGCAGGTCCTCCTGCCGGATGCCGGTCCCGGTGTCCATGAACTCGACCAGCACCTCGTCGCGGCGCTCCGGGTTGATTCGACTCCGCACGGTCAGGGTGCCGCGCGAGTTCATCGCGTCCATGGCATTCAGCATCAACGCCATGAAGCTCTGAACCAGCCGCTCCTGGTCGGCCTGCACCCGCGGAAGGCCGGACAACAGCTCGCGGACCACGGTCAGCCGCTTGAACCGG
>DASPXO010000190.1:0-10719 GCA_035637235.1 Gemmatimonadales bacterium | reverse complement strand
AACCCGCCCCCGCCCCCGCCCCCGCCTCCGGCCCCCGGCGATTCCCGCGCGAGGATCCGCAGGAACAGGTTCAGCTTGGCGTGGGCCGCGATCCGCACCCGGTCCGCCGCCACGGGTCAGTCCTGGGTCGCGCTCGCCTGGCGCAGCTCGGCGAGGTGCAGGCGCATCCGCGACAGCGAGTAGAGCCCGAGCAGGGTGATGGGAACGAATGTGGTCGCGTGATACGCGAGCGCGTAGCCGAGCGCGGGGGTCGCTTCGATGCCGTAGAGCGCGAGCGTCACGCGAGTCGCCGCTTCGAACACGCCGACGAATCCGGGCGACGCCGGGAGGGCGACGCCGAACCCGACGATGCCCTGCAGGAGGAACGCGCCCTCCGGCGGGACCGCGAGGCCGAATGCCCGGAAGCACACGGCGAACGACGCCGCGTTCACGACCCACAGCACGACCGACCAGGCCACCACGCCGAGGAACCGCGCCGGGCTCTTCAGGACTTCCAGTCCCGCCACCAGCCCCCCCGCGACGTGCGTGACCCGGTCGGCGAAGCGCGCCGGCAGCACGGCGTGGGCGCCGCGGCGCAGCGCCGCGAGCCAGGGCCCCGGCCGGTGCACGACGAGCAGCGCGACCACCAGGACGCCGGCGAACAGCGCGGCGGCGCCGGTCGCGATCCCGGAAATCGACGTCGTCCCGATCGCCGCCTGGTGCGGGAAGCCGGGCGACGCGATCGCGAGCGTCATCAGCCCCACCAGCATCAGCCCATCGAACACGCGCTCCACCCCGACCGACGCCAGCGCCGTGCTGAACCGGACCGGCAGACGGCGCGTCGCCGCGTACGCGCGGGCGAACTCGCCGGCGCGCACCGGGAGCAGGTTGTTGGCCATGAACCCGATCGCCGTCGCGTGCCACAGCAGGAGCAGGGGGAACCGGCTGCCGCCCACGTCCCGGAGGATCAGTTGCCAGCGGATGGCGCGGAGCGGAAACGTGAGCGTCGCGAGCGCGACCGCGGCGAGCGTGAGCCGGGGATCCGCCCGCCGCAGCTGGCCCATCAGCTCCCGCGCGTCTACCCCGTGCAGCGCCCACGCGAGCAGCGCCAGCGTGACCGCGAGCCCCACGCCCCATGCCCAGCGGTACCCGCGGACGCGCCTCGTGCCGCTCCCACTAGTCACGCCCGGGTTTCCGAATGTGACTGCCGTCGTGGGTGCAGTGCGTCGCGGGTTGCTGCTCGGCGTCGATCCGTTGGAGCCGCACTAGGTCGTGGGCTCGCGGGCGAGGGCGACGAGGTCGCAGACTTCCAGGACGAGGGCCCGGAGCGAATCGCTTGCGGCTTGCTCCGCCTGCGCGCGCAGCTCCTCGGCGCGCCGGAGGGCGCGGTCGCCGCGGTAGAGGAGGGTCTTGATGTCCACCACGGGCAGCTCCAGCGGCGCGGCAGGGGCGCCGGCGATCAGCGCTTCGAGCGACGCGGGGCTGATCCCCGCCTGCTTCATCCGCTGGTACGCTGCCCACGAGCCGACCAGGTCGGGCGTCTCCGGCGGCGCTGCCGCCGCCACCGCTGCGGCGGCCCGCGGGGGGAGGGACTCCCGCCGGGGCTCGGCGTCCGCCGGGGGCGCTGCGATCGGCACGACGGGCGCCGCGCCGCCGGCGGCGAGCGCGCGGACCCGGGCGGTCAGCGGCTCGAGCGCCGCCGCGAGCGGTGCTTCGTCACCCGAGCCCGAGCGCGCCAGCAGGTCGCCCGCATGCCGCAACTCGGCGGCGAACGCCGCGGCTTGGCTTACGGGGACGCCCGCCGCCACGGCCTCGCGCGCGGCGATCGCGAACTCGGCGACGCGGTCGGCGAGGATGCCCCCGCCCGCGCTCGCGAGCGTGCGGAACGTGCCGCCGAGCGTGTGGGCGCGCAGCTCGCGCTGCGTGGCGGAGGGCGCCCGCTCGAGCGAGTCGGCCGCCTGGCGCAGGTGCTCGCCGTGGCTGACGAGCTCGAGCCGGCTGAGCGTGGAGGGGCGGGCCGCCGGCACGCCGCGCGACACGATGTGCGGCCCCGGGTCGTTGTAGTAGAGCGACCCGATCGTCACCACGTCGGGCTCGCTCTCGATGAGCTTGACGAGCAGCTCCGCGAACCGCCTGAACTCGGGTCCTTCGGGATCGGGACGCCCGCGGTCAGCCACCTCGCGGGCCGTGCGCGCGATCGCCGTCGCCGCCGCCTGGAACAGGTCGCCCGGGTTCACCGGCGGTTCCGCCCCCGCGCGCGAGAGCTGGCCGACGACGCGCTCGATGCCCTCGAGCAGGTCGGGGAGCGGCGGCAGGTCGGCCAGGGCGGCCAGACCGCGCAGCGGCTGGAGGGCGCGCAGCACCGGTTGCAGCGCATCGAGCGCCCGCGGGTTGGCGCGCGCCGCCCGCGCGGCGCGGTCCAGGGTGCTCGCGATCGCGGCGCCCTCGCGCGCCACGAACGCCCGCGCCCCGGCGTCGAGTCCGGGCGCTTCGGCGGGACGGATCGGCGCCGAGGGGTGGCCCGCGAGCTGCTCGAGCTGCTGCGCCAGCGCCTCCGCTTTCGCGGTGTCGGCGTCGGTCCAGCTCGCCGCGCGCCGCACGAAGATCTTGAGGTCGTCCACGGCGCGCACCGCGGTCTGCTTGGTCGACGCGTCCCACGCGCGCCGACTCTCGCGCAGCGCGCGGGCGAGCGCCTCGAGTCCGGACGCGGCGCGGGCGATGGCGGGCTGGTTCGCCATCAGCGCGCTGCCGCGCAGCGCTCGCGCGAGCCGCACGAGCTCGTCCGCGCCGGGGTGCTCGCTCTGCGAGACCAGGCCGTCGAGCCGCTCCAGATACTCCCCCGCCTCCAGGGCGAAGAAGTCGGACATGCCGAGGGGCTTGGGGGGTGGGGTCATGGGCACGAAGATAGACGCCGAGACGCCCAGACGCCAAGACGTTACGCTGTCTCGTGGCGGCGCGACGTGGCGTCGTCGATCAAGGCGCGCATCTTCCGGACGGCTTCTTCCATGCCCCAGAACACCGCGTTGCTCACGATGCTGTGCCCGATGTTCAGCTCCTCGATCTCGGGGACGGCGGCGACCGGCTGGACGTTCTCGTAGGTGAGCCCGTGGCCCGCGTGGACGGCGAGGCCGAGCGTCCGCGCGTGCGTGGCGGCGCGCTGCAGCGCGCGGCGGGCCGCGTTTCCCCGGCGCCAGCGGTGGGCGTAGCGACCGGTGTGGAGCTCGATGGCGGGGACGCCGAGCCGGGCCGCGCGGTCGATGGTCCGCGGGTGCGGGTCGATGAACAGGCTGACGCGGACGCCGGCGTCCGTGAGGCGACGAATCGCGGCGCCGACCTTGCGGTCGGCACCGTGGAGCGCGAGGCCGCCTTCGGTGGTGATCTCCTGGCGCCGCTCGGGGACGAGGGTCGCCTGGAACGGCTTCAGGCGGCAGGCGAAGCGCACGATCTCGTCGTGGGCGCCGAGCTCGAGATTCAGCACCGTGCCGATGGAGCGCGCGAGCGCCCGCACGTCCGCGTCCTGGATGTGGCGCCGGTCCTCGCGCAGGTGCACCGTGATGCCGTCCGCGCCGCCACGCTCGGCTGCTCGAGCGGCGCGCACCGGATCGGGTTCGTCGGTCCGGCGCGCCTCGCGCAGCGTCGCGACGTGATCAATGTTGACGTAGAGCCGCATGCCGTCTTACCTTCGGTTCACTCCGTCCATCCAAGGAAGCGTCCGTGAGACCCCGACTGGCCGTGCTGCTCGCGTTGGGCACGCTCGCGTGCCACGCGAAGTCGACTCAGACGACGCCCGTGCCGCAGTCGTTCGGTGAGACGCTCGCGCAGTTCATGTCGGCCGTGAAGGCGAACGATCTGCAGCGCATGGGCGGGCTCTGGGGCAGCGAGCGCGGACCGGCCACCGAGTGGATGAAGCCGGAGCAGCTCAAGCAGCGGCTCACCGTGATCCAGAAATATCTCGACCACGTCGGCTACCGGGTGATCGAGGGCCCGCTTCCGGTGGGCGGGCCGGGCAACGCGCAGAGCCTCCGGGTGGAGTTGCAGCGGGCCAATTCGTGCACCGTGGTCTTCCCGATCGATCTCGTGCGCACCAAGAGCGGCGGCTGGCTCGTGTTGGACCCGCACCTGGGGAGCATCCCCAATCCGGCGAACTCGTGCGCGCGCTGATGCTCCGGGGAACGATCCGCGATGGCCGGACGTTATCTCTACTCGGTCAGCTCGAGCAGGATTCCGGCCGTCGCCCCGGGATGGACGAAGGCGATGCGCCGGCCGCCGGCGCCGCGGCGCGGCGTCTCGTCGATGAGCCGGTACCCGGCCGCGCGGCAGCGCTCGAGCGCCCGGTCGAGATCGGGCACGCGGTAGCAGACGTGATGGATTCCCGGGCCGCGCCGGGCGAGAAACCTCGCCACCGGGCCCTCGGCGTCCCGGGGCTCGAGCAGCTCGACCCGCACGTCGCCCAGCGCGAGCCCGACGATGGTGGCGCCGTCGGCGGATTCCGGCAGCCCCGGCTCGAGGCCGAGGATGTCCCGGTAGAACGCCAAGGCGGCGGCGATGCTCGGGACGGCGATGCCGACGTGCGCCACGCGGGCGCGGGATTCCGTCATGTCGCCCGTCAACATAACGACTGCACGAGAGGGAGTGGAGGGTCATGCTTGAGTCTCATCCCCTGCTGGTCACCGATGACACGTTCGGGCTGGAAGTGGAGCAGTACAAGGGTCTGGCCATTGTGGACTTCTGGGCCACCTGGTGCGGTCCCTGCCACATGGTCGCCCCCATCCTGGAGCAGCTCGCGGGGCAGTACGAGGGCAAGCTGAAGGTCGCCAAGATGGACGTGGATCTGAACCAGAAGACGCCGATGCGCTTCAACGTGCGCTCGATTCCGAGTATTCTATTCTTCAAGGACGGGCGCCACGTGGACACGCTGGTGGGCGCCCACCCGAAGCCGATGTTCGAGCAGAAGATCCAGCAGCACCTGTCGTAGCAGCCTCCCCGGAGGACCATGCGCGCGAGCACGGCTCGCCTGATGAACTCGCCGGTTCGCCTTGCGGACCTGACGTTC
Source organism: Gemmatimonadales bacterium (assembly GCA_035637235.1). Taxonomy (GTDB): domain Bacteria; phylum Gemmatimonadota; class Gemmatimonadetes; order Gemmatimonadales; family GWC2-71-9; genus DASUAL01. The sequence continues at coordinate 5,687 of DASPXO010000190.1, read as the reverse complement.
CCGCAGGCGGACCGACTGATTCAGCGCACCCGCCTGGCCTTCATTCACCTGGACAACCTGCTGGCGTTCGGCAAGCGCGACCGCGATGGCCGCCTCGACGGCTACATCACCGCCTACCTGCCGGACGAGTGTCTGCTGCTGCTGTTCCACGCCGGCGAGCCGGTCAACGCCTGCTCGCTGCATATCACCGGGCGGCAGGTCCTCACCATCACCGAGGCGTTGAAGCGGATGCGCGCCGGGGTGGAGCGCGGGGAGCTGGCCTACTGCGCCGCTCCGATGGAGCAGCTCGCCTGGATGTACCAGTCGTGCGCGTTCCCGGTCGAGCCCCACGCGGTGGACGCCGCCAACCCCGAGGCGCTGTTCCCGGCGCTCCAGCAGGAGAAGGTGACCGGCGTGCTCGAGCTGATCTCGAACGGGCGCGTGTCGTACCTGCGGTTCGACGACGGCGCGTTCGCCGGCGGGTACTACTGCAACAAGTCGGACTCGATGTCGGTCCCGAAGTACCTCAAATCGCTGTTCCAGCCGGGCCGGGACGGCGCGGCGCCGGCGCTCTCGGCGACCTCGTTCCCGGCGGTGTCCGAGCTGCCGCAGCAGGCCGCGAACGCCCTCATCCATACCTACCGCGAGCTCTACTGGCGCATCGTGGACGAGACGGAGAAGGAGTTCCCCGGCGAGGCGACGCGGCGCGCCTACAAGATCAGCTCGGGGATCATGGACACCCACCCGGCGATGGCGATCCTCAGCGTCCCGCGCGGCGCGGAGACGCCGGACGCGGTGGTGCAGCCGGAGGAGCTCTCCAACGCGCTCGCCGACTGGTCGTTGCAGCTGCTCGAGGGGATGGACGTGATGATGCCGGGCACCGCGCCCCGGATTCTCCGCGAGGCGACGCGCGAGCACCGGTACGTGCTGCAGGCGTCCGGATTCTACGGGCACCTCCCGTGGCAGGTGACCTGGTGAGATGGCCGGCACCCTGTACGTCGTCGCGACGCCGCTCGGCAACCTCCAGGACCTCTCGCCGCGCGCCGCCGCCACGCTGAGCGCGGTCGCCGCCGTCGCGGCGGAAGACACCCGCCGCACCAAGACCCTGCTGGCACACGTCGGCTCCCACGCCGAGCTGGTGAGCTTCCACGCGCACTCGAGCGACGCCGCGCTGCGGCACATCCTGCAGCTGCTGGGCAGCGGCAAGGACGTGGCGCTCGTCACCGACGCGGGCACGCCTACGGTGAGCGACCCCGGGGCCGTGCTGGTCGCCGCCGCGCGCGAGCGCGACGTCCCGGTCGTGACCGTCCCCGGGCCGACCGCGGTCGCCGCCGCGCTCGCCGTGTCCGGGATGGCCGCGGACCGGTACCTCTTCCTCGGCTTCCTGCCGCGCAAGGGCGGCGAGCGGAGCCGGCTCTTGGCGACGGTCGCGCGGAGCGAGTGGACGGTGGTGCTGTTCGAGGCGCCGCTGCGCGTCACCGAGCTGCTGCAGGACCTCGCCGCGGCGTGCGGCGGGGAGCGGCGCGCCGCGGTGGCGCGCGAGCTGACGAAGCTGTTCGAGGAAACGCGCGCCGGGACCCTGGACGAGCTCGCGGGTTACTACGCGGAGGCGCCGGCACGGGGCGAGGTGACCGTCGTGGTCGCGGGGACCGGCAAACCGGCCCGCGAGGAGCGGCTCCTCCGGCCCCCCGATCCGGAGGCGCGCGCCCGCGCCCTGCTCGCCCAAGGCTTGACCCGCAAGGACGTGGCCGACCGCATCGCGGTGGAGATGGGGATCACGCGGAACACGGCGTATCGGTTGGTGAACGAACTGTGAACCAGGGCGGTCGGGCGGTCGGGCGGACAGCCGGACTGATAATCCTGTTGGTGGCGAGCCTTCCGTCCGCCAGTCCGCCCGTCCGCCAGTCCGCCCAAAGGTCGGCCACGCTGACGATCGGCCGGCTTCATTACGACGGCGGCGGCGATTGGTACGCCGGGCCGTCCAAGCTCGCGAACCTCCTCGCCACGATTCGCCGGCGCACGGGGCTCCCCGTCGCCGAGCGCGAGCGCGTGGTCACCCTGGCGAGCCCCGATCTGTGGGACGTCCCTTACCTCTATGTGACCGGACACGGCAACCTGCGCTTCTCGGACGAGGAGGTGAAGATCCTGCGGCGCTGGCTGGAGCAGGGCGGCTTTCTCCACGCGGACGACGACTACGGCATGGACCCGTCGTTCCGCCGCGAGATCGCCCGTGTGTTCCCCGACCACCCCCTGGTGGAGGTGCCCCTGTCGCATCCCATCTATCACGTGGTCTACGACTTCCCGCGAGGGATCCCGAAGATCCACGAGCACGACGGCCTGCCGGCTCAGGGCTTCGGCATCTTTTTGGGAGACCGCCTGGTCGTGTACTATTCCTATCAGACGGATCTCGGGGACGGGTGGGAGGAGCCCGAGGTCCACAACGATCCACCGGAGCTGCACGAGGCGGCACTGCGCATGGGCGTCAACCTGTTCACCTACGCCGTGAGCTCGACCCGGTGAGCGGCCGGGGTGGGGGTACCGCGGCGGGTGGGGGCACCGCGGCCCGGCTGCGGCGGCTCGGGTTGCCGCACGCGCGCGCCCGCGCCGGAGCGGTGCTGCTGTCGGCCGCCGGGCTGGCGTTGGCGATCGCCGCTGTGGGGCTGTGGCTCGCGCCGCGGCTGGCCGGCGTGCTCGGCGCCTGGCTCGCGATCGCGGCGGTCGTCGCCGCCGCGGTCGGGCTGGCGCGCCGCGCGCGTCGCCACGCCGCGCCCGATGCGCTCGGGCGGCTGGTGGAGACGGCCGCGGCGGCGCGCACCGGAAGCGTCGTGGGCCTGCTGGCGCCCGCACCGTCGCGTGGCCTGAGCGCCGAGCTGCTCGCACTGGCGGACGCCCGCGCGGCGCAGACGGTCGAGCGCGCGGCGCCCGCGGTGCGGCACCTGCTGGCGCGCGGGACCCGCCGCGGCCTGGCCTTCGCGCTTCTCGCCGCCGCGGCCGGCGCGGCGCTGTTCATCGCCTCATCGCCCGCGGCCGGGCGGGCGGCGGCGTTCTGGCATCCGCTGCGCACGCTCGCCGACGCGCGGGCACCGGTGCGGCTCGCGGTGGACCGCGTCACCGTGCGGCGGGGCGATTCCGTCACGGTGACGGTCGAGGTGCCCGCAGCCACGCGGGCGACGCTGTGGACCCGCGGGCCGGGCGAGCCGTGGCGCGCCGCCAGTCTGGTCCTGGACTCGGTCGGACGCGCGGTGCGGCGCCTCGGGCCGCTGCAGACAGACCTGTTCCTCCGGGCCTCGAGCGGCGGGCGCCGCAGCCTGGAGCGCCGCGTCGCCGTGGCCCTTCCGGCGTTCGTCGCGGAGCTGCAGCTGACCGCCCGCTACGCCCCCTATCTCGCGCGCGCCGATGAGCCGCTCGTGCCCGGCGCGGACACGATTCCGATCCCCGAAGGCACGGTGGTTCTCACGCACGGGGCGGCGAGCGTGCCGCTCGCGGCCGCGGCCTGGCGCTCCACCCGAGGGGAGGCGCGCTCCCGGCTCGGCGTGGACGGCCCGCGCTTCTCCGGGCGGCTCGCGCCCGCGGCCTCCGGGACGTGGCGGCTCGAGGTCGCCACCGCGGACGGGGGCGCGCTCGAGGGCGAGACCGCCGAGCTGCACCTGCGCGTGGTCCCGGACTCGGCGCCGGTCGTGACCGTGCCCGTGCCGGCGGGGGACACGACGCTGCCGTTGTCGCTGCGCCAGCCGCTCGTGATCGACGTGCGCGACGACCACGGCCTCGCGCGGCTCCAGATCGTGAGCTGGCGCGTGAGTCGGACCGGCAAGCTGGGCCAGGAGAAGCGCGAGCCGCTCGACGTGAGCGGCGTGGGCGACCGCGCGATCGTCCAGGGGGAGCTCGACGTCGGGAGCCGCGGCCTGCTCCCGGGCGACACGCTGCGCCTGCGCGTGGAGGCGTGGGACAACGCGCCCGCGGCCCACGTGGGGAAGAGCGCCGAGATCGCGTTGCGGCTGCCCAGCCTGGAGGAGCTGCGGGCGGCGACCCGCGCGGCGGCGCGCGACGTCGTGGCGGCGGCGGACTCGGTCGCCGGCTCGCAGCGCGAGCTGGGCGAGCGCACCCGCGACCTCGCGCAGGAGCGGTCGCGCGAGGCGGCGGGATCGCGCCGTCAGCCGCCCGGCGCGCAAGCCGGCACGCTGCCGTTCCAGGCGACCGAGCGCGCCCAGGCGGTGGCCCGCGAGCAGGAGGCCCTGCAACGGCGCGTCGACGAGCTGGCGAAAGCGGTCGAGGAGATCGCGCGGGCCGCGCAGGCCGCGGGAATCGACGACACCGCGTTCCAGGCGCGGTTGCGCGAGGTGCAGCAGTTGCTCGAGCGCGCCGTCACGCCCGAGCTCGCTCAGCGGTTGCGGGAGCTGCAGGAAGCGCTGGCGAAGCTCGATCCCGAAGCCACCCGGGAGGCGCTGCGGCAGCTTGCGGAGGCGCAGCAGCAGCTCAAGGCCGAGCTGGAGCGGAGCCGGGAGCTGTTCCGGCGGGCCGCGGCGGAGGGCGCGCTCGCCTCGCTTGCCGCCGACGCGGAGGATCTGAAGCGGCGCCAGGACGAATGGAACCGCCGCGACGCGGTGGGCCCGGACAGCGGGGCGGCGGCGCGCGAGCGGTCGCTCGCGGAGCGTGCCGACTCGCTCGCGCGGGGGATCGAGCAGGTGGCCGCCGATGTCGGCCAGAAACCGGCGACGGGGCTGGCCGCGCCGCTCGAGGCGGCGGAGCGGGCGCAGGGAGCCATGCAACAGGCGGCGCAGTCGGCCGACGCCGGCCGGGCGCCCGCGGCGCGCGCATCGGGGGAGGAGGCCGAGCGGTGGCTCGATTCGGTGCCGCGGGGGCTGCGCGCCCAGCGCGACTCGCTCGCGGGCGCATGGCGGAACGAGACGCTGGCGGCGCTCGATCGCGCGCTCACCGAGACCGCGGCGCTGGCCGAGCGGCAGCAGCGCGTGGCCGAGGCATTGCGCCGGGGCGAGGGCGGCGCGGGAACGCGGTCCCGGCAGGCGGCGGTGGAGGAGGGGACGGGAGCGGTGGGGCGCCAGATCCGCGAGGCGGCGGGGAGGCACGCGCTCGTCTCGCCGCAGCTCGAGTCGGCGCTCGGGTTCGCCGCGCGGCAAATGGCGGCGGCGCGCGAGCAGCTCGAGCAGGGGGATCCGAACACCGGCGAAGCGGCGGCGCTCGCCGAGCAGGCCGTGGACGCCCTGAATGCGACGGCGCTCGCGCTGGCGCGCAGCCGCGGCCAGGTGGCGGGGGCGCAGTCGGGGAGCGGGTTCGCCGAGGCGGTGGAGCAGCTGGCGCGCATGGCGCGCGATCAGTCGGGCCTGAACGGCCAGGCGCGCGGGCTCCTCCCGATGATGGGGATGGGCGGGCAGGCGATGCTGGAGCAGCTGCGCGCGCTCGCGGCGCGCCAGCGTGCGCTCGCCGAGCAGCTCGAGCGGCTGCAGGCGACGGGCGGCAGCTCGGCCGCGGGGCAGCTCGCGCAGGAGGCGCGCGAGCTGGCCCGCCAGCTCGAGGCCGGCCGGCTCGACCCGCAGACGGTCCAGCGGCAGGAGCGTCTGTACCGCCGCCTGCTGGATGCGGGCCGCACGCTCTCCGGGCCCGAGCCCGACGAGAAGAAGGAGCGCACGAGCCGCCCGGCGACGGGGGACAGCGTGCACACCCCGGAGGTCCTCAAGGCCGGCGCCACGGGC
>DASPXO010000189.1:0-15186 GCA_035637235.1 Gemmatimonadales bacterium | reverse complement strand
AGCTCTTGGGCGAGCAGGACGCCGCCGCCCGCCGGCTCGACCCGGCGGGCGACAAGGCGCTGAGGCTCGCGAAGCACATGCGGCGGCAGGCGCTGCGCGAAGGCGGCCGGGAGGACCCGGAGCGCATGGAGCAGACGGCGGAGGAGCACTTCGGGCTGCCCGCACCGGCGCTCGCCTACTGGCAGGCGTCGCAGGCGCAGCGACCGTGGCGGGACCGCGACTCTACACCGGCATAGGCACCCCGGCGCCTTCAGAACGCCAGACTCAGGCCGAGTCGCACGGAGCGCGGCGACCCGTACGCCGTGAGCGGGTGTGTAAAGTCTTCCGCCGCGCGGCGGTACATCGGCAGGAGCTCGCCCGGCCCCTCGACGACCCCGTTGCCATCGAGGTCGGCGTACGCGCGGTACCGCGGCGATTCGTACGGAATCGGATCCGAATTGGCCGCGTAAGCGGCCTGTGCCATCGCCTCGATGGCAGCCGAGTCGGGAGCCGGCGTGCCCGTGTCGCGCCGCAGCGCGACGACGTTGCGCCGATCGAGCACGTTGCGCACATCAAGGTAGACCTGCGCTGTCCGCGCGCCGATTCGGAACGCGCGCTTGAGCAAGGCGTCAATCGAAATCTGGGCCGGCAGTCGGACGGCCGAGACATTGGCAAACGGCAGGCCCGATCGGTATTGCATTACTCCCGTCGTCTGCACGGCACCCGGGAGCCGCGCCCGTGCGACCACGATCAACCGCTGCAGATCGGCCGTGATCGACGTGTCCCCAACCGGCAGACGAAGCCCGTTCGCCGAGCGGTAGGTCGCGCTCTCCAGCTCATAGGTTGCAGTCACTCGAGCCTCGTCCCCGAATCCCTTCTCCAGCGAGGCTTCGATGCCGGTCACGCTCATGTCATCGCCGTTCGCGATTCGGCTGGAGTCCGCGAAGGGCGCCGCGGCCGATGCGGCGAGATCGTCGAACTGGTTGCCGAACACACCGAGGCGAATCGATCCGTGGGTCCAGGGTCGCGCCCGGAACCCCAGCTCGCCCCAACCGACGCTCTCGTAATGCAGATCAGCGTTCCCCCACCGAAACCGCCCGCCTGCGAGCGTGTCGTCGAAAGCGATGTTCGACAGGAACTGCAGGTCGGGGAATTGACTGGCGCGCGCGGCGTTCGCGTACAGCGTCAGACCGGAAACGGGCAGCGTCAATCCCACCGCCGGACTCATGGCGATCCGGAGCCCGCGTGCCGCCCCATCGTGCGGCGCGAGTCCCTCGATCTGCAGGCCGCCAGCGAGCACCGCGCCCCGTATTCTCCCCTGCAGCTGGACTCCCACGGTCACCGAGATCGGCGCCGCGTTCGCCGTCGTAGGGGCCGGCACGGAGTCCCCCACTGGGAGGAACGCGAGCACCCGCTGGAACGCCCGGAGGTGACCAAGTGCCACGGCCGCGTCCCCGGATACCGTGAACCGGGCACTCGGAGCCGCAGTGACCGAGACATCAAGACGTGCTTCACGGTATTGGCTCCACAAGAGAGTCCCGCGCGAACCGCCGCCGAGAAAGAATGCGGGAACTCCCCACGGTGTCCGATCGCTGTACGTGGGCTCCGAGAACCCAGGCACCGCCACCTGCGCCGCGACGGTGTCTCGGGCGCGAGCCAGGTCAAGCCCCCGGATATCGTACGGCCCCCCGAGGCCCCAGAACCGATAGTGCGCCGGCCCAGTCAACTCGCCCTGCGTCAAGCTGCGCGTGAAGTAGCTCAACCGAAGCGCGCCCGTGACCATCTGTGCGCTGCGGCGCAACTCGGCGGCGAGGAGCGTGGCGTTGAGTCGGCCAGCCGGGCCCGCCTCGGAGTCGTACTTGAACACAGGGTCGAAGAGCAGCCGGTCCTCCCGTGAGTGCACGCCCAGGAGTTGGAGGGTCCGCGCGGCGTCCAGGGACACGGTCACCTTGGCCGCGGCGTCGAGCCACTCGCCGGTGTTGTGGGTCAATTCCCAGGGTGCCGGCGTTCGTGGGTCGCCGACGGGCGCGTTGTGCGCTTGCGCTTCAACGTTTCCCGTTCGGTCCAAGACGCCAAAGATCCGGGCGCGACCGATGAGCGGGCCGTCCACACCGGCGACGACACGATCGAAGCCGAGGTCGGCGGGGCCCGAAAGCGGGCGATCGGTGTCGTAGCGAATCCAGCCCCGCCGGTGCTCGCCACCGGTCCGCGTCACGAGCGCGGACACGCCCGAGAGAGCCCTGGTGGCGTCGCCACCCAGCCATGCCGGGGATAGCACTGCCTCCTGCAGGAACTCCGGCGGCACGCGCAGGCCGAGCGGCGTCGTCGACGCGTCGTATGGACTTCGCACGGGAATGGCGTCGACGAGAACCCCGACGCTTCCTAACCGGCCCGCCCGGTAGCTCTGACCCGTCTCGCCGCTCCACAACGCGGCCGCATCGGCCACACGATTGATGGGGAGCGCCGCCAGGTCCGCGTCGGAAAACCGCCGACGCGCGCTGATCAAATGGGGATCCACCAGCGGTGCCGGCACCCGCGGCGTCGCATGCATGGAATCCAGCGGCAGGAAGAAATCCTGCTCGGTCTCGGTGCCACCATATGCGGGCACGCTGTCCCGCCCGGCCTCGGCATACCCCACCGCGGTCACGCGTACAGCATGGTAGCCGCTCGGCACGGCATGGATGCGATACCGTCCCTTGTAATCGGTCAAGCTCCAGAGCGCCGTGCCTACCACTTCGACCCGAGCCTCCGCCAGACCCACACCGCGGCCCCATGACTCTCGAACACGCCCGACAAGGTCCCCGGCCGTCTGGGCGGCGAGGACCCGCGGCGCCACAAGCAACAGCATCACGCGGCCCAAAGCGGTCATTGTGGAATCCGGAAATACCAGAGATCGGCCGGGCCGTCGCGCAGGCCTTCGGCCATGACGGCATCGCCCGCCGGCGCGAGCGCGGGATGCCGATAGCGGTAACCACTGTCGGGCAATACCGACTCGGCGCCCGTCTGCAGGTCCACGACGTGGAGGAACCCGCCGCTGTCGTCTTGCACGGGGCCCGCGACCGGATCCACCCGGTAAGAGACGCCGCCTCCGACGACGGCCACCAGCCGGGTGCCGAGTAGGCGTGCATCGCGAGCGATTCCAGCCGCTCCGAAATCGTGCACGACGGCGCTGTCGCCCGTCGTCAGCACCCGATGAAACACCCGCGCATCGCCGGCGAGCGTGTAATAGACGTCGTTCCCGGACGGCCCGGCTGCGACCCCAGATGCGGGGAACGTCCCGGGCACCACGGTCAGGGTCGCCGGACTCGTTCCAAGGTCGATGAGCACGACGTCTTGTCCGAGGCGCACCGGTCGGTACGGACACGAGGTGCAATCTCGCACAATCGTGGCGGCGGTCCCGACCGCGACCAGCGTGTCCCGGCTGAGCCAGCCGAGATGGGTGGCGGTGTGGTAGAAGTGCACCCCGGGGACGACAAAGGGCAAGCGGAACACCGCCTGGAAGACGCCGGGTGCGGTGGGATCCGTCACAAAGATGATCGCGCTGTCCGGCACGGCGAACGCGCCGGGCGGAAGGTGCTCGCCCACGAAGGCGAGCCGCCCGTCGGCCGCCGCCGCGGGCCAGTTCGAGTGCATCACGGAGTCGGGAGCCCGGTGGTGCAGACACGGCAAGGCGCGCCGTGTGCCGCCCTCCGGCAGGATGCTTGCGAGGCAACGGTCGTGAAAGCGGTCGTCGCTGGGCTCGAACGCGTAGATCACGCCGGTGCCCACGGGCAACCAGCTCGGAAACAGATCGCTGCCAGCGCCATACGTGACCCGATGGAACGCGCCGCTCCCAAAGCCAGGCGCCGCGGTATAGTCCCGCGGTCGAAACAGTGCGTCGTGTCGGCACCCGAGCATGACGAGCAGCAGGAACGCGACCGCCTTCCTCATGGCCGACGAATCTACGCCTGGTGGTTCGCGCGGCAACGCGACCGGGGGGTCCACGGCCCTTGCTGGGGTCGTCGCCCTGCCCGAGTATTCTCGTGTCGTCGGCCAGGGAGGCCGAAGTGCTATTGGCGAGAGCGTCCGTCGCGGCCGTGTTGGCGCTGGGCACGCCCGGAGTGGCGTGGACCCAACAGAGCCATTTCACGCGTCTCGCGCAGGACGCGCTGCGCGGCGCGGTGGCCTCCTGGTCCGGTCGCGGCTTCGCGCCGATCGGCGCGCTGTGGGTCGGCACGCTCGCGGCGCGCGAGCGGGATTCGCTGGCGCTGCAGCTCGAGAGCAGGGGAGAGTACGTCGTGCTGGGCATGTGCGACGAGGATTGCGGCGACCTGGACTTGCGTCTCGACGGACCCGACGACAAGCAGGTCGCGTTCGACGCCAAGTCCAACGCCCGACCCGTCGTTGGCCTGACGGCGCCCTCCGATGGGATCTACAGGCTGCAGGTGGTAATGCTCGAGTGCTCGACACCGCCGTGCTACTACGGCGTCCAACTGCTGCGCAAGACGACCGGTAGCGGCGACGCCCATTGAGGCAGACCCCTCCGGCTCCTACGCCGCCAGCTTTTCCTCCAGCACCTTCTGCGCCAGCTTCGGATCGGCCTTGCCGCGCGACGCCTTCATCACCTGCCCCAGGAAAAACTGCAACAACTTCGTCTCGCCGTTCTTGTAGCGGGCGACCTCGCCGGGGTGAGCGGCCAGCACCTCGCTCACCCACCCCGCCACGACCCCGCTGTCGGCTACCTGGATGAGCCCGAGCGCCTCGGCGACGTTGCGCGGCTCTCCGCCCCGGTCCGCGACCTCGGCGAACACGCGCTTCGCCGCCTGGCCCGAGAGCGTCCCACCCTTCACGAGCGCGATGAGCTGGGCGAGGGCCGGGGGCGGGACCCGCAGCTCCTCGTGGTGATCCTTGGCATCGGCCCGCGCTTCATTGACGACCCAGTTCGCCGCCGCCTTGAACTCGGCGCCGGCCCGCACGACCGCCTCGTAGTAGTCCGCGAGCGCGCGGTCGGCCGTGAGCACGGCGGCGTCGGTCACCGACAGGGCGTACTGGGCCTGGAACCGCTCGCGCTTCGCGGCCGGGAGCTCGGGCAGGGCCGCCCGCTGCTCCCCGACGAACTCCGGGGTGAGCACCAGCGGCGGCAGGTCCGGGTCCGGGAAGTAGCGGTAGTCGTGGCTCGCTTCCTTCGTGCGCTGGGGGCGCACGCCGTTCGTCTTCGAGTCGTAGAGCAGCGTCTGCTGCTCGACCGCGCCCCCGGCCTCGAGGATCGCGATCTGGCGGTCGTGCTCCACGGCGAGCGCCTTCTCGACGTAGGCGAACGAGTTGATGTTCTTCACCTCGGTCTTCGTCCCGAGCGCGGCCTCGCCCGCCCGGCGCACCGAGACGTTGGCGTCCACCCGCAGGCTCCCCTTCTCCATGTCGCAGTCCGACGCTCCGGCGTACTCGAGCACCTGCTTGAGGGTGAGGAGGTAGGCGCGCGCCTCCTGCGGCGAGCGGAAGTCGGGCCCGGTCACGATCTCGATGAGCGGCACGCCGCAGCGGTTCAGGTCGATCGCCGTGTGCTTGGGGAAGCGGTCATGCAGCGACTTTCCCGCGTCCTCCTCGACGTGCAGGCGGACGATCGTGGCCGTCTTGACGATCCCCTCCGGGGTCAGGTACGACAGCGACCCGTCGGTCGCGAGCGGCTGCTCGAACTGCGAGATCTGGTAGCCCTTCGGCAGGTCGGGATAGAAGTAGTTCTTGCGCGCGAAGACGCTCTTCGGGTGCACCGTGCAGCCGAGCGCCAGCGCCGCCCGCACCGCGAGCTTCAGCGCCAGCTCGTTCGGCACCGGCAGCGCGCCCGGGAGGCCGAGACAGACCGGGCAGACGTTCGTGTTCGGCGCAGCGCCGAACGCGGCGGAGCAGCCGCAGAACATCTTCGACGCCGTCCGCAGCTGGACGTGCGTCTCGAGCCCGATGACCGTCTCCCACCGGCCCCCGGTCGTCAGGCCTCCACCGCGGCGGGCGCCACGCGCTCGAGGGCGTACGCCGCCTCGATCATCTCGTCCTCGAGAAACGCCTGCCCGACGAGCTGCCCGCCGAGCGGCAGGCCCTTGCTCCGGCCGATCGGGAGGGACATGGCGGGAAGCCCCGCGAGGTTCGCCGTGACGGTGAAGCTGTCCGAGAGGTACATCGCCACCGGGTCGGCGAGCTTCTCGCCGGCCTTGAAGGCGGCGGTCGGCGTGGTGGGGGTGAACAGCAGGTCCACCCCGCGGTCGAACACGTTGCGGAAGTCCTGGGCGATCAGCGCGCGCATCTGCTGCGCCCTGCGATAATACGCATCGTAATAGCCCGACGAGAGGACATAGGTGCCCACGAGGATGCGGCGCCGCACTTCCGGCCCGAACCCCGCGCCCCGGGTGCTCTGGTACAGCGCGCGCACGTCGACCGCGCCGTCGAACCGCGGCCCGTAGCGGGCGCCGTCGTAGCGCGCCAGGTTGGACGAGGCCTCCGCGGGCGCGAGGATATAGTACGTGGCCACCGCGTACTGCGTGTGCGGGAGCGACACCTCACGCACCGCCGCGCCCAGCTCCTTCAAGAGCCGGATCGCGCGGTCGCAGGCGCGCCGCACGGCGGGGTCGAGATCGGGCGGGAAGTACTCCTTCGGGATCCCGATCACGAACCCCTGCAGCGACTCGGGCACGGTGGGAAGGCGGAGCGGATCGCGACCCTCGCAGGTCGAGTCCTTCGGGTCGCGCCCGCTGATCACCGACAGCACGCGCGCCGCGTCGTGCACGCTCCGCCCGACGACGCCGATCTGGTCGAGCGACGAGCCGAACGCGACGAGCCCGTACCGGGACACGCGCCCGTAGGTCGGCTTGATCCCGACGACGCCGCAGAACGACGCCGGCTGGCGCACCGAGCCGCCGGTCTCCGAGCCGAGCGCCGCGGGCACGGCGCCTGCGGCGACGAGCGCCGCCGAGCCGCCGGAGGAGCCCCCCGGCACCCGCGTCTTGTCGGACGGGTGCAGCGTGCGGCCGTACGCCGAGTGCTCGGTCGAGGACCCCATGGCGAACTCGTCGCAGTTCGCCTTCCCCGCGACGAGCGCCCCGGCCGCCTTGAGCTTCGCGATCGCCGTGGCCTCGTAGGGGGAGCGGTAGCCCTCGAGGATCTTCGAGCCGCACGTCGTCGTGAACTCGAGCGTGCAGATGTTGTCCTTCACGACGACCGGCATCCCATAGAGCACGCCCGACGGGTGTGCGACCTTCGCCTGCCGCTCGAGCGACTTCCGGAGATCCTGCGGCGGCGTCAGGCAGGCGTTGAGCCGCTTGGCCCTGATGATGCGCTCGGCCGCTCCCTTCGCGGCGGCGAGCGCTTCGGTGGGTTCGCTCCCTTTCCCCGGGCTCACCGCGACTCCTCCTCAAACTGGCCCAACCTGGGCACGAGGAAGAATCCCTCCCGGAACGCGGGCGCGAGCTCGTCGGGGCCGAACGCGAGGGGCCACGGCTTCACCTCGTCGGGGCGGAACGGCGCCGCGTCAGGCCCGGGCACGAACGGTTTCATCCCCTCGCTCGCGGGGACGGCGCTGATCTGGGCGACGTAATCGAGTATGCGCGACATCTGATCGGCGAGCAGCGGCAGCGTTTCCTGGTCCACGTCCAGCTCCGCCAGCCGCGCGATCTTCAACACGTCCTCATGCGTGACGCTCATGCACTCTCCCACTCGCGCTCGAGCCCCGCATAGGCCACGAGCAGCTGCTTGGTCCCGATCGCCTGATCGTCGAACGCCACCGTGACTTTCAGATCACGCCCGGAGCCCGAGACGACCTGGATCACGCCGCTTCCGAACTTGCGGTGCCGCACGCGCTCGCCGGCCGCGTAGCGCGGCGCGTCCTGCGACGCCGCTTCCTCCCACACCACGTCCGCTTCGACCGGCGCCCGCGCGCCGCGACGCCCGCCCGCGCCCGCTCCGGAGCGCGGCGCCCGATCCCACTGCGGCGTGGTGCTCCGCTCCTCCACGACGCCCGCCGGCAACGCCTCGAGGAACCGCGACGGCTCCGACAGCTCGAGCCGGCCGTTCCGGTACCGCGTGCGGGCCCATGAGAGATACAATTTTTCGCGCGCCCGCGTGAGACCCACGTAACAGAGTCGGCGTTCCTCCTCGAGGCCCCCCGGCTGCCCCACCGCCCGCGCGAGCGGAAACAGACCGTCCTCGAGTCCGGTGAGCGCAACGACCGCCCACTCGAGCCCTTTCGCCATGTGGACCGTCATGAGCGTGACGCCGCTGGGCGCACCGGTCCCCTGGTCCGCCGGCGTCATGAGCGCCGCCTGGGTGAGGTAGCGCTCGAGCAGGGTGGCCGCCGGGCCGCCTTCCGCGTCGGCGTCCTGCTCGGCCACGGCCGCTTCGGCCCACTCCGCCGCGCCGGCGATCAGCTCCTGGACGTTCTCCAGCCGCTCGATGCCCTCCGGACCCTCCTCGGCGAGGTACCGCCCGTAGCCCACCGCGGCCAGCACCTGCTCGAGCACCGTGGCCGGGTCGGCCCGGCTGCAGCGCTCCCGGAGCTCGTCGATCAGGCGTGCGACCGCCCGGAATGCCTCCCGCACGTTCGGGCGGAGCTCGGGGACCCGCTCGGCCGCCCGCGCGACCTCGAGCAGCGGGGTCCCCCACTCGAGCGCGGTCCGGATGAGCTGGGCGAGCGAGGTGTCGCCCAGCCCGCGCCGGGGGACGTTCACGATCCGAACGAACGCCTCGTCGTCCGCCGGGTTGGCGATGAGCCGCAAGTAGGCGAGCACGTCCTTCACTTCGCGGCGCTCGTAGAAGCTCACCGCCCCGATCAGCCGGTAGGGGACGCCGCGGAACCGGAATGCCTCTTCCAACGGCCGAGACTGGGCGTTGGTCCGGTACAGGATCGCCATGCCCTCGTAGGGAACATCCGCCTGCGTCGCGCGGCGCTCGAACTCCGCCGCGAGCCACTCCGCCTCGTCTCGCTCGTCGGCGGCGGTGAGCAGGGTGACGGGCTCGCCGCCCTCCCGGGCCGTGAACAGCTGTTTGCCGAGCCGGCGGGCGTTCTCGGCGATCACGCGGTTCGCCGCGTCGAGGACCACGTGGGTCGAGCGGTAGTTCTGTTCGAGCTTGATCAGCGTGGCCCCCGGCAGGTCTTGCTGGAACGACAGCATGTGGCGCACGTCGGCGCCGCGCCAGCCGTAGATCGCCTGATCGTCGTCGCCCACCACGCAGAGGTTGGCGTGCTGGGCGGCGAGCAGCTTCACCAGCTTGTATTGTGCGGCGTTCGTGTCCTGGAACTCGTCCACGAGGACGTGGTCGAACTTCCGCTGCCAGTAGGCGAGCCGCTCGGGGTGCTCCTGAAACAGCGTGAGCGGATGCAGCAGCAGGTCGTCGAAGTCCATCGCGTTCGCGTGGCGCAGCGCGGCGCCGAGGGCGGCGTAGATCTCCGCCGCCGCGCGCTCGAGGGGACCATCCGCCTGCGCCCCCAGCTCCTCCGGCAGGAGCATCCGGTTCTTGGCGCCCGAGATGATGGCATGGATGACGCGCGGGGGGTTCGCTTTGGGCGAGATCCCCCGCTGCTCGAGCAGGCGCTTGATGAATGACTCCGAGTCGTCCTGGTCGTAGATCGTGAAGTTCGGGCCGAACCCGAGATGGGCGGCCTCGCGCCGCAGCAAGCGCGCCGCCAGCGCGTGAAACGTCCCAATCCACAGGCCCCTGGGATCGGCGCCGAGCAGCAGCGCCACCCGGGAGCGCATCTCGCCCGCGGCCTTGTTGGTGAAGGTGACCGCGAAGATCCGCTGTGGCGCCAGCCCCCGCTCCGTGATGAGGTGCGCGATGCGCGCGGTCAGGACCCGGGTCTTTCCGGAGCCTGCGCCGGCGAGGACAAGCAGCGGTCCGCCCGGGTGCCGGACGGCGGCTTCCTGCTGGGGGTTGAGCGGGAGGGTCATGCCTTTCGCACGCTCACGTGAGGCTTTCGGCTGCGGTGGCCAGCGGGAATTCGAGCACGAACACGGTTCCTTCTCCTGCCGGCGCGGCATGGTACGTGAGTCGCCCGCCGTGCTGCTGCTCCACGATGCGGCGCGCCAGCGCGAGGCCGATCCCCCACCCGCCCGGCTTGGTCGAGATGCCCGGCTCGAACAGCTGCTCCCGTACCTCGGATGGCACGCCGGGTCCGTCGTCCCGCACGCTCACGCGGGCGACCGCTCCCGCGGCCTCCACGGTGACGTCGATCCGGCCGCCGCGGCCGGAGAGCGCGTCGATCGCGTTTTTCAGCACCGCCTCCAGCGCCCATTCGACGAGCACCGGGTCGCCCAGCGCGGTTGGGCCGGGCCCCGTTGCGGCGAGCGACAGCACGACCGGGCTCGCGAGCGTGGGGAGGCGCGGGCGGAAGTAGCCCACCACCCGCTCGGCGACCGCCCCGAGGCCGATGGGCTCACGGCGCGCGGGGCGGCCCATCCGCTCGAACCGCCTGGCGACCCGCTCGAGGCGCTCTTCATCGGCTCGAAGATGGTCCACGAGCTCCGCGGCAGCGGTACCCGGGTTTTCCTGCATGTAGTCAATCCATCCCATGAGGCTCATCAGCGGCGTACCGAGTTGATGCGCCGATTCGCGGGCCATCGCCACCCACAGCCGGTCCCGCGCCGCCGCGACCTGCGCCTGATACGCCCAGAGCGTGAGCAGCGCGAGGCACAGGAACACGGCGGTCTGGAGCGCAGCGAGGAGCACGAACCGCCGCGCCCCGGGCAGCCGGCCGTAGTGGATGGTGCCGACCCCCGGCTGGACGATCGGCGCGTTCACGGCGTCGAGCTCGGCGATCCACTGCCGCAGCGCCGCGGAGTCCGCGTCGTGCGGGAAGGGACGGGGCGCGTTGTCCAGTGCGGTCACCCGCCCGGCCGTGTCGGTGACCGCGATCGGGATGCCCAGCGCGCGGACCTGCGCGGCGAGGTCGAGCAGCGCGTCGGTGGCGGCGTCCGCCCGGGGGTCGTTCAGCGCCGCGAACACGCGGCCGAGCAGGCGACTCGTGCCGCGGGCGTCGTCGCGCAGGTGGCGCGCCACCACCCACGCGTAGCCGAAGGTGATCCCGCCCAAGAGCAGCGCCAGCCCGACCACCGCGGGAGCCCCCGCCCGGCGCAGTCGGTCGCTACGCGCCACCGGGCGGAACCAGCCGGTCGATCCCCGCATAGGGAGCGAGCGCCGCCGGGAGGACGACGGACCCGTCCGGCTGCTGGTGGGTCTCGAGCAGCGCGGCGATGGTACGCGGCAGCGCCACGCCCGAGGCGTTCAGGGTGTGCACGAGCTCGGGCTTGTCGCCGGGCTTCGGGCGGCAGCGAATGGCGGCGCGCCGCGCCTGAAAGTCGGTGAACGTGCTGGAGCTCGAGCACTCGAGCCAGGCGCCGACGGCGGGGGCCCAGACTTCGAGGTCGTAGGTCTTCGCGCTCGCAAACCCGACGTCGCCGGCGGCGAGCAGGACCACGCGATAGGGCAGCTCGAGCCGCCGCAACACCTCCTCGGCGTGGCCCGTGAGCCGCTCGTGCTCGGCCGGCGAGTCCACCGCGCAGCAGAAGCGTACCAGCTCCACCTTGTCGAACTGGTGCACGCGCAGCAGCCCGCGCGTGTCCTTGCCCGCGGCGCCCGCCTCCCGCCGGAAGCACGGCGTGTAGGCGACGTACGCGCGCGGCAGGATGGCGCCGTCCACGATCTCCTCGCGGTGCAGGTTCGTCACGGGCACTTCCGCCGTCGGAATGAGGAACAGGTCGTCCGGCTCGGTGCGGTACGCGTCCTCCTCGAACTTGGGGAGCTGCCCGGTGCCGGTCATCATCTCCCGCCGGACCACGAACGGCGGCTCCACTTCCACATAGCCGTGCTCGCGCGTGTGCAGGTCGAGCATGAAGTTGACGAGCGCGCGCGCGAGCCGCGCGCCGCTCCCGACGAACACCGGGAAGCCCGACCCGGCGAGCTTCGCACCCCGCGCGAAGTCCACGATCCCGAGACGCTCGGTGATCTCCCAGTGCGGCTTCCCGCCCCGCGGCGCGGGCTCGCCCCAGGTCCGCACGACCGCGTTGTGCGATGCGTCGCCGTCCGGCAGCTCGGGCAGCGGCACGTTGGGGACGAACAACGCTTTCTGCTCGAGCTCCGCCTCGACGGCACGCAGCTCGCCCTCGAGCCCGCTGATGCGCTCACCGAGCTGCTGGCGCTGCCCGCGCACCTCGACCGGCAGCGCGCCCTGCTCTTTCATCAGGCGCGCGTCCGCCTTCGCGGCTTCGTTGCGCTCCGCCTTCAGCTGGTCCAGCCGCCCCGTGAGCGCGCGGCGCCGCATGTCCAGCGCTTCGAGCTCGTCGAGCAGCTTCGTCACGCTCGCATCGCCCCGGCGGGCGAGCGCGGCCCGCACCTGCTGAGGCGAGGCGCGCAGCAGCTTCAGGTCGATCACCGGCTTACTGCTTCGGGATGCCCGGCTCGAGACCGCGGTAGCCGCAGTTCTCGTCGACCAGGATCTTGAAATCGATGCGGCGCGCGGTCGTGTCGATCGCCAGCACTTCCAGCTTGGCGAACAGCGACACGGTTGCGCCGAACAGGCAGTTCGTGATGGGCCGCGAGCGCACCAGCGCCACCGTCCCCGAGTCCAGGCGGAACGGTTGGTCGAGCAGGTAGCCGCCGGTGGGCGCGAGCTTCACCCCATCAAACGGGCCGGACGCCTGCTGCAACCCCGACGCCTTGCCCAGCCCCACGGTGCCGGTCGGGAGTAAGACCGCCCGCTCGAGCGAATCGAGGTTGAACGCGAAGTCGAAGCTCGCCGATTGATCGGTGCGCACCGCCTGCCGCCCGCTGAGCACGTACGCCGACGGCGTCGAGATGGGCGTGCCGTTGAGCGCGTACAGCGACACGGTGTCCACCACGTTCGACAACTGCGCCTGCGGCAGGCCACTGGTGTCGCCGCACGCGGCGGCGAGCAGGCTGAGGCCGGAGACGGCGAGGATCGGCGCGGCGCGACGCAGACGGGCAGACATCCAGTGCCGGAGAAGATACAGGACGCCGTCAGTGGGTCAACCCACGGTGGCTGCTTGACTTCACCATCGCCCAATCCTAGGTTGGCCGCCGTATGGCGACGATCCGGGAAGTGGTCGAGGCGTTCGGCCGGCACGGCGGCGTCGACGCCGTGGTGGTGGTCGGCCGCGACGGGTTGCCGATCGATTCCCGCACCGGGAACGGCGTCGACGCCGACAACGTCGCCGCCCTACTGCCCTCGGTCATCAACGGAATGGCGCAGCTCGGCCAGGCGGCGGGCCGGGGGGAGTTCGGGACCGGCGTGCTCGAGTTCGACGACGGACTGGCCGTGGTGGCCGTGCTGAGCGACGACGCGCTGCTCGTCGTACTGGTCCAGCCGTCCACCAACGTGGGCCCGCTGCTCTACGACCTCCGCCGCCACCGCTCGGCGATCGCCGGCCTGCTGTGAGCCGGGGTCGGCATGGCACGCCGCGGCCCCGGCGTACCGCCGCCGCGTAGTCCCTGTGCCTCAATCCAGCCGCCATCTCCTCGTCGTAGACGACGAGCCGCACATCGGGCTGCTGCTGCGCCCCCATCTGGAGCGGCTGGGTTATCGCGTGAGCCTGGTGCGCACGCTGACGCAGGCGCGCGGCGTGCTGGCCGACGCCCGCGCCCCGGTGGACGCGCTGCTCCTCGACCTGCATCTCCCCGACGGGTCCGGGCTCGAGCTGCTGCGCGAGCTGCGGCACGCCGCCACGACCCGCGACCTGCCCGTGATCGTGCTCACCGCCGAAGGCGAGGACCGCATCCTGAACGAGGCGGAAGGGCTAGGCGCCACGCTGCTCACCAAGCCGTTCAGCCCCACCAAGCTCACCGCGCGGATCGCCGGGATGCTGGGCGACGCACCGGAGAGCCTGGACGGCCCGGCGTGAGCGTCTGGGCCGCGATTCTGGCCGGGGGTTCGGGCACCCGCTTCTGGCCGCTCTCGACGCCGCAACGCCCCAAGCAGCTACTCCCGCTCGCGGGCGACCGCCCGCTGCTCGTGCAGGCGGTCGAGCGGCTCGACGGGCTGGTCCCGGCCGACCACATTCTCATCCTCACGGGCCCGTTTCTCACGGACCAGGTCGCGGCGCAGGTGCCGCAGGTCCCGCGCGCCCAGATCCTCGCCGAGCCGCGCGCGGCGTCCACCGCCCCGGCGCTCGCGTGGGCGGCGCAGTGGATTTCGCAGCGCGACGCCGGTGCCCAGATGCTCTCCCTGCACGCTGACTGGGCGGTCGGCGACGACCGCGCGTTTCGCGCGGCTGCGCGGAACGCGCTGGGCGTCGCTCACGAATACGACGTGCTGGTCACCGTGGGCGTGAAGCCGGCGCGCAACGAGACCGCCTACGGCTACATCGTGCCGGGCAAGCCGCTCGGCGGCGCCCGTGCGGTGCGCCGCTTCGTCGAAAAGCCGAGCGCGGCGCGGGCGGCGCTGCTGCGGCGGCGTGGGGCGCTCTGGAACACGGGCCTCTTCGCCTGGGGCGCCGCGCGCTTCCTCGGCGAGGCCGGCGCCTACGCGCGCGAGCTCCGGGCCGGGTGGCCGAAGCTCGGCGCCGGGGACGTCGCGGGCTTCTTCGCCGCGGTAACGCCGGCACCGGTGGACATCGCGGTGCTCGAGCGCACCAAGCGGCTCGCCGTGGTCACCGGCGCGTTCCCCTGGGACGACATCGGATCCTGGGACGCCCTGCTCCGCATCCGCCGGCCCGACGCTCGGGGCAACGTCACCGTGGGCAGCGTGAGTCTCGGGGACGACGTGCGACGGTCGGTCGTGTGGACCGAAGGCGAGCACGTGGCGGTCGTCGGCGTGGAAGACGTCGTCGTGGTGCGCGCCAACGGACACACCCTCGTCATGCCGACGGGCCAGGCGGAGCGGCTCCGTGCGCTGGTGCAGCGCCTGTGAGCCACGCTCTCTATCTCCTCGATCCCGATCCGGCCCCGTCGTGGGCGCCGTTCGCCGGCGTGCGACCGCTGTGCGAGCTGCGCGCGGGCGCGCACCTGGTGCGCGAGCGCTGGGAGACCTTCGTCGGCGCGGAAGCGAGCGCGATCTTCACGCTCCCCCATCTCGCCGGGTTCCCCGAGGCCGGGGTGCCGCCCGTCGAGCCGCGCCGCGCGGTCCCCGGCCCCGCCGTGATCGGCTCCTCGACGTTCGCGCCCCGCGGCCTCGCCCCGCACCTCCCCGAGGCTCCGGCGCGCCTCACGCACGGCGGGATCACCGTCGGGTGG
>DASPXO010000188.1:0-13204 GCA_035637235.1 Gemmatimonadales bacterium | reverse complement strand
CTCGCGGCGGTGGACGTGCGCGACCGCGTCGCGGTGAACCGCGCCGCCGAGGGGCTCGTCGCTGCCGGACACGTCCCCGACGTCCTCATCAACAACGCCGGTCTGGCGAGCGGGATGGCGAAGATCCACGAAGGCGATCCCGACGATTGGGACCGGATGATCGACACGAACCTGAAGGGACTGCTGAACGTAACCCGGGCCATCCTGCCGCATCTGGTGGCCCGCCGCCGCGGTCACGTCGTGAACATCGGCAGCACGGCCGGACACATGACCTATCCGATGGGGAACGTCTACAGCGCCACGAAGTTCGGGGTGCGCGCGCTCACCGAAGCGATGAACCTGGATGTGGCGGGGACGCCGATCCGGGTCTCGTCCGTGGACCCGGGGTTCGTCGAGACGGAGTTCTCGGAGGTGCGATTCCACGGCGACCGGGAGCGCGCGCAGGCCGTCTACAGGGGATTCACGCCGCTCACGGCCGACGACGTCGCGGACGCGATCGCCTACGTCGTCAACCTGCCGGAGCACGTGAACATTCTCGATCTCATCATCATGCCGACGGCGCAGCGGAACATCTACGTGGTGGATCGGGAGCAGGCCTAGCGACGTCTCGTCGAGCTAGGCCGCCCGTGCCGCCGCCGCGAAGCGGCGCACGATCTCACCGGCGGGCTCGATCGCTTTGATGGCGGCGACGCTCTTGCCCGCCTGCCAGTAGTCCTTCGACGACGTCGCGTGCAGCGAGCCGCGCTTCAGGCGCCAGGCGGAGTTGAGCGCGTAGATGCTCCGCATGAGGTGCTTGGTCCGCCGCCCGCGCAGCAGCCAGCGCGCGATCGGCCCGGCTTTGGTGCCGACGCGCTCGACGTAGGGCGTGCGGATCACGGCGAGCGGGACGCCGGTGACACGCTCGGTCAGCACGATGTCGGCTTCGTCCGCCTCGACGATGGCGCGCTTGTAGTCGGGGTGGGCGCGGCATTCGGGAGTCGCGATGAACCGGGTCCCGAGCTGGGCGCCGGCGTAGCCCATCCGGAGCGCCGCCACGAACCCGGCCTCGTCGCCGATCCCGCCGGCGCACACGACCGGCAGGCCGAGATCGCCGAGTTCGCCGATGAGCCGCTCCGCGCTGTGCGGGCCCGCGTGCCCGCCGGCGCGGTTGTTCACCGCGATCAGTCCCCGCACCCCGGCGTCGAGCGCTTTGAGCGCCCACTTCCGCTCGGTGACGTCGTGATAGACCACGCCCCCGGCGCGCGCGACGCGCTCCACGACCCAGTGCGGCTTGCCGAGCGACGTGATGAAGAACCGCACGCCCTGCTCGAGCGCGATGTCCACCCAGCGCGTCATGCGGTCGAGGTAGAGCTTGGACGACTGCTCGATGAGCACGTTCATGCCGACTGGCTTGTCGGTGAGCCGGCGGATCAGCGCGAACCCGTCGCGCAAGTCGTGGCCGTGGACGTAGACCGTCGAGAGGGGCTGGACGATCCCGATCCCGCCCGCGTCCGACACGGCGGCCACGAGCTCGGGGTTGGAGCACGGGTACATGGCACCGCCGATCAGCGGCACCGCGACGCGCGCGTCCCGCGCGAGGGGCGTGTCAAGGGGTGACGTCCGAGATCTCCCTGCCGAGCAGGTAGCGCTGCAGGAAGAGGATCGTCGCGTAGAACTGGAAATCGACGTTGCCCTTCTTGCGGAAGCCGTGGCCTTCGTCCTTGGCCATCAGGTACCACACGGGGACGTTGCGCTGCTTGAGGGCGGCCACCATCTGCTCGGATTCGCTGCGGGGGACGCGCGGGTCGTTCATGCCCTGAACGATGAACAGGGGCTTCGCGACCTTGTCCACGTTGTTGAGCGGCGCGGTGCGCTCCATCCACGCCCGCATGGTCGAGTCGCGCTCGTCGCCGTACTCCACGCGCCGCAGGTCCTGGCGGTAGCCCGACGTATTCTTGAGGAAGGTGGCGAGGTTCGAGATTCCGACGACGTCCACCGAGCAGCAGATCCGCTCGCTGTACAGCGTCGCGGTCGCGAGCGTCATGTGGCCGCCGTAGCTGCCGCCGGTCACGAGCACATGGTCCGCGTCGAGGTCGGGCCGGGCGCGGATCCAGTCGAACAGCGTGCCGATGTCCTTGTAGGCCCCGTCGCGCCGCACCCCGTTGTCGAGCTTCACGAACGTCTTGCCGTAGCCGGTCGAGCCCCGAATGTTCGGGAAGATGACCGCGACGCCGAGCTCGTTCAGAAGAAAGTTGCTCCGGCCGAGGAACCCGGGCCGCGACTGGCCTTCGGGCCCGCCATGGATGTTGACGACCACCGGCCGCCGGCCGGTGAAGCGGGCCGGCGGCCGGAAGAGAAAGCCGGAGATCGCGCGGCCGTCGAAGCTCGTCCAGTGGACCAGCTCGGGCTCGACGAAGTCCGCCGGATTCAGCCCGGCGGTCTCGCTCTCGGTCCAGCGGACGAGCTTGCCGGTGGTGAGATCGAGCGAGTAGGCGTCCGCGTTGGACCGCGCGGACGTATAGGTGAACCCGAGCTCGCCCCCGGTCTTGCGCCACCGCACGCCGCTGATGAGCCCGGTGGGAAGCTTCGGGATTCGTCGCTCGGCGCCCGTCGCGGCCTCGATCACGTGCAGCGCGCTGATCCCGTCCTGGTTCGCGACGAACGCGATCGCGCGCCCGTCGGGCGACAGCGCGAACTCGTCCACGTCCCACGGGATGCCGCCGGTGAGGACGCGATACCGCTGCGTGGCGAGATCGAGACGCTCGAGGCGCTGGAACTCGGAGCCGCGGTCGGTCGTGAGAAAGATGCCCTTGCCGTCGCGGCTGAACTGCGCGCCGCCGTAGGCCACCGTGTCGTTCGCCTGCTTGGGCGTCAGGAGCGTCTTCGCTCCGCTCGCGATGTCCACCAGCCAGAGGTAGCTCTCGTTCACCGAGATGCCCTGGTACAGGAGGATCTGGCGGCCGTCGGGGGACCAGTCCGCCGGCCCGTAGCCGCCGCCCTGGAGCTCGAGCACCATGTGATCGGTCGCGGGGTTGCTCGGGTCCATCACCCAGAGGTCGAGATCGCGGCCGTTGCGGCGCGTGGACATGTAGGCATAGCGGTCGCCCTGCGGCGACCAGGCTCCACCGACGTTGCGCGACTTGCCGTCGGTGAGCAGCGTGATTTCCCCGGTCGCGACGTCATAGCGATACTTCTGGAAGAACTCGGCGCCGCCCACATCCTTGGAAAACACGATGTAGCGGCCGTCGGCCGGGTGATAGGACCCGCCGCCCACGGGGTCGGGGAAGAAGGTGAGCTGAGTGCGCGCGCCGCCCGGAAACTGCACCCGGTGCAGCTGCTGCACGTCGCCGAAACGGGTACCGATGACCATCTCGCGCCGCGTCGGATGCCAGTCCAGGAAACCCGCCGAGCGGAATTCGCCGTAGCGGCGCGCCGCGTCGGCTACACTTGCGGGGACCGGTGGGATGCCGTCGGTGACGAGGTTCTCGTTGGGGACGACGACGCCCGTTTGGGCGAGCGCCGGGGTGAGCGGGAGAACGACCGCCGCGAACAGCAGACTCGTGAGCTTGGTCATGTGCGGTTCCGGGATGGATGTCGGGTGACGGTAAGCTACGCTCCGTGCGGGCTTCGCCGCCAGGATGGACGCGCCCCGCCCCTACACGAGTCGCCCTCGACCCCGTAGCTTGCTCGCGGGGCTGGAACAGGGAGAGGACGGGTGACGGCGATGGCATCGCACGAGCTGCGTGAGGCTGGGAAGGTGGTGGCGGGGTGAGGGACTACCCGCGCATAGTCGTGCCCCCGCCCGGGCCCAACGCTCGGGCGATCGTCGCGCGCCAGGATCGTTGGGCCTCCACCTCGTATCCGAAGGAGTATCCGCTGGTGGTCGCGCGCGGTGAGCGCGCGATGGTCGAGGACGTCGACGGGAACCGCTACCTCGATTTCATGGCCGGGATCGCGGTCGCCTCGACCGGTTACGGCCATCCCAAGGTCGTCCAAGCGATCCAGCAGGCGGCGTCTCGCTTCCTGCACATCTGCGGGAGCGACTTCTACTACGACAGCTTCGCCGCGCTGTGCGAGCGGCTCGCGAAGCTCGCGCCGGGCAGCGGCACGAAGCGGGTGTTTCTCTCGAACTCCGGGACCGAAGCCGTCGAGGGGGCGATCAAGCTGGCGCGCCACTCGACCGGTCGCCCCGCGCTGGTCGCGTTCACCGGTGCGTTTCACGGGCGCAGCTACGGCGGCATGAGCCTCACGGCGAGCAAGGCGATCCAGCGCGCCGGGTTCGCGCCCTTCCTCCCCGAGGTGTACCACGTCCCCTACGGGTACCGCTACCGCTGCGAGTACTGCCGCGGAGAGCCGGCGTGCACGTTCGCTTGCGTGACGGCGATCGAGGACGACCTGTTCGCGAAGCGGCTCGACCCCGGGAGCGTTGCGGCGATCTTCGTGGAGCCGATCCAGGGCGAAGGCGGCTACGTCGTGCCGCCGACGGGCTACCTCCGGGCGCTGCGTGAGCTGTGCGACCGGCACGGCATCCTGCTCGTGTGCGACGAGGTGCAGACCGGGATCGGGCGCACGGGCAGGATGTTCGCCTGTGAATACGAGGGGATCGAGCCGGACGTCCTGCTGGCCGCGAAGGGACTCGGCAGCGGGATGCCGATCGGCGCGATCATCGCGAAAGCATCGGTCATGAAGTGGCCGCCCGGGGCGCACGGGACCACGTTCGGCGGGAACCCCGTCTGCTGCGCCGCCGCGCTCGCGACGCTCGACGTGGTCGAGCACGAGCTGCTGCCGAACGTCTCGAAGCTGGGCGACCGCCTGCTCGCCGGTGCACGGCGCCTGCAGGAGAAGTCGGCGGTGATCGGCGATGTCCGGGGGCGCGGCTTGATGGTCGGGATCGAATTCGTGAAGGACCGCGCCACGCGCCAGCCCGCCCCCGAGCTGCCCCGCGACCTGGTGGCGCGGGCGTTCCAGAAGGGCCTGCTGCTGTTGGGCGCGGGCCGGAGCTCCCTCCGCCTCGCGCCGCCGCTCGTGGTGGACGAGTACGACGTCGATACCGCGCTGCGGATCATCGACGAGTGCCTGCGGGAGCGGGGAGATTGAGACGGTCCTTCTGAGGACGTGCATCGCCTAGCGGGCCGTCGGGCGGGACTCCATGTTCCCCCGGGCCCGTGGATATCCCGCGCGACTTCAACGCCGCTGCCTGGTTCGTGGACCGCCACGTCCACGATGGCGGCGCCGCTCGAGTGGCGGTCCGGTTCGAGGGGCGGGAGTTCACCTACGGCGACGTGTACGCCGGCAGCAGCCGGCTCGGCAACGCGCTGCGCCGACTCGGCGTCCGCATGGAAGAGCGCGTGCTGCTGTTGCTCCGGGACAGTCCCGAGTTCGTGTACGCCTTCTGGGGCGCGATCAGGATCGGGGCGGTGCCGATTCCCGCGAATACCCTCCTCAAGCCGCGAGACTACGAGTATATGCTGAACGACAGCCGGGCCGTGGCCGCTGTCGCGAGCGACGACCTGGCACCGGCGGTCGAAGCAATCCGGCCTCGGCTCAAGTATCTGAAGCATCTCGTGGTGGCGGGCGAGGCCGGGTCCGGGCGGCTGGCGCTGGCCGATTTGCTCGCCGGCGAATCCGACACCCTGACCCCGGCCGAGACGACGAAGGACGACGTCGTCTTCTGGCTGTACACGTCCGGCACCACCGGCGTTCCGAAGGCCGCGGTGCATCTGCACCACGACATGCCGATCTGCTGCGAGGCGTACGGGCGGCACGTGCTGGAGATCGGGCCGGAGGACCGCACGTTCTCGGTCGCGAAGCTGTTCTTCGCCTATGGTCTGGGCAACGCGCTCTACTTCCCGTTCCACGTCGGGGCATCGACCGTGCTGTATCCCGGCCGCCCCGAGCCGGCCAGGGTGTTCGAGATCATCGCCCGCGAGCGGCCCACGCTGTTTTACGCGGTCCCCACCGCCTACGCCGCTCTGCTGCAAGTGCCCGATGCCGAGCGCGTGTACGACCTGCGGTCGGTCCGGCTGTGCCTCTCGGCGGGGGAGCCGCTGCCGAAGCCGATCTACGAGCGCTGGCTCCAGAGGTTCGGGCTCGAGATCCTCGACGGGATCGGCACAACCGAGATGTGCCACACGTTCATCGCGAACCGCCACGGGCAAGTCCACCCCGGCTCCAGCGGCACGGTGGTACCGGGCTACGAAGCGAGGATCGTGGACGATGACGGTCGTGAAGTCGCGAACGGCGAGGTCGGCCATCTGCTGGTCAAGGGCGACAGCGCCTGCGCCGGCTACTGGAACCAGCACGAGCGCACGAAGCAAACGATCGCCGGCGAGTGGCTGCGGACGGGCGACAAGTACCGGCGCGACGCCGACGGCTATTTCTGGTACGCCGGGCGCGCCGACGACATGATCAAGGCGGGTGGGATCTGGGTCTCGCCGGCGGAGGTCGAGAGTGTCCTGATCGAGCACGCCGCGGTCGTGGAGGCCGGCGTCGTCGGCGCGCCCGACCGGGACGAGCTCATCAAGCCGTTCGCGTTCGTCGTGCTCGCCCCCGGGCACGCGCCGGCTGCGGCGCTGGAAGAGGAGATCAAGACCTTCGTGAAGGGCCGGCTCGCAGCCTACAAGTATCCCCGCTGGATCGCGTTCGTCCCGGAGCTGCCGAAGACGGCGACGGGAAAGATCCAACGCTTCAGGCTACGGGAAATGGCGGCCGGGAGATCGCGGGGAGGATAGCCGGGACGAACAACCTCAATCGTGATCCAGGACGGGGGACGTCGGCCACGGGGGGCGTCGGGTGAGCCCCGTGCTGACGCACGGGGCTATGGCTGACGCACGGGGCTATGGCGCCCGTCAGCATCATAGCCCCGCCCGTCAGGGCGGGGCCATTGGGCGAGAGGGCTCCTTCAGGGGGTTGCCTCGCGGTAAGCCCAGTCGTTGCAGACGCGGGCATGGCCACCGGGCAAGGCGCACGGGGAGATGGCGCCACGGGGCTGCATCGACGTGGGCCCGTGCTGACGCACGGGGCTAGGGCCCGTCATGGTGGGGACTCTGGGAGGAGCCCCGTGCTTACGCACGGGGC
Source organism: Gemmatimonadales bacterium (assembly GCA_035637235.1). Lineage (GTDB taxonomy): Bacteria > Gemmatimonadota > Gemmatimonadetes > Gemmatimonadales > GWC2-71-9 > DASUAL01. The sequence goes on along the minus strand of DASPXO010000188.1, from coordinate 6,148 downwards.
TATGACTCCCGTGTCGGGTCATGAGTCGCTGCAACTCTCGCTGAAACCCCTCCCTCCGGTGATGGGCCTCTTGCGTCGAGATGTACGAGATGACGCTCTGCTCGAAACGCTCGCTCACGGAGAATGCCGCGTAGCCCGTTTGCCAGGCGAACAGTCGGAACCGTGGGAACGTCTCGTGGATCCAGCGGCAGGAGTTCGCTTTGAGCGCGTTCACCAGACGCCCGACGGATGTATCGGGTCCCAACGAGACGTAGACGTGGATGTGATCTCGAGCGCCGCCGATGCAGAGCGGGAGAGCGCCCTTCCGGCGCGCAACCGCGGCCAGATACCGATACAGTCGGTCCCGCCATTCTGGCGCGAGCCAGGGCCGGCGGCGGTAGGTGCTCCACACCAGGTGGACGCGCACCCAAACGAAGCTGTGCCGTGCCATGTTTGGTCCACGCGACCATAACATCGCGGGTTGATGCTGCAACGATCATTTCCGCGCCGTACGGACCGGAACATTGCATCATGGCTCCGCCCGTGAGCTTCATAGCCCCGCCCGTCAGGGCGGGGCCATTGACGAGGGGGACCCGGGTGTAGGTGCGGCCTTAAGGGGGCTGCTTCGAGGTGCGCCCCGTGCTTACGCACGGGGCTATGGCGCCCGTCAGCATCATGGCCCCGCCCGTCAGGGCGGGGCCATTGGGGAGCGGGACCTGCATATGGGCCCCGTGAGCACCCGTCAGGGCGGGGAGTGCGGGATCACCAGCAGCAGCACGTCGTACAGCGCGTGCGTCCACGCGGTGATGCCGAAGCCCCGCACGAGATAGAGCGCGGAAAAGAACAGCCCCGCGATCATCCGGAAGACAAACGAGTAGAGCTGGAACCGGTCGCCGTAGGCGCCGACGTAGTGGAAGGCCGAGAAGATCGCGGCGCCGAGGATGCTCGCGGCGACGCCGGCGGGGACAGGGCCCCAGCCGAGGAGGGTGCGTGCGGCGGCCGCGAGGAGGGTGACGAGCAGCACCCGGAACAGCAGTTCCTCGTAGATCCCTGCGCCGAGGGACACCATCAGCCGCGTCCACCCATCGAGGTCCTGCCCGGGCGCGAGCGCGAGCGTGTGGAGCAGGCCCATCAGGCCCGAAGTGATGCCCCCGACCACGATGCCGAACGCCAGCGCCAGCACTACCGATTCGCCGAGCATCGTGCAGAACACGCCGCCCGATAGGCGCGAGCCGTGGGCGTGCATGTCCCGGACGACCAGCCACAGCCCCACCGCGATCAAGCAGGCCATGAAGAGGGGCGCGCCCCACGTCCCGGCCGCCGCCGCGAACAGGCTCTGGAGGATGACGTCCGCGCCGTTCCGGAGGGAGCGCGGGCCCGTCGAGAGCAGCGTCGCCAGCAGCTGATAGAACACGAGCAGCGGCAGCGCGAACAGCAGGCTGTAGCGCGGTGCGCGACTGGCCTGCCAGTAGGAGCCGGGCGACGTGAAGGACGAGAGGGGCGTCATGGTGTGGACAATACTATTATCCTGGCGCACCCGACGAAGCGGATCGCATGAAAGTTCCCTCGCGCTGATGGCGGAGCTCAAGCGCCAGCTCGGCCTGCTCGACGCCACGATGATCAACGTCGGCACGATCATCGCTTCCGCCATCTTCCTCGTCCCGCGCGACATCGCCGCGCAGCTGCACGCGTCCTCCCTCATGCTCCTGGTGTGGGTCGTGGGCGGCGTGGTGTCTCTGCTCGGCGCGCTCTCGGTGTCCGAGCTCGGCGCGGCGCTGCCCAAGGCCGGCGGGCAGTACGTCTACCTCGCCGAGGCGTACGGCCCGGTGTGGGGATATCTGTACGGCTGGACCGCCAGCGTCGTGATCAACCCCGCGTCGATCGCGGCGATCGCCGTGGCGTTCGCGACGTACTTCGGGTACTTCGTGCCGCTCGGCGCCTGGGGCGTGAAGGGGCTCGCGGTCGGATCGATCGTCGCGCTCACCGTCATCAACTCTCTGGGCGTGCGGCCCGGAACCCTCACGCAGAACGTGCTCACGCTGCTGAAGATCGGACTCGTCGTCTTCCTCATCGTGATCGCGTTCACCCTGCCCGGCGGCAGCTCCGCACACTTCGCCCCGGTCTGGCCCGACGCGCCGCTCGGCAGCCTGCCTGGCCCGTTCGGGGTGGCGATGGTGGCGGTGCTGTGGGCGTACGACGGCTGGATCGAGGTCTGCTACGTCGGCGGCGAGGTGAAACAGCCGGGGCGCACCCTGCCGCGGGCCCTCATCCTCTCGACGCTCAGCGTGATCGCGCTGTTTTGCCTCGTCACCGCGTCCTACACGTACGTGCTCTCGCCGGCGAGAATGGCGCAGTCACCCCTCGTGGCTTCAGACGCCGCCCAGGTCTCCTTGGGCCGGCCGGGCGCGGCGTTCGTCGCGGCCACGATTCTCATCTCGACCCTGGGAGCGAACAACGGGATCGTCCTGACGGCGGCTCGCATCCCCTATGCGATGGCGCGGGACGGCGTCCTCCCGGGCTGGCTGGGGGCGGTCCATCCGCGGTTTCTCACGCCGACCCGGTCGCTCGTGGCCCAGGCCGTGGTCTCCATCGTGCTGACCCTGGGCGGCAGCTATGACCGGCTCTTCACTTACGTGGTCTTCGCGTCGTTTCTCTTCTATGCCATGGCGTGCGGCGCGGTGGTGCGGCTGCGCGCGCGGGCGCCCGATCTGCCGCGTCCCTACCGGACGCTGGGCTATCCGGTGACCCCGCTCGTCTTCATCGCGTTCGCGACCTGGCTCGTGGCGAACACGATCGTGGAGCAGCCGGGAAATTCCGCGGTGGGGGCGGCGCTGATGCTCGCGGGGTTGCCGGTGTACTACTGGAAGCGGCGGTCAGCGGCGGCCGTCGCGTAGGATCTCCCGCGCCGCGTTGTAGCCGCACGCTCCCATCACGCCGCCGCCCGGGTGCGTGGCGGCGCCGCACAGGTACAGCCCCTGGATGGGCGAGCGGTAATCCGCATAGCCCGCCATGGGCCGGAGGAAGAACAGCTGGGACAGCGTCATCGCCCCCTGGAAGATGTTCCCGCCCGTGAGGCCGAAGCGGCGCTCCAAGTCGAGCGGCGAGAGCACCTGCCGGTGGATGACCGAGCGCTTGAAGTTCGGGGCGTAATGGTTGAGGATCTCGAAGCAGCGGTCCGCGAACCGGTCCTTCACCTCGTCCCACCCCGCGCCGCGGAGCCGATACGGCGCGTACTGCACGAAGCACGACATCACGTGCCTTCCCGGGGGTGCCAGCGTCGGGTCCACGACCGACGGGATGGTGCAGTCGAGGACGGGGTCGGCCGACGGGCGGCCGTATTTGGCGTCGTCGAACGCCCGCTCCATGTAGTCGAGCGTCGGCGCGATGTGGATGGTCCCCCGCAGGCTCGCGTCGGGCGCGAGGTCGCTGCCGCGGATCGCGGTGAAGTCCGGAAGCTCGGAGAGCGCCACGTTGATCTTGAACGACGCGCTCGAGTAATCGATCGCGCGCACGGCCGCGACGAAGTCCGCCGGCAGCTCCCGCGGGTCCATGAGCTCGAGGAAGGTGACGTGCGCGTCGGCATTCGAGGCGACGCGCGCGGCCCGTAGCTCCGTGCCGTCCTCGAGCGCCACGCCTGCCACGCGGCCGTTCCGGGTCAGGATCCGTGCGACCGGGCTGTTCACGCGGATCTCGGCGCCGCGCGCTGCCGCGGCGGACGCGAGCGCCTGCGTGATCCCGCCCATCCCGCCCCGCACATACCCCCACACCCCCCGGACGCCGTCGCTCTCGCCCATGACGTGGTGGAACAGCACGTACGCCGTCCCCGGCGTCGACGGCGACGCCATCGCGCCGATGATCGCGTCGGTCGCCAGCGCGATCTTCAGCTCTTCCGACCGGAACCAGCGGTCCAGGATGGGCCGCGCGGCGCCGGTGAGGATTTCGATCGCCTGCGCGCCCGCACGGCCGAGCCTCGCGAACCGCCAGCCCAGCTCCGCGAGCCGGAGCAGGTCGCGCGGCCGTAGGGACCACGGGTCGGGCGGGGTCTCGAGCAGGGTGGGCTCGATGAAGTCCGCGATGCGCTCGAGCATCGCTTCGTAGCGCGGCAGCGCCGCCGCGTCGTCCTCCGAGAACTTGGCGACCTCCCGGTAGGTCATCGCCTTGTCCGGACCGAGCAGCAGGTAGCGGCCGTCGGGGAAGGGGGTGAACGACGAGGGGCTCCGCGATAGCGGCTCGTACCCGTGGCGGCGGAGCTCCAGGTCGCGGATGATCTCGGGCCGCAGCAGGCTGTTCACATAGGCGGCGGTCGAGACCTTGAAGCCCGGCCACACCTCCTCGGTGACGCAGGCCCCGCCCACCAGCCCGCGGCGCTCGAGCACGAGCACCCTCCAGCCTGCCTGGGCCACGTAGGCCGCTGTGACGAGGCCGTTGTGACCGGCTCCCACGATGATGATGTCGTACGAACCCGGCACACCGGCCTCAGGGCCGGCGCCGGCCCGCCGACTGCTCGATCAGCGCCGCGAGCTCCGGGGGCCGGTGCGGGCCGAACACGTCCGGCGTGGGCAGCGTGACGATCTGCGGCGGGGGCCCGGGATTCCCCGGCCTGCCCGCCGCCCCGGCGTTGCCCTTCTGACCGGCTGGGCCGTCCGCCGCGTCGGGACAGCGCGGCGTGTCCGACCCGGCCGTGCCCTTGCCCCCTTTGCCGCCCTTGCCGCCGACGCCGCCGGGCCCGCCGGGTCCCCCCACGCCACCGGGACCGCGCGCGTCCACCAGTCCGGCGAGAAACGGATTGTCGCTGGAGACGATGATGCTGATCCGCCCGCCGCGTCCGCCGGCCCCGCCGCCGCCGCCGTTGCCGCCGTTGCCTCCTGGCCCGCCCGGCTGCGGCGGACATCCCGCCTGGCCGCCCGCGCCGTCCGTGCCGGCTTGCCCCGACGCGCCCGTGCCGCCCCGGCCACCCCGCGACTCGACGACCAGCCAGTTGGCCGGCGGGATCGTGCTGCCGTCCGCCAGGACGTGGAAGGGCGGCGCCAGCCCCACCTCGATAGATGCCACGAGCAACCGGTCGTAGAACGGCGACCGCAGAATCGCCAGGCGGACGGTGACGTCCGGCCCGTTGCCGCCTGCCTGGGCGGGCCCGCCGGGCTCGCCGGAGAAGGCGAAGCTGTGCGCGGTGCAGCTGTAGTCGGGTGGGACGACGACGGCGTTCCGAACGGCCGGCCTCGCTTTGAGCTCGGCGCTCAGCCGGAAGCCCGAGACCGCGGTCCAGAGCGGGTTCGCGTTCGTGACCCAATCGCCGTCCTGCTGGCTCACGGCGTCCGGGCTCGAGCGCTCGAGGAACACCACGTGCAGCCGCGGGGGACGCTTCTTGTCGTAGCTCCGGGCGAACGGCACGCGCGAGCCGTCGGTCAGCACCGCTTCGTACTGCGCCTGGAGCACCGCGCCCGGGCACGCCCGCTGCGGCAGCGTGGCGATGCGGATGTCGCGGATCTGCGCAACCAACCCCGGATCCGGTGCAAAGTCCTCGGGCGGCTTGTGGGAGCAGGAGGCTAGAAGCAGTAACAACGTGGAGGAAAACCGTTGAGGGACGACGTTGAGGAGACATGCGTTGAGGGGGAACGTCTTTCCTCCACGCCTCTCCTCAACGTTCTCCCTCCACGTAGTTCCTGAACGATTCATGGTGTTTCCTCCCGCACGAACCTTCCCGTCTCGACCTCGAACACGCGGATGCGGACGACGACCCCGGCTCGCCGCTCATCCACGACTCTGACGTGCACCAGCTTCCGGTCGGTGGTGGGCCGGTAGATGATCCAGCTCCCCGCGGGGGCGACCGTCGCGATCCCCGGGCAGGCGCGGGAGCGGGGCCTTGGCTGGCGCCCGGGCGGAATCCCCGGAATCCACACCCGGCACTCGCCGGGTTGGGGGAGGTGGCCCGGCGGGACACCCAGCGTCGCTGCGGTGCTTGGCCCCTCGGCACGCGCCTCCGGGGGGATGGCGGGGGTGGGGCTCAGGATCACGGTTTTGGTCGTTCTCCAGCAGCCGGCGAGCAACGTCAGGCTGAGCGCGGTGGCTGCGAGCTGGACAGGCGGCATAGGGTCTTGGGCGGTCATGGACGGTAGCCAAGATGTGAAGGGAGGTCGGGTTTAGGCAACAACTCGCTGCGGGCTGGTCT
>DASPXO010000187.1:0-3685 GCA_035637235.1 Gemmatimonadales bacterium | reverse complement strand
CCGGACTGAGGCTGGGCATCGCGTCGACGCCAGCGGCGAGCAGGTGATGCGCCGGTACCCCAGTACCTGCCCGCGACCTGCCCCGACTCACCCTATTTGTGATCGTCATCGCCGCGGCCCTCGTGGCGCTCTTGGTCTTCTCGGCCCGCGTCCGTCGTGGGCGATTCACCGCGACCCCCGGCGCGGGTCAACACCAGGAAGTCGCGTCGCCGACAAGCGGGCGCCGCCACGGCGCGAACCAGGAGCGCGGGCTGCCCGGTCCATTAAGCGCCGGTCGCTGTCGATGGGCGTGAGAAAGCGCGGGAATCTGAACCAGCCGTCCTGGAGAAGCTGGGGGTGGTTGCCGGGACGGAAGATGTGACGTAGATCGTTCCTCGCGACGGGCGAAAGGGTGAGGGCCCGGAGTCGGCACACCCCGGGCCCTCGGGCCAAATCACACACTGCGGGGCGCGTGACTCAGCGCCTCTTCTTCGCATAGCCGCTCGTGATTGTCCACCCCTGTGCCCCGGGCGCGGGGGCGCGTGGACTCGTTCCGGTTTGTGGTCTGCGCCGGCGCGGACTGTCGGCAGGTCTTCTTTCTCTGCCGGCGCTGCGATCGCGGCGATCGCTATTGCTCGCGGCCGTGCGCGCACCGCGCCCGACACACCGCCCGGCAGGCGGCCAGCCGCCGCTATCAGCACAGCCGCCGCGGGCGCCTCCATCACGCCGCCCGCCAAGCGCGCTACCGCGCCCGGCGCGAGAAAGTGACGCATCCGACTTCCCACGGCCCCACGGGCTCCGGCATCGTCACTCCGCCGGCGCCGACTGCGCGCGCCGGCGAGGAGGCTGCCGATGCGGATCCTGCCGTGTTCGCTCCGTCCGGCCCACTGCGCTGCGCGCGCTGTGGGCGCCGTGGCCGGTTCGTCCGCCACACCACGCTGGCCCATCACCGGCCGCGCCCGACGCCGCGGCGCTGAGGCCTGCCGATGATCTCGCCGGAGCAGCGCGCCGAGATCCGCCGGCTCTTCTATGCCGAGCACTGGCGCGTCGGCACCATCGCGACCACGCTCGGCGTCCACCACGACACCGTGTACCACGCGATCGAGCGCGACCGGTTCGTGCGGACGGGGACCCAGGTGCGCCCCAGTGCGCTCGATCCCTACAAGGCGTTCCTCGCCGCCACCCTGGAGCCGTACCCCCGCCTGCGCGCCACCCGCCTGTACGCCATGCTGCGCGAGCGGGGCTTTGCCGGGTCTGCCGTCCAGGTCCGCCGCTACGTGCGGACCATCCGTCCCGCCGCGCGGGCCGAGGCCTACCTGCGTTTGGAGACGCTGCCCGGCGAGCAGGCCCAAGTCGACTGGGGAAACTTCGGCGCGTTTCCCGGCGGCGGCGCCCGGCGCATCCTGTCCTGCTTCGTCCTCGTGCTCTCGTGGTCCCGCGCCGTGTACGCGCGCTTCGCCCTGGATCAAACGCTGGAGAGTTTCTTGCGGGGCCACGTCGAAGCCTTCACCGCGCTCGGCGGGGTGCCGCGGACCCTCCTGTACGACAATCTCAAGAGCGTCGTCCTGGAGCGAGTCGGCGATCACATCCGCTTCCATCCGCGCCTGCTCGAGCTGGCCGGGCACTATCACTTCGCGCCCCAGCCCTGCGCGCCGTACCGCGGCAACGAGAAGGGCAAGGTCGAGCGGATGATCCAGTACCTGCGCCACTCCTTCTTCGCCGCCCGCCGCTTTGCCTCCCTCCACGATCTCAACGCCCAGCTCGCCGCCTGGATCGCCGAGACCGCGCACGCCCGCTCCGTGCCCGGGACCGCGGGGCGGGTGGTCCGCGAGGCGTGGGCGGCCGAACAGCCCCGCCTCTTGCCGCTCCCGGAACATGCGTTTGTGTGTGACCTCGTGCGCCCGGTCGTCTCCGGCAAGACGCCGTACATCCGGTTCGACGGCAACGACTACTCGATCCCTCACACGCTCGTGCGTCGTCCGCTCACCCTCGTCGCCAGCGAGACCGCCGTCTGGCTGCTGGACGGCACGACCGAAGTCGCCCGCCACCCGCGCAGCTACGCGCACGGCCAGCGGGTGGAAGAGCCTGCCCACCTCGCGCTCCTCGCGCGCGAGAAACGGCGCGCCCACGACCTGCGCGGGCGCGATCGCCTCCGGCAGGCGTGCCCGCAGGCCGAACGTTTCTTCGACGCCCTCGCCCAGCGTGGCGCGCCGCTGGCGAGCCAGACGGCCGCGTTGCTCCGGCTGCTCGATGAGTACGGCACCGCCGCGCTCGACGCCGCCCTGGCCACCGCGCTGGCGCGCGGCGCCATCAACACCGCCTCGGTCGCCCATCTCCTCGATCAGCGCGCCCGGGCGCGGCGCCAGCCGCCGCCGCTCGCCGTCGTCCTGCCGGCCGATCCGCGCGTGCGCGATCTGCGGGTGACCCCGCATGCCCTCACGGCCTATGACGCCCTGCTGACCCCACCACCCACCCCGGAGCCCGACGATGCCGACCCTCGCTGACGCCCTCCAGAGTCTGGGGCTGCGGCACACCGCCACCCATCTCGACGACATCGTCGCGCTCGCCACCAAGCGCCGCTGGAGTCCCACCCAGCTCCTGGAACATCTGGCCGAGCTCGAGCTGCAGGAACGCACCCGCCGGAGCCTGGAGCGCCGCTTGGCCCGCAGCCGCCTGGGCCGCTTCACCCCGATGAGCGCCTTTGATTGGGCCTGGCCCACGCGCATCGATCGGCCGGCCGTCGAGGCCACCCTGCGCCTCGACTTCCTTCCCGAGGCCCGCAATGTCGTCCTCGTCGCGCCCCAAGGCCTCGGCAAGACGATGCTCGCCCAGAACATCGCGCACGCCGCGGTGCTCGCCGGCCACCACGTGCTCTTCACCACCGCCGCCCAACTCCTCCTCGACCTCGGCAGTCAGGAGTCGGCGCGCGGCCTGGCCCGCCGGCTGAACCACTACAGCCAGCGCGGCCTCCTCGTCATCGACGAGATCGGCTACCTGTCCTACGACGCGCGCGCCGCCGACCTCTTCTTTCAGGTTGTCAGCCGCCGCTACGAGCGCAAGAGCCTCGTGCTCACCACCAACTTGCCGTTCAGCGAGTGGCCGACGATCTTCCCCAACGCCGCCACGGCCACCGCGCTCATCGATCGCGTCGTCCATCACGCCGAGATCCTCACCATCGAGGGCGAGAGCTATCGACGCCGCGTCGCCGAGGCCACGCGTCGGCCCTCGAGGGCGTCCGCCTGAACCATGGCGCTCGGCCGGCCGGTTCAAATTTCCGCGCTTCCTGATGTCCGCCAACACGCTCGCCAACTGACTTCGGCTGCGTCGGCGCCGCTGGGCCAATCTCGGTCTGATTGACCACGTTGCCGCGACGGTCGTAAGTGAGCCGGTATTGCTTGTCGCCAATCGTCTTCGTCTCTTGCGTGTTGCCCTTCCCGGTGTCGAGAATCATGGAGAGGATGTCCGGTGACGCGAGTGCTTTTGTACCAGCCTCGGGGCCCAGGGGACGCAAGTAGCTCATCAATGCATCAATGCATCTAGCTCTGGGTTCTTTACGCGCGTTTCCGTGCGCCCAGGAATAGCGGGCTGAGCGGGCGTCGTTCGGCTTCTCACAGCGTCGCTCGTGCTCTCCGTTGCGATTGGCTGCTCGGGAACAGCGGGCTGGCCAGGCGTGGTCACAGTCTCGCGGTTGCCCTTGAGAGCCTCT
>DASPXO010000186.1:0-4881 GCA_035637235.1 Gemmatimonadales bacterium | reverse complement strand
TGCGTGCGCCGGTCCATCCTGAACACTGATTCCGCTCCATCCTGAACGCCCGTTCCGGGCATCGTGAACACCCATTCCGGGATCGTGAACAGCGATTCCGGGCATCGTGAACACCCCTGCTGGGGGCGAGGTGGCCTCTGGAGGGTGGTCGCTGGTGGTGGGCAGCTTCCCGCGGGGGGAAGCGAGGGCCCGCTGCCCAGCACGGTGCTGGTTCGGTGAGAGAGCCGTCCGCCCCGAGGAGGGGCGATGGCTGGGAAGAGACTACTGATGCGCAAGAGCCGGGAGATCCTGCGACAGAAATGGGAGCTGCAGCTCTCGCACCGGCAGGTGGCGCGGAGCCTGGGGGTGGGCGTGGGGACGGTGTGTGAGACGCTGCAGCGGGCGCGGGCGGCGGGCCTGGCGGACTGGGCCGCGGTCCAGTGCCTCGCTGCAGGAGCGCTGGAGGAGCGGTTGTATAGGCGGGCGCCCGCGGCCGGGGTGCCGCGCCCGGCGCCCGACTGCCGGTGGATCCACACCGAGTTGCGCCAGCCGGGGGTGACGTTGCAGCTGCTGCACCTGGAGTACCTGGCGCGGCAGCCGACGGGGTACCGCTACTCGCAGTTCTGCGAACACTACCGCCGGTGGGTGCAGCGGCAGCGGCGCTCGATGCGCCAGGTGCACCGGGCGGGGGAGAAGCTGTTCGTGGACTACGCCGGCCACACGCCGCACTACGTGAACCCCGAGACCGGGGAGGTGGTGGCGGTCGAGTTGTTCGTGGCGGTGCTGGGCGCGTCGAACTACGTGTACGCGGAGGCGACCCGGAGCCAGCAGAGTGCGGACTGGATCGCGAGCCACGTGCGGGCCTTCGAGTTCCTCGGTGGGGTGCCGGCGGCCGTAGTCCCGGATCAGCTGAAGAGCGGGGTGAGCGTCGCGTGTCGCTACGAGCCGGGGGTGCAGCGGACGTACGAAGAGCTGGCCGCGCACTACGGCACGGTGGTGCTGCCGGCGCGACCGCATACGCCACGGGACAAGCCGAAGGTGGAGGTCGGCGTCCAGGTGGCCGAGCGCTGGATCGTGGCGCGGCTGCGGCACGAGACTTTCTTCTCGCTCGCGGCGCTGAACGCCCGCATCCAGGAGCTGCTCGCTGAGCTCAACGACCGCCCGATGCGCGTGTATGGGGCGAGTCGCCGGGAGTTGTTTGGGCGGCTCGACCGGCCGGCACTGCGGCCGCTGCCGCCGGCGCCGTTTGCCTACGCCGAGTGGAAGCGGGCGCGGGTGAACATCGACTATCACATCGAGCTGGAGGGGCACTACTACTCCGTCCCGCATCCGCTGGTGCACGAGGAAGTGGAGGTGCGGTTCACCAGCCGCACCGTCGAGATCTTCCACCGTGGTCAGCGCGTGGCGTCGTACGCACGGCACTCCCAGCGCGGCGCGCACACGACCACGCCGGAGCACATGCCCAAGGCGCACCGCCAGCATCGGGAGTGGACCCCCTCGCGCTTCATCCGCTGGGGCGAGGGGATTGGGGCCGCGACGGGGCGGCTGGTCGCGGCCATCCTGCGCGAGCGACCGCACCCGGAGCAGGGGTACCGCTCGTGTCTGGGGATCCTGCGGCTGGAGCGACGCTACGGCCGCGAGCGCCTGGAGGCGGCGTGCGCCCGGGCGCTCGCGGTGCGGGTCCGCTCGTACCGCGATGTCGATGCCATTCTGAAGCACGGCCTGGATCGGCTGCCGCCGCTGGTGGCCCAGGGCGCCGTCGTGAGCGCGCCGTTGGTGCACGAGAACCTGCGGGGCGCAGCGTACTACCAGTGAACCCGCGGCTCCGGCGGCGAGCGGTGGAAAAACGACGCGCCCAGCAGCCCCAGGACGCGCGATCGGGATCCGAGGAGGCATTGGGGTACCCCCCTTCAGGGGGCAACGAGAGGAGGAGCGTGGTGCTGACGGAACCGACGATCGAGAAGCTGCGGCAGCTGCGGCTCGAGGCCATGGCCGCGAGCTACCTCGCGCAGCAGCAGACACCGGACCGCGGCGAGCTGAGCTTCGACGAGCGCTTCGGGCTCTTGGTCGATGCCGAGTACCTCGCGCGCGAGAACAAGCGTCTCGCCACCCGGCTGCGCGAGGCCAGGCTCAAGCTCAGCCAGGCCTGCGTCGAAGACATCGACTACCCGGCCAAGCGCGAGCTGGACAAGACCATCGTGCGGCAACTCGCCGGCTGCCGCTGGGTCGAGGAGCACCACAACGTGCTCATCACGGGCCTGACCGGTACCGGCAAGACCTACGTGACCTGCGCGCTGGTGAACCAGGCCTGCCGCAAGGGCTACCGGGCGCTATACTATCGCGCGGCGCGCCTCTTCGACGACCTGGTCCTGGCCCGCGCGACCGGCACCCACGCGCGGCTGCTGGCGAAGCTCGCCCGGATGGACGTGCTCGCTCTCGACGATTGGGGCCTGCGGCCCGTGGGGGAGCAGGAACGCCACGACTGGCTCGAGATCCTGGAGGACCGCCACGGGGCCCGCTCCACGATCGTGACCAGCCAGCTGCCGCCGGAGAAGTGGCATGACCGGATCGGCGAACCGACGCTGGCCGACGCGATCCTGGACCGCCTCGTGCACCGCGCACACCGGATCGCGCTCAAAGGGCCGTCGCGACGGAAGGAGCAGGCTGTGGCCTGAAGCAACCGACCCGCGTCGCTGCGCTCCGATCTTTCACATTCGAGATCGGAAACGCTCACGGCGCCGGTCGGAACTGATCACGATGCCCGGAATGGGTGTTCACGATCGCCGGAATACGCAGTTAGGCGGCTTGGCCGCTCCGACACTCTTACGACGACTCGATGGACCACCCCATAGGCTAGCAGCCCGATCGCTAGACCGACAAGCCCGCCGATCGCAGCGCGACCGACCTGAATCTGGAGTGACCAGTAGTCTAAGGCCGTCCCCCAGCGCACGGCATTCCAGACCCCGACCGTCGTCATCACGGCACCGAAGGCTGTGAATACCGCGATGCGCCAAGGCATCAACAGTCCTCGTGGCGTACCAGCGCGCAGCTCATGCCACAACCAAGCGAGCACCACTACGCCTCCGACGGCCGTGCTGAGGTGTTGCAGAATGTTAAACAACGGGACGCCTACAACGCCCAAGGAAATCCGCCTGCGTAACACAGGGACAAGGTGGACCGCCCAACCAAACCCATGTGTGAATCCGTCCCAAATGAGATGAGTAGCAGCACCAGCGAGAATGGCGAAGCCCGCAAGGCACCACCATCGGCGAGAAGTGGGCAATCTTGAGGATGGCAAGGTCAGCAATCGCCGGATGGGCTGGCGAACGACTACCACCCAAAGCCCGAGAGCCACGAGCCCGACAGGAAGACAAAAGTAGAGCAACCCGAGTGGACTGTGGCTCCATTTCCACTCGGTACGCAGCCGCCAGAGATACTCAAAGTCTGGGGACATGGCACCGATCGCAAACGCAGACACGGGTACGTAGCCACGCCGGACCAGCGGCCAGAAGGGAGCAATCGCTGCGGGATGAGCCAGGGTGAACGGCATCGTGTCGCCAAGCCGCCTAACGGACCGCGCTTAAGCTGCGGCGCTGACACCCGTCGGCGCCCGGCAGAGTGAGAGTAGCACGGAGTTCGCCGGGGCACAAACGGAATTCCTCCCCAAAACCGGGCGCCGGCAGCTTCAAGCGCTTGTTAGGCCGCAACCGAAGGTGAGTCACGGCCTCATGGCAGTTGAATCGCTTCGGCGCAAGAAGGCCCGCACGATGCGCACGTTTTCCTCGCGAGCGTCCCACGGCGTGAGGTGGGCCGCGCCAGCCAGCACCGCTACTTGGGCGCCTGGCGTCGACTCCGCAAAGTGGCGAATGGTCGGTGGGTTGGCCTCGTCGAACTCGCCGACCGTGTAGAGCGTCGGCACACGGATCGTGGCAAGCTGCGCGGTCACATCGTAGCGCTTGAGGGTTCCGGTGATGGTGAATTCACTCGGCCCTTGCATGTAGTTGTAGATGGCCTCGTTTGCCGTCGCTAGGGTGCTGTCGAGGTCGGCCGGGACGGGATGGCGCCACACGTATTTGCCGTAGAACTCGTTGAGAGCGGCTTGATAGTCTGGGGCGTCGAAGTGGCCCTGTGCCTCTCGGAGGCGAATTGCCCGCTGCGCGGAATCTGAGAGGGTGCCGACCAGCTGCCGGGCGTTGCGCGCCCACGTCGGTATGTCGAGCGCCGCGCTGCCGAGGGTGAGGCTGGCCACATGCTCGGGGTGTGCGCGGTAGTACTCGAAGGCAAGTATGGTGCCCCACGAGTGACCGAACAGGTGGACTCTCTGGCACCCAAGGTGAGCGCGGAGCGAATCGAGCTCCCGCACGAAGTGATCGATGTTGAAAAGCGACGTGTCCGTTATCCGATCGGACTTACCACCACCAAGCTGGTCGTACCGCACTACCGGTCGGTCATCGCCCAGGGCCTCGAACGGCTTCATGTAGTAACTCGAGTAGCCGGGGCCGCCGTGCAGTAGGATCACCGGCGTGCCTCGGCCGGTCCCCGAGATCCTGTACCATATGCTTCCGTCGGCCACTCGGAGCATCGCTTCGCCAGGGGTGATGGTCGCGCCGGCACAAGCGCGAGACGCCGTGTGGCTGCATGCGGCAAGACCAATCAGCAGCGCGAGCGGGGAATAGGGGCGCAGCAGGATAAGAGCACGCGGAAGGTGGCTTGGCACTAGTCCTTCCTCCATAGAGACCGGGTTGCGGCCTAACGGATCGCGCTTAAGCTGCGGGCGCGAACGCCGCAGGAGAACCGTACACTCATGTCCTTACAGCATCTCGCCTGGCGCACAAACGGAATTCTACCCTACTTGCGCGCGCCCGTCAGCTTCAAGCGCTTGTTAGACGGCGCGCTTTGCAC
>DASPXO010000185.1:0-4499 GCA_035637235.1 Gemmatimonadales bacterium | reverse complement strand
GCTGGACCCACGGCCCGAGACGTTCGCCGTCGTCGGCGCCGCACAGTTCCTCCCCAACGCCGACTCGCTGCTGATCCGGGCCGGGTGGGCGAAACCCGGCTTTCACGGCACGTGGAGCCACAGCCTGTCGTTCTGCGCCGCCGCGGGCGCCCTTGCAGTGGCGCTGGTCGGCCCGTGGCTCGGGGGCCTGGCGTTCGCCAGCATCGTGCTCCACGTCGCCGCCGACCTGCCGACGGACACCGGCATCCCGCTGCTGCTGCCGTTCAGCCGGCGCCGGTTTTCGCTCAACCTGTGGGAAAACACCGGATACTGGGGCGGGTCGATGTACGCCGGCTACTACCGGCAGCCGTGGCCGTGGATCCTCGAGGGCGCCGTCTTCGCGGTGGTTGCGTGGCGGTATGCAGGACTGCTCGCGTGAAGCTCTTCGTCTTCTTCCTCATCGCGCTGGCCGTGCACGGGCCCCTCTCGCCGGTGCTCCCCACCGCGTTCGAGGCGACGCTGTTGTACTACGCCCGGCTATACCCGGCGTGGCTGCTGGCGCTGGCAGGGACGCTCGGCGCCTCCGTTGCGGAGGCGGTGAATTATCGGCTGGTCGATTGGGCCGCCGAGCTGCCGAAGCTCGCGACCCTGAAGACCCGGAAGACGGTGCGCTGGAGCGTCGCCGCGTTTCTGCAGGCGCCCTTCTGGACGACGGTCTTGGTGATCTTCTCGCCGATTCCCGACTCCGCCGTTCGAGTCCTCGCGCCGCTCGGCAGGTACCCCCTGGCGAAGTTCCTCGGAGCGATCGCCCTGGGGCGCTTCCCCCGCCTCTACCTGATCGCGAGCGTCGGGCTGCTCGTACGCGTGCCGGTGTGGCTCCTGCTGGCGAGCGGCGTCGCCCTCGTCGCGCTCGCGCTCGGTCGGACGCGCGCCGGCGCGGCCGTTGCCTGGCTCCAGAGCCGCTATCGCGGCCTGCGCCAGCGGCTTACGGGCACCCGCGCACCAGTGACCAGTGCGGCCCACGGTGAACACCTACCTTGTCCCTGCCACCCAGGGGGAGTGTCTCATGTGGTTGCTCGTCCTTGCGCTCGTCGCCGACTCGTCGCACGGGTTCCGGCTCGTGCTCTCACCGGCCGAGTCGGTCCAGGTCACGATTGTCGGGACCGGTGATCCGGTCGTGCTCATCCCCGGTCTGTTCGACTCGGCCTTCGGCTACCGCCGCGTGCTCCCCCTGCTGGCCGCCGCGGGCTATCGGGCGATCGTGATCGAGCCCCTGGGGATCGGCAGCTCGGCGCGACCGCCGCGTGCCGACTACTCGCTCACCGCGCAGGCCGATCGCGTGGCCGCGGCGCTCGACCACCTCGGCGTACCGGGCGCGGTCGTCGTCGCCCACTCGGTCGGCGCGTCGATCGCCTACCGCCTCGCCTACCGCCGGCCCGATCTCGTGCGCGGTATCGTATCGCTCGATGGGGGCCCCGCCGAGGCCGCCACGACTCGCGGCTTCCGGCGCGCCATGCGGCTGGCGCCCTGGATCAAGCTGTTCGGAGGCGTGCGGCTCGTCCGGAAGAAGATCCGCAGCAGCCTGATCGCCACCTCGGGCGACGCGACGTGGGTGAGCGAGGAAGTGGTGGACGGCTACACCGCGGGCGCAGCACATGACCTCGACGGGACCCTGAAGGCTTACCTCGCGATGGCGGGGGCGCGCGAGCCTGAACGGCTCGCCCCGCACTTGAGCGAGATCCACTGCGCGGTGCGGCTGCTGATCGGCACGGCGTCTCGCGACGCCGGCGTCAGCACCGCTGAGGTAGCAGTGCTGGCGGGCGCGCTCACCCGGTTCGCGGTGGACAGCGTGCCCGGCGTGGGACACTTCGTGCACGAGGAGCGGCCACAGGCTGTAGTCGCGGCGGTGGCGGCGGTGGCTGCGATGCCGGCGATGGGGGCTCGGTTCTAGCGCACACGACGCCTCCGAGAACTGGTGACCCGATGCCAATTTGAGGCGCTCGCGCCGCTCAGTCGCCCGTGGGGACGATCCCGGCGTTCTCCACCATGAGGATCACCGCGCGCTCGGGCGCGCGTGTCCGGTGCAGGACCCCTTTCGGCACGACGAACCCCTGCCGGGGCGCGAGCTCCACCGTGCGACCCTCGAGATCGATGAGTAGCCTTCCCTCCACGACGTAGAAGAACTCGTCGTCCTTGTCGTGCTTGTGCCAGTGATACTCGCCCTGCACGACGCCGAGTCGCACGATCGAGTCGTTCACGCGGCACAGGGTCTGGTTGTACCACCGCTCGGTGCACGCATCGACCAGCGCCTGCACGTCGACCGTCTGGAGCGGCCCGTAGAGGACGTTGAGATGCGTGGCGTACGGGTAGGTCGCCATGGAGGGTGCCTCGTGTCGCGTTCACCCGATGCTACCACGCGGCGGGTCCGTTGCAAGGAGTCGAGCGCTGCTGTTACAATTCCCGCGCCATGATCCGACGCTTGAGCCCCCTACTGTTGCTCCTCGGGAGCCTCCCCGGGTCAGGGGGTGAGGTCGCGCGCATCTACAACGATCCCCGGACCGGCGCCCTCGTGATCGAGCTCGCGCCCGTGGATCTGCCCGCAAACACGCCCCATCACGCCATCGCGCAGCCGCCGGTGGCGACGCTGCAGGTGCCCCGGAGCGGCTACGTGTACGGCTTCCGGGTGGTCGTCGTGGACTCGGCCGGCAACGCGCTGCCGTCGCAGTTGCTGCACCACTTCAACCTGATCGACCCGGACCACCGCGAGCTGTTCCTGCCGATCTCCCGCCGGCTGCTCGCCGCGGGGACCGAAACCGGGACCATCCGGTTGCCGTGGCTCCTGTTCGGGCTGCCGCTCGAGCGGGGGGAGCGCGTCGTCGCGAGCGCGATGGTCGAGAACCTCACGGGCACGGCCTATCCCAAGGCCCGCGTGCGGCTCGTGATGCACTTCACTCCGGCAGGCCGGCCCTGGCCGCTGTTCCGCGCTTCGCCGTGGCAGATGGACGTGGCGTTCCCGGTAGGCGACAAGTCGTTCGACCTGCCGCCCGGCCGCTCGTCCCGCTCGTACGAGGCGAGCCCCGCGCTTCCGGGGACCATCGTCGGCCTGGGCGGGCACATGCACGAGGACGGGCAGCTGATCGAGTTCGGGGACGCGACCACCGGCGAGGTCTTGTACCGATCCCAGCCGGTACGCGACTCTGCGAGGCGGCTGGTCTCGGTGCCGGTCGGCCGCCTGTACGGATGGACGCGGCTCGGCGTCCACGTCGTACCCGACCACAAGTACAGGGTGACCGTGTACTACGAAAACCGCACGGACCGTGTCCTGCCCGGCGGCGGCATGGGCGTCGTGGGCGGCCTATTCGTCCCGGATCGCGGCACGCGCTGGCCCGCGACGGATCCGGGCGACTCCCTGTATCGGGCGGACTACGCGCACTACATGCGCGTCGCGGGCGGACACGAAATGCCACAGATGCCCATGGACCGCCGCGCCGGCGAGGCGGCGCACGGCCACCACATCACCCCTTGACCCCCCCTGAGGTCCTCACCCCCTGACCCCCTCCCTTCGGGAGAGGGGGCACGACGCCTCGTTTGTCGTTCCCCCTCTCCGGAACGGAGAGGGGGTCAGGACCGGAGTGGGCAGGAGGCTGAAGGCCCTGGGGGAACGGGGTGAGGTCCGAAGCAATCCTGTTCGATTTCGGCGGCACGCTGGACGCGGACGGCGTTACCTGGGGTCCGCGATATCATGCTGCGTATCGCAGCGCGGGCGGCTCACTCGACTATTCGAGCTTCGACCCGCTCCACCGACGGTCCGACGAGGCGCTCGCCCGCGTCGCAGGCATCCGCTCCTTCGGCTTTCGGCAGACAATCGACGCCCAGGTGCGACTACTGCTCGAGCTCGTCCCGGACCAGGACGGCGTCGACGCTAACCGGATGGCGGACCTTTTCCACCGCGAGGCGCGGGCGACTGTCGAGCGCAACCGGGCGCTGCTCGAACGTCTCACCGGGCGCTACCGGCTGGGGATTGTCTCCAACTTCACTGGTAATCTCGCCCCCTGCCTGCAGGAGCTCGGGCTGGCGCATCTGTTCGCCGCGGTCGGCGATTCCGGCGTCGTGGGTGCCGCCAAACCCGACCCGCGCATCTTTCTCGAAGTGCTGGGCACCCTCGGTGTGTCCGCGGGCCGGGCCTGGATGGTCGGCGACAACTTCGACGCCGACATCCGCGGAGCGGCCGGGCTCGGCATGCGCACCTGCTGGCTCGCACCGCCGCATCGTGCGGCTCCACCGGGGGATCTGCCCACCGCGCGCATCCGTCACCTCCCCGAGCTTGAAGGGGTCATCGGGTAAATGCACGGGCTCATCCTTGCCGCCGGGGAGGGATCGCGGCTCGCCGCGGCGGGCATGGCGATCCCCAAGCCGATCGTGGAAGTAGCGGGAAAGCCGCAGATCGTGCGGCTCCTCGAGACCCTGGACGCCCTCGGCTGCGCCAGCCTCACGTGCGCTGTCCGCGCGGATGTTCCGGC
>DASPXO010000184.1:0-23308 GCA_035637235.1 Gemmatimonadales bacterium | reverse complement strand
CTCGCGCCCTACGCCGACCCCGAGACCGGTGCCAAGCTGTTCACCCGGTTCGAGGGCAAGCTCGACCGCGAGAGCATCGAAGGAACCTACACGACCACCGCTCTTGGATCGGCCACGTCGCAGAGCGGGGAGTGGAAGGTGACCCGGCGAAAAGCCTCGTGAGGAATCCCTCCGCCAGATCTCACCGTGCCTTCACGCAACGGGCGAGATCTTACACCGCAAGACTTCAGAGCCAGGAGGCGGTTTCATGTCGTGGAAGCCCATCGTGGTCGGCGTGGATGCCTCGGCGGAGGCGGCCGGGGCGGCGGCGTTCGCGTGGCGGCTCGCGGAGCGGGCCGGCACGAGCTGCCAGCTCGTCCACGCGACACGCGATGCGCTCGCCTCGCTGCAGGCGCCCGAGATCTGGCGCTACCGCAGCGCGGTCGCGGACGAGGCGCTCCGCCGCGTCGCGGAGGCCCTGCGGGGCAAGCTCCCGGCGCCGCTGCTCGAGAAGCTGATCGTGTGGCTCGGGCCGACCGCCGCCGTGCTGAAGCAGGCGGTGGCGAGCGCGGGCGCGGAGCTGGTCGTCCTCGGCGGGAAGCACCACTCCACCCTCGGCCGCTGGTTCGGCGGCAGCACCAGCCTCAACGTGGCGCGCACCACCGAGGTCCCGGTGCTCATCACCGCCGGCGCGCCGACGGCGATCCGCCGGATCCTCGTCGCCGTCGACGTGTCCGGCGCCGCGCGGCCTACACTCGCCGCTGCGGAGCGATTTGCGGCGCTGTTCGGCGCCGAGCTCCGCGCGCTCAGCGTGCTGGAACCGCTCCCCGTCATCTCCGAAGTCACTCCCGTGTACGACGCCTCCGAGTACTACGCGATGACCGAGGAGCTGCTGCAGCGCGACGTCTGGCCGCTGATCCGTACCACAAGCGTCGAGAAGGTGATCCGCCACGGCATGGTCGTGGAGACGATCCTGCGGGAGGTCCACGATTGGCAAGCCGACGCGCTCGTCGTCGGATCGCACGGCAGGGGCTGGGCGGAGCGGGTGCTGGTCGGCAGCGTGACGGAGCGGCTGCTGAACCATCTGCCGACTTCGCTGGTGGTCGTGCCGGTTGCGGCGGCCAAGCTCGTCGCGCAGGCCGACGCGGAGGTCGCGGCGGCCGGCGTGTGAGGTAGGAGGCTTCGTGACGAAAGGAGCAGAGTCATGCCGCTCAAGCCGCTCAAGACGTTCCTCACTGGCCATGAGATCACATATCTCACGATCAGCCACTCGCCGGCATACACGGCGCAGGAGGTGGCCGCCTCCGCCCACATCCCCGGGAACGAGTTGGCCAAGACCGTCGTCGTGAAGATCGACGGCAAGCCCGCCATGGTGGTGCTGCCGGCTTCCTACAGGGTGGACTTCGACCTGCTGCGCGACGTGACAGGGGCACAGCAGGTGACGCTCGCCCTGGAGTCGGAGTTCGAGGACCTGTTTCCCGGGTGCGAACCCGGCGCGATGCCGCCGTTCGGCAACCTCTACGGAATGGACGTGTACGTGGCCGACAGCCTCGCGGAGGACGAGGAGATCGCGTTCAACGCCGGCTCGTACACCGAGCTGATGAAGTTGGACTATCTGGACTTCGAGCGGCTCGTCAAACCGAAGGTATTGCACTTCGCGGCCAGAGTGTAGGGGCGAGCCCTCACCCCCTGTCCCCCTCGCCACGATGTGGAGAGGGGGGACGTTGCATGGCGGCCGAAGACCTCCTCAAGATGAAGTGGTCGTGCTGCTCCAACTGGGGCGGGAGGACTCGAACCTCCAACTTCCCGGTTAACAGCCGGGCGGTCTGCCAGTTGACCTACACCCCATCGCACCGCAACCACCCCCCACACCGTTACCAGACTGCTAACTGGCCGTGTCCAGTGCCAGACGCCAAGCGGTTAACAGTGCAAGACGCCAAAGCGTGAACAGGAGTCAGGGGTCAGAAAACCCTGCGCCCCCGCAACCGAGTGGGTCCGGGGGCGCTGGCGTTCGCCGTGCTGCCAGACGCTACGCCGCCCGGCTCCCGGGATTCGGGCGCCTGTTGCGATTCGGGCCCAAGCTGGCGAACGTCGCCATGACGCCTACACTATCACCCGTCTCACGCGCACGCAAGAGCGTATGCCGCCCATCATCTCGTCCGCCTGGCACCGAGCCGTGCTTGCACGGCGAAGACGTGTACGACATGGTCAAGGTCTTCACGGCAGGTGCGGTCAACGCAGGAGCGTCTGCAGATTCAGCGTCGTCGCCCGGGTCCGGATCTGGTCTTGGACCTGCGGGAACAGCGCCTTGGCTTCGTCCTGAAAGCGATTGAACAGCGCGCGCAGGTCGTCGGCGCTCAGCCGTCGGCCCTGGGCGTAATACTGCTTGGCGACGTGCCCGAGGCCATAAGTGGAGGCGAAGGTGACCGCTGCGCCCGCGGCGAGCCCGCCGGCTGCGCCGATCAGGCCTCCGAGGAGCCCTCGCGCGGCGGTGCCCACGAGCTTTCGCACCACTCCTTCCATCACCTGGGCGGCGGCGCCGAGCCCCAAGGTGGCGGCGAGGTCCTTGATCTGCTCGGCGTCGAGTTGCTGGCCGTAGCGGCGCCCGATCTGGTACACGAGCCGAAGCTGCAGCGGCAGTATCACGACGTTCGCCAGCCGGTCCGGCAGCAGGTCCACGGCGCCGGTGAGGATCGCCTGCTCAAGGATCAGCTGGTCCAGGCCGCCGTCGGACGCTGAGTTGCCCGCGCTCAGGCTGACGGCCGGAGCGGTCACGGGGGCGCCGGCCAGCGCGGCCGCGCTTTGCTCGAGCTCTCCGAGCGCGGCGGGACCGAGCCCGAGGGCGCTGCGCAGCTCGTTCAGGAAGCTTGTTTCTTTCTCATTCACCGGCCCGTCGGCGTGGCAGACGACCAGGGCGGTTTCGTAGGCCAGGCGGCGGGCATCGTCGCCGGAGAGCCGCCGGGTCACGTCGCCAAGCGGCACCTGTCCCTTCGCCACGTGCTCGGCGACGGCGTCGAAATTCGTCATGCCCAGACGTCCCAGAGCGGCCCGGAGCTGAGACAGCTCCTCCGGGCTGGCCTGGCCGTCGGCCATGGCGGCGAGGAACACGATGGTGACGATGGGATCGTGATCGGTTTCGTTCATTGTCGCGATCCATGAAGTGGGTTGCCGCGCGCGGGTTTCGCCCACTACGTGATTCGAGGGCCGTACGGTTCCAACTTGCCGTCTCGAACTCCTTGCCGATAGGGGCTGGTCGGGCCGGTTCTGTGGCGGGGTTGATACAGCAGACGGCCACCACACATCGGCTTCGTGGAAGAGACCTTTCAACCTTGCCGCAAAAGCGCACGATGACCGCGTAGGGCGGCTCACCGGACCCTCGTAACTCCAAGCAAGACAAGGACGCCACAGCGCGGTGAGAGTGGCACTCCCCGTGCGTCGGCTGCCGTCGTCCTTTACCTCCACGAGATTGTCATGAAGTGCTGCCGGTTGCTTGCCCTGCCGCTCCTGCTGCTCGCGTTGAGCTGCACAGATGAGCGCCACGCTCTTGCCACGGGCCCATCAAAGCCCGCGGCCGCTGCCGTGACGGTTCCTCAGCTGGACACCACGAACGCCTCGTCGATCTGCCGCGCCTCCGTCCGCGCGCGCCAGGTGGCGCGCCTCCGGCTCGCCGCGACGCCCGCCGATACCGCGGCGCAGCGGAAAACCAAGGCCGTCGACGCCCTCATCAGCAACGCCTGCAGGTAAGCGGAGACCACCATGCGTAAGGTTCTTCTCCTGGCCGGGCTCACGCTCGGCCTGGCCCTTGTGCCCTCAGTCGCTCGCGCCCAGCAGGCGTTGGTGTACTGCCCGATCAATCTGGATCGCGCCGGCTGCGACGCCATCGTCGCCGCACTCTCAGCGGGGAGCGGCTATCCCGGCGGGGTCGACCGCGCCTATGACGGGACCGGCGGGACCGTGGATCTCCGGTCCGCCGACCTCTCCGCCTATCGCGTGTTCGTCGTGCCCTCGCTGGCCGACGACGCCGAGCACCAGCCGTACGGCTTGCTGCGCGAGCCCCTCGTGGCGGAGCACCTCCACGCGGCGCTGATCGGCGGCCTCGCGGTCTGGTCGGGAACGCCGGACCAGGGGATCGCGAACCGGGCGGAGAAGGATCAGCTGATCCGCAACCTGGCGCAGTGGGCCGGCGCGAGCTACGCGGCCGCCACGGGCCCGGGGCTCGTTGCCCTGCTGGACCTCTCGGAGAACGAAGACGCCCGCTATGACTGGCTCGGTGCCATCTCCCCGATACAACTGGCGTCGGACGTGGGACTCCAAGTGTACGACAGCGTGCGCGCGCTCACGGCGACGGGGACCTCGATCCTCGCGTCGGGAGGCGGCAAACTCGCCTATTCCAGCATGGCCGCCCTCGGCCTCGCGACACCCTTCCCCAGCCCCGGCCTCAGCCTGGACGCCGTGGGCTCGACCGGCACGTCCAAGGGCGGGCAGGTCGTCCTCGGCACGCTGGCGGCCGGGAACACCAGCTCAGCCAAGATCTCGACCGACCGGCGCGACTATCTCCCGGGCGACACGGTGACGTTGAGCGGCACCGGGTGGGCGTCCGGCGAGACCGTGACCGTGAACCTGCACGAGGATCCGTTGGTGCACGACGACCGCATGCTGACCGCGGTCGCCGACGCGTCGGGGAGCTTCACCAACCGGGATTTCGCCCCCGAGGCGCACGACTTCGGCCTGCGCTTCGTCCTGACGGCGACCGGCGAGACATCGGGGATGCGGGCGCAGACGACGTTCACGGACGGCGACGCGAAGGACGGCGACGGCACCATGACCGTCAGCCCCGACAGCCTGACCGCCGGCCAGAGCGGTGTCACCCTGACCTTCACGTTCGCGGCGCCCAGTGGGGGGGACTTCGGGAGCAACTCCAAGGTGTACGTCGTGGTGCCCGCCGGTTGGACGACGCCCCAGAAGAGCAACGCTGCAAACGCCGGCTACGTGACGATCACGAGCACGAGCTGCAGCCACCCGTCCGTCGGGACCGGGAGCGACCTAACGTTCACGGGCAACACGATCAACATCACTCAGAACTGCGCAGCGAAGGCCGGGTTCACCCTCGCCTACGGCAACGCCGCCACGAGCGCACGGTCAGCCACGGGGCTCTACACCTTCAGCACCAGCACGGACAATTCTGCGGTGTCGGGAAGCGCGAAGAACATAGCGGTTCAGCCGTTCGTGACGGTGAAGATCGGCACGACAACGGCGCTGAGCCTGACCTCCGGCGCCAACCCATCGAAGTACGGGCAGTCGCTCACATTTGCGGCCTCGGTGACGCCGAGTGCGGCGACGGGCACCGTCAGCTTCTACGATGGCGGCACCTGCGCCGCTCCGGGGAGCACGCTGGCGAGCGCCGTGGCCTTGAGCGGCGGCCAGGCGAGCTTCTCCACCTCCACGTTGTCGCTGGGCACGCACACCATTCTCGCCTGCTACAGCGGGAGCGCCGCCCACTACGCCAGCTCCGCCAGCACGACGCAGACGGTCAATGCCGCCGAGGCCGCCGACGGGTACGGCACCATGACCGTGAGCCCGACGAGCGCGAGCGCCGGCCAGACTCCGGTCACCTTGACCTTCACGTTTGCAGTGCCGTCGGGCAACTACGCGTTCTCGGACGGTTCCAAGCTAAAGATCGTGATCCCGTCGGGTTGGACGCCGCCACAGAACGGCACCTCCGGCGCCGCCGGATACGCGCAGGTGTCCAGCTCGAACAACACCTGTCCCGCGGGCGCGCCGGCGAGCGGGACGGTGAGCGTCACGGTCTCCGGCGACACGATCGTGATCGACCATTCGTGTGACAACGGCAACCAGTTCCAGGTGACCTTCAGCGGCGTCACCGCTCCGCTGAGCGTGGGACCAGCCACGTTCACCGCGCTCACGGACAACAGCGGGGTCTCGGGTGAGGCGGCGAGCATCGCCGTGCAGCCGGCCGTGACGGTGAACAAGGCGAGCACGACGACGACGGTGACATCGGGCACCAATCCCTCGACGTACGGGCAGTCGGTGACCTTTACGGCCACGGTGGCGCCACAGTACAGCGGGACGCCGACGGGGACCGTCAGCTTTTACGATGGCGGATCCTCCTGCACCAGTCCGGGAACCCTGCTGGCGGGCGCAGTGGAGCTGAGCGGGGGGCAGGCGAGCACCTCCAGCTCCAGTCTGTCGGCCGCTACACACACGATCCGCGCCTGTTACGGCGGAGACGCCAGCTTCAATTCCGGTGGCGGCAGCGTGTCGCAGGTGGTCGCGAAGGCCAGCCAGACGATCACGTTCACTTCGACCGCGCCAAGCAACGCGGTGTTCGGCGGACCCAGCTACACCGTGACGGCGACGGCCAGCTCCGGCCTGACGGTCACCTTCGGAAGCTCCACGTCTTCGGTGTGTACCGTGAGCGGGAGCACGGTCAGCTTCGTGGGGGTTGGCACCTGCACGGTGACGGCGAGCCAGTCGGGGAACACCAATTATCTGGCGGCGCCCCAGGTGACCCAGAGCTTCACGGTCTCCCCTGCGGAGGCCGCCGACGGCTACGGCACGATGACGGTCAGCCCGACCAGCGTGAACGCTCTCCAGACCGCGGTCACGCTGACCTTCACGTTCGCGGTGCCGTCGGGGAACTATGCGTTCTCGGACAGCTCCACGGTCAGGATCGTGGTCCCGTCGGGCTGGACGGCACCGCAGACCGCCGCTTCCGGCGCACCCGGATACGTGCAGGTTTCCAGCTCGAACAACACCTGTCCCGCGGGCGCGCCCGCGAGCGGGACGGCGAGCGTCACGGTCGCCGAGGATACGATCACGGTCGGCCAGTCTTGCAATAACGGCCAGCAGTTCCGACTGACCTACGGCAATGTCACCGCTCCGGCAGCCGGCGGGCCCTACGTCTTCACCACCCTCACGGACAACAGCGGAGTCCCGGGCGACGCGGACAGCATCGCGGTGCAGCCCTCGGTGACGGTGAACAAGCTCGCCACGACGACGACGGCGAGTCGGACCGCCGGCGCCACTCCGTCGGCGTTCGGGGATCTCCTGACATTCGCGGCCACGGTGGCGCCCAGTGCGGCGACGGGGACCGTGAGCTTCTACGACGGCGGCACCTGCGCGGCTCCGGGGAGCACGCTGGCGGGTTCGGTGGCCCTGAGCGGCGGGCAGGCGACCTTCTCCACGGCCGCCCTGTCCGGCGGTTCGCACACCATCCTCGCCTGTTACTCAGGCGACGCCACCTACAACGCAAGCTCCGGGAGCATCGCGCAGGCGGTCAACGCCCTTCAGGCCGCCGACGGGTACGGCACCATTGCCGTCAGCCCGACAGGCGTGACCGCCGGCCAGAACAACCTCACCCTGAGCTTCACGTTCCAGGTCCCGGCGGGCGGCTACGACTTTGCCAACAGCTCCAAGGTCAACATCGCCTTCCCGTCATCCTGGACGGCGCCGGTGAACGACCCCGGCGGCAACGGCGACGTGACCATTACCAGCGCGACCTGCTCTGGGCTCTCGACCGGGAGGAACAACATCACGATCTCCGGCCGCACGGTCACGGTCGACCACTCCTGTGACAACGGCCAGCAGTTCGTCCTGACGTACAGCAAGGCCACCGCCCCGACGAGCCTGGGCGCGTACACCTTCACCACCACCACGGACAACGCCGGGGTGTCGGGAAGCGCGCAGAATGTCGCGGTCCAGCCGATCGTGACGGTGTACAATTCCAGCTCGACGTCGCTGAGTCGGACGTCGGGCACTAATCCGTCGACCTACGGGCAGTCCCTGACCTTCACGGCCACGGTGTCGCCCAGCGCGGCGACGGGCACCGTCAGCTTCTACGACGGCGGCACCTGCGCGGCGCCCGGGAGCACGCTGGCGAGCACGGTGGCCTTGAGCGGCGGCCAAGCGAGCTTCTCGACTCCGGCGGGCGATGGCCTGTCGCCCGGCTCGCACACGATCCTCACCTGTTACAGCGGGAACGCGACCTACATCGCCAGCTCCGCGAGCATCTCGCAGACCGTCAACGCGGCTCAAGCTGCCGACGGTACCGGCACGATGACGGTCACGCCGGCCAGCGTCACGGTCAACCAGAGCGGAGTGACGTTGACCTTCACGTTCGCGGTGCCTGCGGGGAACTACGACTTCGCGAACAGCTCCACGGTGAAGATCGTGGTCCCGTCGGGCTGGCCGACGCCGCAGGACGGCACCTCGAGCGCCGCCGGCTACGTGCGGATCTCCAGCGAGACGTGTTCTGGGGTCTCGAACGGGACGGGTAACACGTCCGTCTCCGGCAACACCATCACGGTCACACACTCCTGCGACAGCGGCGAGCAGTTCGTTCTCCTCTACGGGAACGCCGCCACCGCCGCGCCGGCGACGGCGGGGTCCTACACCTTCACCACCAGCACGGACAACAGCAGTCCATCGTTAGGCACGCCGCAGCCCATCGCGGTCCAGCCTGCGGTGACGGTGAACGGGCTCAACACCACGACGACCGTGAGCCTGACTGCCGGCACCAACCCGTCGGCCTACGGGCAGTCGCTGACCTTCACGGCCTCGGTGGCGCCCAGCGCGGCGACGGGCACCGTCAGCGTCTACGACGGCGGCACCTGCGCGGCGCCCGGGAGCACCCTGGCCGGCTCGGTGGCGTTGAGCGGGGGGCAAGCGAGCTTCTCCACGTCCGCTTTGTCCGGCGGCTCGCACACGATCCGCGCCTGTTACAGCGGCGACGCCTCTTACAATGCCAGCTCCGGGACCGCCACGCACACGGTCAACCAGGTCGGCCAGACGATCACGTTCACTTCGGCCGCGCCCAGCAACGCGGTCGTGGCCGGGCCGACGTACACGGTGACGGCGACGGGAGGCGCTTCCGGGAACCCGGTGACCTTCGGGACCGCAACGCCCCTCGTCTGCACGGTGAGCGGGAGCACGGTGAGCTTCGTCGGGGCCGGCAGCTGCACGGTGACCGCCGACCAGGCGGGAAATGCCACCTACGCGGCGGCGCCCCAAGCGACTCAGAGCTTCGCGGTCGGCCAGGCGGCCCAGACGATCTCCTTCACCTCCACCGCGCCGGGCGACGCGGTCATCAACGGACCGACGTACACGGCGACCGCCACCGCCAGCTCGGGGCTGGCGGTGACCTTCGGGAGCGCGACTCCACTGGTCTGCACCGTGAGCGGGAACGCCGTCAGCATGGTCGGCGCCGGCTCCTGCACCGTCACCGCCGACCAGACCGGAAACGCCAACTACCTGGCCGCCTCCCAAGTGACCCAGAGCTTCACCGTCACGAACCCGGCACAGGCCATCATCTTCACCTCGACGGCGCCGACCAGCGCGGTCGTGAATGGGCCGACGTACACGGTGACGGCAACCGGAGGCGCCTCCGGGAACCCGGTGACCTTCGGCAGCGCGGTCCCCTCCGTCTGCACGGTGAGCGCGAGCACGGTGAGCTTCACCGGGGCCGGCACCTGCACCGTCACAGCCGATCAGGCAGGGAACGGGACGTACCAGCCGGCGCCCCAGGCCACTCAGAGCTTTACGGTCGGCAAAGGGACCGCCACGCTCACCCTCTCGGACCTGAGCCACACCTATGACGGCACGCCCAAGGCGGCGACCGTCACCACCAGCCCGGCCGGCCTGACCGCGGTGACCGTGACCTACTACGGCCCGAGCACCGCGACCGAGGAGGGCTCCACCACTCCCCCGACCAACGCGGGTGACTACACCGTGGTGGCGACGCTCAGCAACGCCAACTACCAGGCGACCGACGCCACCGGCACGCTGCACATCGCCAAGGCGAGCCAGACGATCAGCTTCGGCGCGCTGAGCGGGAAGACCTTCGGCGACGCCGACTTCACCGTGAGCGCGACGGCGACGTCGGGCCTCGCGGTGAGCTTCACGGCGAGCGGCGACTGCACCGTGACGGGCGACCTGGTCCACATGACGGGGGCCGAGAGCTGCACCGTCACCGCAAACCAGCCGGGGAATGCCAACTACGACGCAGCCGCGAACGTGCCGCAGTCGTTCACCATCGGGCAGGCAGCGAGCAGCACCGTCGTGACCTTCGAGGCGGGGCCGTATGGCTACCGCGGCTCGGCCTTCACGGCGACCGCCCAGGTGACGGGCGCGGGCGGGCTGGCGGCACCGGTGACGGTCGGCTACAGCGGTGACTGCTCCACCGTCACGAGCGCCAACGGCTGCACGGCGACGGCGACCTTCGCCGGCGACGCGAACCACACCGGCAGCAGCGACTCGAAGAGCATCACGATCACGAAGGCGAATGCCAGCATCCCGGTCAACGGCTACAGCGGCATCTACGACGGCGCAGCGCACGGCGCGACGGGCTCGGCGACGGGCGCCCTGAGCGAGGACCTGAGCAGCCTGCTGCACCTGGGCGCGAGCTTCACCGACGTGCCGGGCGGGACGGCCAGCTGGACCTTCGACGGCACCACGAACTACAACGCGTCGAGCGGCACCGCGCCGATCGCAATCACGAAGGCGACGCCGACGGTGAGCGCCTCGGCCACCAATGCGACCTATACGGGGAGCCCCTACGCCGGCGGCAGCGGCTCCGCCAAGGGCGTCCTGAACGAGAATCTGACACCCGCGGTCACGTTGCGATACGCGGGCAGCGGTGCCACGACGTACGGGCCGAGCGCGACGGCGCCGACCGGGGCCGGCACGTACACCGTGCGCGTGAGCTTCATCGGCAACGTCAACTACACCGCCGGCGGGGCGAACGCGGCCTTCACGATCAACCAGGCGAGCCAGGCCATCACCATCACTTCGACCGCACCGGCGAACGCGGTCTACTCCGGCCCGACCTACACCGTCACGGCCACCGGCGGCGGCTCGAGCAACGCCGTCACCTTCGGAACCGCGACGCCTACGGTCTGCAGCGTGGCCGCGAACGTCGTGAGCTTCGGCGGCGTCGGCGACTGCACGATCACGGCCAACCAGCAGGGCAACGTCAACTACCTGGCGGCGGCGCAGGTGACGCAGACCTTCACGGTCGGCAAGGCGACGCCGACCATTACCTGGTCCAACCCGGCGGGCATCACCTACGGAACGGCGCTGTCCGCTACGCAGCTCAACGCGACGCCTTCGGTTGCCGGCTCGCTCGTGTACACGCCGGCCTTGGGGACCGTCCTGAACGCCGGGAACGGGCAGACTCTGCACGTCGCCTTCACGCCGACGGACGCCGACAACTACAACGCGGCGTCGAAGGACGTGACCATCAACGTCGCCAGGGCGCCGCTCAACATCACGGTGGATCCGAAGTCCACGCAGTACAGCGACCCGTTGCCGGCGTTCACCGGCTCGGTCGGCGGCGTTCAGAACGGCGACAACCTGACGCTCTCGTACGGAACGGCTGCCACCATGACGAGCCAGCCGGGGACCTATGCGATCACCTACACGATCCTGGACCCGGACGGGAAGCTCGGCAACTACTCCTACACGCCGTCCTCGGGCACCCTGACCGTGACCAAGGAGGATGCGCGCTCCACCTGGAGCGGCCTGATGTACTATTCGACCGCGTCCACCAGCTCGAGCAGCGCCAACGTGACGCTCCAGGCCACCATCCAGGACATCACGGCGGTGCCCACCGACCCGGCGACGGACGCCTATCCGGGCGCCATCCTCACCAGCGTCGTCCGGTTCGTGAACCGGGATGCCGGCAACGCCGTCCTGTGCACCGCCGCGCTGGCGCTGGTGACCCCCGGCGACGCCAAGACCGCCATCGCCTCCTGCGCCTGGACGGCGAACATCGGGAACGGCGACGCGGTGCAGTTCACCATCGGCGTCCAGATCGGGGCCACGGGCGGGAACTACGGGCGCGACAACCCGGCCGAAAACGTGGTGATCACCGTGGCCAAGCCGCTCTCCGGGTTCACCGCCGGCGGCGGGTACGTCGTGAACCAGGCGTCGGCGGGCAGCTACGCGGGCGACCCCGGCCTCAAGACCAACTTTGGCTTCGGCGCGAAGCTCAACAGGAGCGGCACCAACCTGCAGGGCGGCGTCAACATCATCGTCCGCAGGGGCGGGCGGGTGTACCAGATCAAGAGCACCGCGATCAACTCGCTCTCGTTGCAGGCCTCGCCCACCCCGCCGGGCGGGACCGCGCAGTTCGTGAGCAAGGCGAACCTGACGGACGTCACCAACCCGCTCGCGCCGATCTCGCTGGGTGGGAACTACACCTTGCAGATGACGGTCAACGACCAGGGCGAGCCCGGCTCCTCCGACTTGATCGGCTTCCAGCTGACCAGCGGCTCCACCCTGCTCTTCTCGAGCAGCTGGTCGAGCGCGAGGACGAACGACCAGCTACTGGGCGGAGGGAACGTGCAGGTCAGGTAGACCCCGCAGGCGTGCACGCGGGAAGGCCGTTTCTGAGGTCTAGTACTTCAGCCCGGCCTTCTCCGCGAACGCCTTCGCCGCCGCTTCCTGCTCCGGCGTCAGGTGCTCCGGGACCTCCACCCGCACCTCGACATACTGGTCCCCGCGGCGGCCGTTCTTCTCGATCCCCTGCCCCGCGATCCGGAACTTCTGGCCGTGCTGAGTGCCGGATGGCACTCTGAGGACGACGCGGCGACCATCGAGCGTCTTCACCTTGATCTTGGTGCCGAGCATCGCCTGGGCAAGATTGATCGGCACGACGCAGATCACGTCGAGCCCCTCGCGTCGGAAGAACCGGTCGGGCTCGACCTGGAGGACGACCACGACGTCGCCCTTTCCCTTCGTCCCCTGCCCTTTCAGGCGCAGCTTCGCGCCGTCCTCGGTTCCGGGCGGCACGGTGATCACCAGCCGCTTGTCGACCCGCATCTCGCCGCTGCCGTTGCAGGTGCGACACCGCTCCGACGGCACCTTCCCCTTGCCGCGGCACACCGGGCACGGCCGGTTCACCGCGAAACCGCCCTGCCCGAACGAGATCGTGCCGCGCCCGCGGCACTCGGGACAGGTGGAGACGGTGGCGCCCGGCGCCGCGCCGCTGCCGCCGCAGGTGGGGCAGACCTCCGTCATCGGCAACGTCACCGGCACCTTGCCGCCCAGCGCGGCGACGCGGAACGGGATCGTGGCGGTGGTCTCGACCTCCTCCTCCTCCAACCCGCCGGGGCCGGTGGCTCCCCGCCGCCCGAAGATCGAAGAGAACAGGTCGCCCAACCCGCCGAAGTCCGAGAGATCGAACTCGGCGCCGGCGTTCTGGTAGGTGGCCCCGCCTGCCCCACCTCCCCCGCGCCCCGTGCCGGCGAACGCGCCGTAGCGCCGCAGCTGGTCGTACTTTTTCCGCTTCTCCGGGTCGCTCAGCACGTCATGCGCTTCGTTGATCTCCTTGAAGCGCTCGGACGCCTGGGGATTGCTGGGATTGCGGTCGGGGTGGTACTGCTTGGCCAGACGGCGGAACGCCTTCTTGACGTCGTCCACCGTCGCCGTTTCCGCCACGCCCAGTACCTGGTAATAGTCCTTCCGCGCGGCCATCAGCCGGTCTCACCCCCCGGAGCCTGCGCGTCCCCGACCCCGCCCCACCCGCCGCCCCGCTCGGTCCGCTCGTCCTGCCACGTGAGCACCTCCACCCGCGCCGGCCGGAGGAGCTGCCGGCCCAGTAGATAGCCAGGCTGGAGCACCGCGCCCACGGTGTGGTCCTTCGCGGGATGGTCCGCTCGGCGCATGGTCACCGCTTCGTGCAGGTTGGGGTCGAACGGGACACCGACCTGATCCACCCGCGTCACGCCGATCGCCTCCAGCTGCTTCCAGAACTTGCGCTCCACCATGTCGACCCCGTCGTGGATGGTCTTCGCGTCGGTCTTTTCGGGATCGACGTGCGCAAAGCGGGCGAGGTCGTCGAGCGCGTCCACCAGGCGCTGGAGGACATCGGCCTGGGCCCGGGCCCACAGCTCGCTCCGTTCCTTCAGCGCGCGTTTGCGGAAGTTGTCGTACTCGGCGGCGAGCCGGAGGTACCGGTCCTTGAGCCCGGTGAGCTCGGCTTGGAGACGAGCGACCGCCTGCTCCGCCGGCTCGACCAGCGCCTCGGACGCCGGGGTGTCGGGCGGGGGAGCGGCCTGATCGGCGGCGCCCGGCTGCGGCGCCTCCGGCTGCTCCAGCCGCTCGGCCCGCCGGGGCTGCTTGTCGTTGTCTTTCATGGGTTCCGTTCCACTAGGCAATCGGTATGCCGGCCGGCAGGCGCCGTTTTGACGCCCGCGGGAATCCCGTGCAAGCTTCGGAAGCTACTACCGGACAAGAAGATAGCCGCCAGCCGCTGCGCTGTCGAGCCACCTGTCGCTACGACGGTACCTCGTACGCGTGACGGGCGGCAGCGGGTTTCGTGGCAGCGGCCTCGCGGCGCAGCGCCCGCTTCAGCCCGCCGGTACGTGCCCGGCCGCAAACGCCAGGATGTCTCCCAGCGCGCGCTCGCGCTGCGGGTCGTGCAGGATCTCGTGGTACATCTCGGGATACCACCGCACCTGCACCGCGCTCTTCAAGCCGTCGGCGAACGCCCGTGCGAGGTGGGCGTCGACGATCCGATCCTCGCCCGCGAGCAGAAACAGGAGCGGGCACTCGATACGATACCCGTCCGCGACCACCGCGCGTTGCGCCCAGCGGATCTCACGCCATGCACCGGGCGTCATCACGTCGTGCACCGCGGGGTCCTCCGCATAGGCCCTGTTGATCGCGGGATCGCGGCTCAAGTGCTCCGCGTCGAGGTTCGCCGGGACGCGGACCGTCGGCCACAGGTCGGCGAGGACCCGGGCCCCGATCTTCTTCCACCAGGGCGGCCGGAAGGCGAGGCCGAGCCACGGGCACACGAGGACTGCTGCGGCGACCGGATCGCTCGGCTGGGTCTCCAGGTAGCGCAGCGCGACGAGCCCGCCGAAGGAGATCCCGAGCAGCAGTTGCGGCCGGTCGGCGCGGCGCCGGGCGACGCGCCGGAACGCCTGGAGGTCGCCGAGCAGCTGGCTGAAGCGGGACAGATAGCCCCGGCGACCGCCCGAGCGCGCGTGGCCGCGCTGGTCGAGCAGGTAGGCGGCGAGGCCCGCATCGCGCAGCCGCTCCCCGACCTCGCGCCAGCGGCCCGCGTGATCCGACCAGCCGTGCAGCACGAGCACGGCGGCGCGCGGCGCGCGCGGCTCGTAGGCGTCGTAAACGAGCTGGGTGCCGTCGGGCGCGGTGAGGGTCGGCATCAGGTCTGTGCGAGCAGCCGGCGGAGCAGATCGAGCGCGGCTTGGGCGCTGCGGCGGCGGATCTCGTCACGGTCGCCCGGCAACACGCGCTGCACGGCGCGGGTGGTCGTGTGAACGCGGGCCGCGAGCCACACCGTCCCGACGGGTTTCTCGGGCGTGCCGCCGCCCGGGCCCGCGATCCCCGTCACGGCGAGGGCAGTGTCCGTCGAGAACAGCCGCTGGGCGCCCTCGGCCATCGCGCGCACCGTCTCCTCGGACACCGCGCCGTGGGCCTCGAGGGTCTCGAGCGGGACCTTGAGCGCGGCCGTCTTGATGACGTCGGCGTAGGCGACCACGCCGCCGATGAAGGTGTCCGAGGCGCCGGGGATGTTGGTGATCCGCTCGGCGACCAGGCCGCCGGTGCACGACTCGGCCAGCCCGAGCCGGTGGCGGCCCCGGCGCAGCGCGTCGAGCACGACCGCGGCGAGATCGACATCGTCCGCACCGTAGCAGTGCTCGCCCGCGACCCGCTCGAGCCGGCGGGCGGCGGCAGCGAGCCGGGCATCAGCCTCTCCCTGCTCGAGGCCCCACGCGGTGAGGCGCAGGTCGACGCCGTCCGGAGACGGCAGGTACGCGAGTGTGAGCGGGGCGATCTCGGCCTCGATCGGCCCGATCCGCTCGGCAAGCGCCGATTCGCCCACGCCGGTCGTGCGGATCGTGCGTGACAGGACCACGCGCGGCGGGCCGCCGCCCGCCGCGCGCCGCGCCAGCCGCGGCAGCACCTCGTCGGCGAGCAGGCCGCGCATCTCGCGGGGCACGCCCGGCAGGAGCACCGCTACCCGGCCGCGGGCGTCCTCCACCCAGAGGCCGGGCGCAGTGCCACGCGGGTTGGGCAAGATCGTCGCTCCCTCCGGCACTTCGGCCTGGCCGCGGTTCGAGTCCGGCATGGGCCGCCCGAGGCGCCCGAAGCGGGCTGCGATGCCGGCCAGCAGCGGCTCGTCAAGCACGAGCCGCTTGCCGAACAACTCCGCCACGACGGTCTTGGTCACGTCGTCACGCGTGGGCCCGAGCCCGCCGGTGGTGAGCACGAACCCGGTGCGCTCGAGTGCGTCGGCGACCGCCGCGCGGATCGCGTCGGGCCAGTCGGGAACCGCGGTGCGCCTGGTGACCTCCGCCCCGACGGCCGCCAGCGCGCGCCCCAACTCGGCGCCGTTGGTGTCCACGGTCTGGCCGAGCAGGAGCTCCGTGCCGACGGTGACGATCTCGAGCTTCACCCGCCGCCCCTGAGCAGCGCGCGGTAGCGGTAGAGGTACACGAGCAGCGAGTACACGGTGAGGAGAATCGCCCCGGCGAGCGTCACCGCGACGACCGCGCCGTGGAACTGGTCCCAGAAGTTGCGGAACCAGCCCGCGAACGGGTGCGCCGCCAGGGCGTCCTTCCACGCGAACCAGAAAAGCGTCGCGCCGATGAAGACGTTCTGCACGACGGCCTTGAGCTTCCCCGCGCCCATCGCCGGGATCACCACCCCGCGCCGTTTCGCGAAGAACCGGAACCCCGTGATGAGCAGCTCGCGGCCGATGAGCAGCAGGGCCACCCAGACCGGCAGATTCCCCCACCAGGGGATGCGGTAGTCCACCAGGATCGTCGGGTGCCGGGTGAGCCAGAAGATCGGGATGAGGGTCGCGAACAAGAGCAGCTTGTCGGCGATCGGGTCGAGCAGCTGTCCCAGCTCGCTCACCTCGTTGTAGCGGCGCGCGAGGTAGCCGTCGACCACGTCGGACGCGCCCGCTGCGAGGAAGATCAGGAACGCGATGACCTTGGGCCAGTAGCCCTGGATGAACGGCAAGAGCGCGATGACCGGCGTGAGGCAGATGCGCGCGAGAGTGAGGATGTTGGGCAGGGTCCACCGCATGGGACCGTCCCCCCTAGCTCAGCGTCTTCAACACCATCTTGCTGACCATCTTCAGGGTGTCGAACACGCCGTCACCGCGGACCGCCACCGCCTCGTGGTAAGGCGCGTGGCCAATCCAGTCGTTGTGCACTCGCTCGACCAGGTTCTCGCCCTCGTGCACGGGATCGGGCACGACCCTCTGCCGGGCGCGGTCCTCGATCGGCCAGCCGGGGTTCAGCGACGCCTGGAGATCCCGGATCGGCGCGGCGTTCGGCAGGTCGCGCTTGTTGTACTGGATCACGAACGGGATCTTCGTCAGGTCGTACCCGTACTCGGCCATGTTGTCGTACAGATTCTGCATCGACTCCACGTTCGCTTCCATGCGCTCGATCTGGCTGTCCGCGACGAACACGATCCCATCCACGCCCTTGAGGATCAGCCTGCGGCTCGCGTTGTAATACACCTGGCCCGGCACGGTGTACAGGTGGAACCGGGTCTTGAAGCCGCGGATCGTGCCGAGGTCGACGGGCAGGAAGTCGAAGAACAGCGTGCGCTCGGTCTCGGTCGCGAGCGAGATCATCTTGCCGCGCGCGTTGGGCGAGACCTTCACATAGACGTGCTCCAGGTTGGTCGTCTTGCCGCCCAGGCCCGGGCCGTAGTAGACGAGCTTGCAGTTGATCTCGCGGGACGCGTAGTTGATCATCGACATGGCCGCGTCCCCTCAGCTGAACAGTTTGTCAATTTCGTCTTCCGCCCCTTCTAGGATGCCCTTCTGGGGCGCCGAGGGGCCCGCCCCCACCCGGTTGAACATCTCCTCGACCACCTGCGTCAGCTTTTCGACGGCGCCCTTCCCCTTGAGCTTCACCAGACCCAGCGTGGTGCGCCGGTCGAACAGCACGACCAGGATGATGCGCTTCGCCACGTCGGCGAGGAACATCGACTCCGTCTCGCCCTGATGGACCAGCGAGGCAAACTCGTTCTCGCCGACCATCTTGGCGAGCTGGTCGTTGGCGCTGAAGTCGGCGGCGGTGAGCGAGGCGAACGCGGCGTGGTCGAACTGCGGCGGGTCGCCCACGGTGGCGACGAGCTGTCCGGTGCGGTCCACGAGCAGGGCGCAGCGGGCGTTGGACTCGCGCAGGAACCCCTGCAGGTGCGTTTGGATCCGCTTGAGGTCGTTCTCGTTGAACGACCAGCTCCCCGCTCCCGCCATCACGACCCCTCGGTCACTCGGACTCGGACATGTCCCGTCGCGCGAGCAGCGCCTGCGCGATGGTGACGGCGTCGGCGTACTCGAGATCGCCCCCCACCGGCAGCCCCCGGGCGATGCGCGTCACCCGCACCCCGCTGGGCTTGAGCGCCTGCTGCAGGTAGGTGGCCGTGACCTCGCCTTCCATCGAGGGGTTCGTGGCGATGATCACCTCGCGCACGCCCGAGCCGTTCGCGACGCGCGTCATGAGGCGGTCGACGCGCAACGCCTCGGGTCCGACGCCCTCGAGCGGGCTGAGGCGGCCCCCGAGCACGTGATAGCGCCCCCGGAACCGGCCGGCCCGCTCGATCGCCGCCACGTCGGAGGCCTCCTCCACGACGCACAGCACGCTCGCGTCCCGTCGCGGGTCGCTGCAGATCGCGCACGGGTCCGCGTCGGTGAGGGCGCCACACGCGCTGCAGGCCGTCACCCGCTCGCGGACGTTGCGGATCGCGTCCGCCAGCCGCGCGGCGACCGCCGCCGGTTGCTTCAACAGATAGAACGTAAGCCGCTGCGCCGTCTTGCGTCCGATCCCGGGGAGCTGGGCCAGCTCCATCACGAGATCATCGATGGCCGACACGGCGGACTAGAGCGGCAGCGGAAACGGGAACGGGAAGCCCGAGGCGAGCTTCTTCACTTCCGCCTGATACAGCTCGGCGGCGCGCTGCTGCGCCTGCGACACGGCGGCGAGCACGAGATCCTCGAGCATCTCGACGTCGCCCTGGCTCAGGGCTTGGGGGTCGATCTTGATCGCGCGTATCTGGCCCCGTCCGTCGGCGGTCGCCTGCACCACCCCCCCGCCGGCCGAAGCGGTCACCGTCTGCTGGGCCAGCTGGGACTGGATCTCGGACAGCCGGAACTGCATCTGCTGCCCCAGCTGGAGCAGGCTGGATAAATCCGCCATACGCCGAAAGTTACCCCTCGCCTACGCCGGTTGCAAGCTATTCCAGCAGTTCCAGGTCGAGCGCGTCCACGGCGGCGTTGAGGCTCTCATCTCGGGCGCGCAACACGTTGAGCCGCTGCTCGCGGGCGGCGTCGCTCCCCAGCCGGGGAGGGCGGGCGCGCGGGTGCTCCTGGCCGACCGCTCCCTCGAGCTTGATCTGCATCGGGTCGGTGAGGTAGCGCCCCACGAGCTGGGCGAGAGCCTCGCGCTGGCGCTCGAGACCTTCGGCGTGCACGGCGTTCGTGTCGAGGAGCCGGATGGTCACGGCCGACTCCTCGACGCCGGCGACCTCGGCCCCGGCGAGCAGCGCGCCGAGCATTGGGCTCCGAGCGCGCGCGTCGTCGACAATCCGGGGCCAGAGCGCACGCAGGCGTTCCAGCGTCAGGGGACCTGGCTCGGCGGGCGGAACGGCGGGTGGGACGGGCGGACTGGGAATCGGGCGGACAGGCGGACTGGCGGACGGGTCGACGGGCGGACTGGCGGACGGGCGGACAGGCGGACCGGAGTCGCGGAGCTGAGAAACGCCGGGGTCCACCTGACCGCCCGTCCGCCCGTCCGCCTGACCGCCACCGGCCCCCAGCGCCCGAATCACCTCCTCGAGCTCCACCGTTCGGCTCATCGTCGCCCACCGCAGCAGCAGCACCTCCACGGCGAGCCGCAGGTTGCCGCTGCCCCGGAGCTGCCCCTCCATCCCGCTGAGCAGCGAGAGCAGCCGCAAGACGTCCGCAGGCGGGAGCATGGGGCCGTACGTCCGGACCAGGTCTTGCATCTGCTCGGTGATTCCCTCCGGCTGGCCGCCCAGTGCCACGAGCAGCACGGCGCGGAGCGCCTCTCCCGCCCCCGCGATGAACTCGCCCAAGTCCGCGCCCGCGTCCACCAGTCGGCCCACCAGCGGGAACACCAGCTTCTCGTCCCGCTCCGCGATGAGGCGCAGCATCTCGCCGTACGCGTCGTCGGGAATGAGGCCGAGCGCTTCGCGCACCCGCTCGGCCGTGACGGCACCTTCGCCGAACGACAGGACCTGGTCGAGAATGGAGAGCCCATCCCGCATGCCGCCGTCGGCGCTCTTGGCGATGAGGTGGAGGGCGTCGTCGGCCGCGGACAGACGTTCGGCGGCGAGCACCTGCTTCAGGCGCTCCACGATCGCGTGCGGCCCCACGCGCCGGAAGTCGAAGCGCTGCAGCCGCGAGAGGATGGGCGCCGCGCTCTGCGCGATCTTCTGCGGCTCCGTCGTGGCGAAGACGAACACGACGCGCGACGGCGGCTCCTCGAGGATCTTAAGAAGGGCGTTCCACGCCTCGCGGGTCAGCATGTGCGCCTCGTCCACGATGTACACCTTGTGGCGGCCCTCGGCCGACGCCGCGTACATCGCCCGCTCGCGCAGGTCGCGAGCGTCCTCCACGCCGCGGTTCGACGCGGCGTCGAGCTCCACGACGTCGAGGTTCGCCGCGCCGTTCCAGATGCGGGTGCACGACTCGCACTCGCCGCACGGCTCGCCCCCGCCTGGCCCTCCCGCCCCCTCCGCCCCGCGCCGCTCGCAGTTGAGCGCCATGGCCAGGATGCGGGCAGCCGTGGTCTTCCCCACGCCGCGGGGACCCGCGAAGAGATAGCCGTGGGCCACGCGGCCGCCGGCCACGGCGCCGCGCAACGCGGCTGCCACGTGATCCTGGGCGATGAGGTCGGCGAACCGCTTGGGGCGGTATTTGCGAGCGAGAGCGATCATAGGCGGTCAGGCGGTCGGGCGGACAGGCGGTCGGTCACTCACGGAATATACTGACCGCCGGTCGCCTGACGCCCGTCCGCCGCAAAATGCCCCAGGCACCCCGCAGCGTAATCGCACATCGTTTAGCGCTGCTCCCTGCGGGGGCCTGACGCGGTTCACGAGTGGACGACCTGCGGACCTGGGGCGCCCGAAAGCTAGCGGGTTGGTTTGGTGGAGCCAAGTCGGCGCGTGCGGCCGACTCACCTGCCCGGAAGAGGGGAAACGACCTCGACCGAGACGCTCGCCGTGAGGCCGCCGGCGATCGTCAGGTCCGTAGTTCCGAGCCCCGTGGGCTTGAACGTCAGGCTCGCGGTGAGACTGTCCGACCTGACCCCGAGGGCTTTCAGCAGCTGCCGCCGCGCGTTGAATCGCGGTGCCAAGTCCCTGAGCGCGCGCGCCAGGAACGCGGTGGAGACGAGGTTGCCGTACCCGTCTCGCGCCTTCACCGTGAGCGTGAATGGCACGCCGAGCGCGACGATCATGCGCCCGCCGTCGACGCGCGTCCCCTCACGCTCGAGGATGAGCTCGACGGCGTGGCCCGGATCCACGCGCAGCGTCTCTGCCACCTCCACCGAGTCGAGCGATGCCGTCACGACGGCGCTGCCAGCCTGCGACCCGAGCGTCACGTCCACCTGAGCCCGGCCGGCCGAATCCGTCACCGCGCTGTCCGCAGCCACCTGCGCATTGCGGGACCGGAACTTGACCACGCGCCCGGCGAGCGGTAGGCCGTAGACGCTGCGCGCCTGGAACACGAGCGGCGCCGGAAGCAGCGTTCGGGCGACGCCACCTCTCCCGCCGCCCGACACGAACCCCGTGCCCGCGCTCGCCGCGGCGACCACCTGGACGCCGAGCGGCCCTTCGCTCGGGCCACGCACCTCCACCGGACCCGGCTGCACCTCGACCGCCGCAGGCCGCCCCGGCTGAACCGCCAGGTCGACGGTGGGCCGGCCAGGAAGCGGAGCGCCTGCGCTCGACACGACCTCAAGGCGGTACACCCCGGGCTGCTGGCCCGCCGGCACTGAAAAGACGGCCAGTCCACTCTCGTCGGTCACCGCCTGCACGTCGCGGACGGCACCGCCGGGAATCGACGAGGTGCCCCGGAGGGCCAGCCACAGTCCGCCCTGCGGCTCGTCGCCGCGCTTGGCCTCGACGGCCACGAACGCGTCCGTCCCCGCCACCGCACCAAGGCGCGACGCGAGCGGAGCCACCAGGAGCGGGGCGGGGTAGGTGGGGCGAACAGGCGGCGGTGCGGAGGCGGTCGAAGCGGGTGACACGGTCGGGCGCGACCGCGCCGCCTGCGCGACGCAGCCGCCGATGCTGGCCATGACCTCGGCGTCCGCACCGAGGTCGCGCAGATCAGCCCAGTCGCGCTCCGTCGGTCGGAACGCGAGGCAGTTGCGGCGGATGAGGTCCGCGATCTCACTCCGCCGGATCAGCCGGCTCGACAGCAGCCGGATCAGATCGGTCTTGCGCAGCGGCTCCGAGCCCTGCGCGCCGAGCGGCTGCGCTGGGAGGACGAGCCCGAGCAAGCAGGTCAAAACGCGTTTCACGGCCGGGGACACGCCGAGCGCTCGAACCGGCGCTCGGCGGCGCCAACGTCGGCGTCCAGGGCGTGGTCGCGCGCGTTGCGCGCCGAATCAAGCGCGCCAGCGGCGGCGGCGCGCGCCGCGCTGTACGCCGTCCAACGCTCCTCCAGATCGACCAGGCCGCGCGCCAGGTCGGCGCACGTCATCTTGCGGCCGTCGAAGAAACGCGCCCGCAGCTCGTACGCGTCGACGGCGAAAGCGACCGTGTCGGCGAGGCGATCAATCACGCGCGGCGCGGCGACGATGGTCTCCGGCCGCGCCGCCCCCCTTCCCGAGCCGGACGCAGCCGCGCGGTACACTCCGAACAACGCCCCCGCCGTCACCATCCCGAGCGCGCCGTAGCCCGCCACGCGAACCACCTGCTCGAGCGGCAGCCGCCGGCTCGCGCGCGCCGAAACCCCGTCCGCCTCGGACTCCGCCTCGACGGGGAACAAGAGGCGAGATTGCGTCTTGAGCTGGGGCTGCGACACCGGATTCGAGGGGGTAACGTTCTCCGCTCTACGGTAGTTCGTCCACCCCCAATAGGTGATTCTGCGACCCTCCGCAAGGAGGGCGTCGCCGTCCAGCAGCTCGACGAACGGGAGGCATTGGTTCGACCAGGGAGCGTCCGGCGCCACGCGAAATACACCACCCCGGACATCGGCGCCCCGCGCGACGACGAGCGCGACGTGCCACGGCCGGTCGAAGCACGCGAGGTGCGCTTCCAGGTCGGCCGGGGAGAGCTTCGC
>DASPXO010000183.1:0-3399 GCA_035637235.1 Gemmatimonadales bacterium | reverse complement strand
TTCGCCAGCGTGTAGTGGTTCTCCAGGAAGAGCGACTGCCACCACGACTCCGGCACCCAGGCGGCAAGCGCGCCGGCGATCAACAGACCGCCGACGATGTCGACCCAGATCGCCGCCCAGTCCATCACGAAGTAGTTAGCCGTCGCGGTGAACCCCCGCGGCGAGCTCAGCCGCCGCCAGAGCGGACCCTGCTCGTGCACCGACATGTCCATCTCGGCGTGGCCCTCCATCCGCCCGAGCACGCCCCGGTCGGCCTGCTCGCGCGCCTTGTCGACGAGGCGGCGCTTGAGGAAGACGCGGAAGAGCAGCGCCATCAGCACGATCATCAGCGGCCCGCCGACGAACTCCCCCAGCGTGAACTGCCAGCCCAGCAGCAGCGCCATGATGATCCCGAGCTCGATCACCAGGTTCGTAGAGGCGAACTCGAACGCCATCGCCGCGGTGAAGTCGGCACCCTTGCGAAACAGCGACCGCGCCAGCGCCACCGCCGCGTAGGAGCACGACGAGGAGGCGGCACCGAGGCCGCAGGCGATCCCGAGCGAGCGCGGCGAATCGTCCGGCAGCAGCCGCCGCATCTCCCCCTTCGAGACGACCGCCTGCACCGCGCCCGAAAGGGCGAACCCGAGGATCAGCGCCCAGAGGATCTCCCAGAACATGCCGAAGGCGAACGAGAGGGCCTGCACGATCTCGCCGCCGACGCTCGCCAGCACCAACTACGACCTCTTCAGCGCCTCGAGCGCATCGTGCGCGAGGTTCGACGGCGTCAGGTCGACGCCCGCGTGCTGGGTCGCGACCCAGATGCCGCGCCGGTCGATCACGCGCACGTCGGAGGAGTGGATGTCAGCGTTGCCGGTATCGACCGCGGCGACGATCCCGTACGCCTTCCAGACCGGCCGCAGCCGGCGGACCGTGCCGATCAGGTAGTCGAGCGCGAGCGCGTGACGGCGGGCGAGGAAGCGACGGACGTGCGCGGGCGTATCGGCGTGCGGCTCGACGCTGATCAGAAGCGGTACCACCTGGCGGCGCTCGTCCGGGCGCAGGAGCCGGTACGCCTGCGCGATCACGCTCGTCACGATCGGGCACTTCTCCGTGCACTTCGTATCGACGAACGAAAGCAGCACCACCTTCCCGCGTTGCGCCCGCAGCGAGACGATCCGGCCGCGGTAGCTGCGGAGGCGAAAGTCGGAGGCGGCGAGCTGCCCCGGCGGCTCGCTGCCACGGTACGGCCCCGGCGGCGGCCCGCTCGCCGGCTGCCGATCGCCCCCGGGCGCCGCAAGGAGCACGGCGACGACAAGCGCCACGGCGATCACAAGGCCAACCCCGGCGACGGCAATCAGCAGGCGGTCGCGTTTCACTTCGCCGTCGCCACGTCGCGGATCCCGTCCTCGAGCTGCTCGCGCGAGATCTCACCGGGGTAGTGGGCGACGATGCGGCCGCGGGCGTCGAGCCAGTAGGTCTCGGGCACGCCGGTGAGTCCGTAGTCCTCGTAGACGCCGCTCCTGCCACCGCCGGCGTGGACGGAGACGTAGGGGGTGTCGAAGCGCTTGAGGAACTTGCGCGCGTCGCTGCTGAAATCCTGCACGTCGATCCCGAGAAACGCCACCTTGCCCGCGTGCGCCCGCGCGGAGGCGGCCAGCAGCGGCGCCTCGTGCTTGCAGGGGATGCACCAGGAGGCCCAGAAGTTGATCACGACCGGGTGACCGCGCAGCTCGCGCAGCGACAGCTGCCCGTCCCCGAGCGCGGGCCGCGCGCGCTTCGGCCACGTCTCCGCTCGCGGCCAAAGGACCGGGAGCGTGAACTGCGGCGCCGCAGGCTCCTTGCCGGCGCGGACGTCGGCGACGAGCTGGCCGCCGCGGCCGGCGTGCACGACGCGCCAGACGAGCAATGTC
This sequence comes from Gemmatimonadales bacterium, assembly GCA_035637235.1. Taxonomy (GTDB): domain Bacteria; phylum Gemmatimonadota; class Gemmatimonadetes; order Gemmatimonadales; family GWC2-71-9; genus DASUAL01. The sequence continues at coordinate 1,510 of DASPXO010000183.1, read as the reverse complement.
AGCAGCCCGGCGACCGCCACCAGCGCGAGCAGCTGCACCGTCCGCAGCAGCGAACTCGGCCCTGGAGGCCGCGGCTGCCCCTCGGGGTCCGGCGGCGAGGGAGTCGGGGCGGGCTCGGCCATCCGCTACTCCTTGCGACCACGACCTCTGTGGTCGCGCATGAACCACACCATCGCCAGCATCGACAGTGGGCAGGCGAGCGCGCAGGCCGCGAGTACGTACTGAAGCATCGTCAGCTCCCCTCGACCGGCTGCCAGCTCTCGCCGCCGTCCGCCGACCGGTACAGCGTCCGGTTGAAGCCAACCGCGTAGGCCAGCTTCGGATTGCTCTGCGACCACGCGACCGGACCGACGCCGTCTGCCAGGTCGAGCACCGAGCGCCACGAGCGACCGCCGTCGGTCGAGAGCGCGATCCCCGCGCCGGCGGCGAGCAGCCGCTTCGGATCGCTCGGATTGACGGCCAGGCCCATCAGCTGGGCCCGCAGCGTCTGCTTCCAGTTCGCGCCGCCGTCGGAGCTCTCGAGCACGCCCTGGCGCATGTCGCCGGCGAGAATCCGCCCGTCCGGCAGGAGGGCCAGCGCCATCACGTTCCCGCCCACCTGATTCGACGCGAGTGCGAAGGAGCGGCCACCGTCGCGCGAGCGGTAGAGGCCCTCTCCGGCGACTGCCGCATACAGCGTTCTCGGGTTACGTGCGTTGACGGCGAAGCCGTGGATGTCGAGGCTCGGCAGCCCCGCCGGCCGCACATCGCTCCAGGTGACGCCGCCGTCGCTGCTCTTCTTGAACACCTCGTGCCCCGCGAGCCAGATCGTCTGCCCGCCCGGACGCACGAGGTTCATCGCGTCGTTACCGGAGAGCGCGTCGAAGCGCCAGTGGCGACCGCCATCGGTGGACACGTACAGCCCGTTGTGCGTCCCGAGGACGAGCTTCCGCGGATTCGTCGGGTTGACCAGCAGCGAGTGGTAGTCCGGCGTGTTCGGCAGCCCAGCCGAGAGGGTCGCTCCCCCGCCGCCACCACGCTGCGTCGCAATCGCCGCAACGCCGGCAACCGCCGCCGCCACCGCTACCGCCGCGAGCGCCAGAACCGCACGCTGCCGGTAGAACGGCGGCTTCGTCCTGCCGCCGGCCGCAGGCGGCGGTGGCCGCTTGCCAGCCTGTCGCTTCTTCTTCGTCTTTGTAGCCACTCTTCGGTCTCCTCCTGGGTCGTCGGTCGTGGACGCGGCCTGCGAGCAGGCGCGTGCAGAGCGCTAGACCTGACTCAGAACAGAAACCGCTGCAGCTGCGCGGGCGACGCCCGGCCGAAGCCGCCCACGCGGCGCGTAAGCACAAGCGGCGCCGCGAACAAGCTCAGGACGACGAGCGACCAGATCTCGATCACCGCCGCCGTCGCCGCGGGCGCGGACACCGCGCGCTCGATCGCCTGCCCCGGATGATCGCTGAAGCATGCGCACGCAAAGCCAATCAGCAGCAGGCAGAGGACCGCGAGCAGGATGAACACGATCAGCGGCAAA
>DASPXO010000182.1:0-4282 GCA_035637235.1 Gemmatimonadales bacterium | reverse complement strand
CGCGCGATCGCGGGCGCCACGGTGGTGCTCTCGGCTACGGGGAGCGGGAACACGTTCACGCAGCCGGCACCGACGAACAGCAACGGCATCGCCACCGGGATATTCAGCTCGACCGTGGCGGGATCGAAGACCATCTCGGCGACTGCGAACGGCACCGTGATCACTCAGAAGCCGACGGTGACGGTGACCGGGTCACCGTGAACGACGCTGATCCGTGGCGGGGCCGTGGGCAACCGCGGCCCGGCCGTCGGCGAGCCGCACAGCGGGAGCAGCACCTGATTGACGCGTTTGGAGGGTCTCATGCGTCGGGTCTCAACGTTCAATCCCGCCGGTGGAACGTGCGATATGACGGCACCGCCGCACGGTAGGGGCTTCACGGTGCCGTTGGCCGGCCTGCTGGTGGGCCGCACCGCGCCGTTCGACCTCGTGTCGCCATGCGGGCTTGACGGCGACGCGCTGCCGGCGGTGTTCGTGCCGGCGGGCGACACGCTCACGCGGACGCACCTCTTGCGCATGGAGTGGGAAGGCCTGGACGGACAGCTGGCCGAGCTGATGCGCCTGGTCGTGTACTGCCCGCGCGCGGCGCGCGCTGCGCTCCCGCGGCCGCTCGATCTGCACGGCTCAAGCCGCGACTCGGCATCTCCCCGCTGAAGCGGGGTGTCGCACGACACGGCTTCGCGCTGCGTCCCGCCTACGATGCACTCAGTCGAGGGATTCGCTCATCGTGGTTTGAGCGGACCGGCCTCGCCGAGCGCCGACGGCCCTCCTTTATATCAATGCGCCGGCAGGACCAGGGACGCTCCGTTGCCGGCCGCGGGCGCGTGCTTCAGCAGGTCGGCGACGTGCGTGCGGGAGTGCGCGCCGGTCTTGAGGAACACGCTTTCCGTATGGTGGCGGGCGGTGTGCGGGCTGATGCCTAGCGCCCGCGCGATCTCGGCGTTGGTGCGCCGCTGCACGAGCAGCAGCGCCACTTCCCCCTCGCTGGGCGTGAGCTGGTAGCGGGCCGCCAGCTGCTCGGCGCGGGGCGGCTCGGCGCGCACGCGCTCGAGCGCGACGAGAACGGTGGGCGAGCGGGCCGCGATCCCTTCTCCGAACAGCGTGGCGCGCAGGCGGTAGCGCGCCCGCGCCGTCGTGACCTCCGAGGCCGGTACGGTTTGCGACAGGCGCTCGCCGCGCGCCCCCGCCCCCCCCACCGCCCGGCACAGCTGAGCGCCGAGCGCCTGCAGGGCGCTCTCGAGGCGGGAGCGCTCCGGGTCGTTGGCCAGGAGGTGTGACAGCGCCGCGTTGCTGTGCACGGGGCGGCCGTCCGCGTTGAGCAGCACCGCGCCCTCGCTGAGCAGGTCCAGGGCCGCGCCGAGCTGCGCCTGCTGAGTCGCGAGCCGCAGGTAGGTCTGCACGCCCGCCCGGAACGCGGCGAGAACGAGTTGGAGCAGATGGTGGCCCCGGCTACCGAATCTGGGCCCCTTGGGACGGTCGTGATGGAAGAGGAACCCGGCGAGCTTGCCATCGTCCAGCGGCTCGATCGTGAGCCCCAGCGAATCGAACCCGCGCACCGCGACGCAGTGGCTGTAATAGTCGGTTCGATAGAGGCGTTGCGGGTCCACCGGATGGATGGTTTTCCGGAACCACACGACGGCTCGGAGCTCGTTCTGGCGCACTGCCTCCACGTCGTAACCCTTGTCGCGCCAGCGGTCGGGGTAACCCTGGAACGCTTCCGGCCCGAAGTCCTCCGTGTAGAACTCGACGGCTGAGCCCGGGAGGCGGAACGTGGCCTGGTCCGCTCCGAGGAGTTCCTTGGCCAAGCGGTTCACCGCCGAGCGCCAGGCATCCACGGTCTCGAAGTCGAGCGGGGAGAGCAGTGTCTGCGTGAGGCGTCCGAGCGTGGCGACGTCGCGCGTGGAAAGGATGAGGCTCATCAGACGCGAGCCTCGACCTGCGCGAGCCACGTCCCCACGACCTCGAGGAAGCGCTCCGCTTCTTCGGCGAACGGGAAGTGGCCGCTGCGCTCGAACACAACCAACTCGCGGTCCGGGAGCCCGGCGGCGAGGCGCACCGCGCCGAACGCGGGCGGCATGATGAAGTCGTCACGCCCGCCGATGACGAGTGTCGGCGTCGCGATGTCGCGCAGCCGGCCGACCACGTTGAACCGGGGGGCGCAGACGCCGAAGGCATGGTTCAGCGCCGCCGCGCTGAAGCGAATCTGCGCGAAGACCTGGTGGGGCAGCTCGGGCCCACTGTTGTGAAAGTAGAGCGGGGCGATCGTGCGGGCGAATCGGGCGAGGGCCGCGTCGTCGGGCACGGGGGCCGAGAGGCCCTGCACGAGGGCATCATATTGCTCCGGGGTGCCCCGCGATTTCGCATTGGCGAGAATCGCTTCCGGAAAATCGAACGACGGGGCGGTGTTGCAGAGAATCAGGCCGGCGAGCCGCTCCGGGTAGCGCAACGCGTATTCGAGCGCCAGGAACCCGCCGTAGGAGTGCCCGAACAGCACCATGCGCTCGAAGCCGAGGTGGCGCCGCAGCGCGTCGGCGTCGTCCACCCACGTGCCGTGGGTGATCCCTTCCCACGATGTTGGGCGGCCCGATCTCCCGTTGCCGCGGTGGTCGTAGTAGATGATCTCCGCGCGCTCGGCCAGCGGGTCGAGCCAGGGGCGGAAGTACGTGTGGTCGAAGCCCAGGCCCCCGTGCATGACGAGCAGCGGGAGGCCTTCCCCTGTGCGCAGACAGAACAGCTCTGTCCCGTTGACTCGAACGAGCATCGTTAGGGCGGCTCTCTCCAACTCCGTTCACGAATCGTCCCGGCGAGCGAACGACGCCAAAATTGACCCCGGGGACCCGCGCGCCGATTCCGTGTCAGGCGATAGTCGTTTACTGCAGAAACGATGCCTTCCGAGCACGCACCGCCGAAATGGGCCCACCGCCCATCCAGGCCGCCGGTGCCTGGGGACTAATGCACGCAAGAATCGGGGGTTCGCTGCATGACCGGCGCCTCAAGCCAGGAGTTGAAGGGCGACGCTCAGCGCGTTCGGATCGAGGAGACGTGGCACCTGAGTTACAGAGATGTCGCGAGCGATGTCTGCGGGGCAACCGGTCCGGTAATCGAAAGTTAGAGCCAGCATCTATCGAACGGATGATGGACCGGAGACACGCATGGCCGCCACCGTTGTACGCGTGGCCGCAGAAATGGGCAGTTCCATCCCATGCGCAGCGACGCTCTCCGGCGGATCTTTGACTCGAATCGACAGATTCGGTCGGGTGAGTTGCACCACCTGATTCACGGGTTTGGAGGGTCTCATGCGGGTCTCAACGTTCAATCCCGCCGGTCGAGCGCGCGATAGGACGGCACCGCCGCGCGGTGAGGGCTTCACGGTGCCGTTGCACGGCCTGCTCGTGGGCCGCACCGCGCCGTTCGACATCGTGTCGCCGTCCGGGCTTGACGGCGACGCGCTGCCGGCGGTGTTCGTGCAGGCGGGCGACACGCTCACGCGGACGCACCTCTTGCGCATGGAGTGGGAAGGCCTGGACGGGCAGCTGGCCGAGCTGATGCGCCTGGTCGCGTTCTCGCCGCGCGCAGCGCGCGCTGCCCTCCCGCCGCCGCTCGAGCTGCACGGCTCGAGCCGCGACTCGGCAACTCCCCGCTGAAGCGGGGTAATCGCACGATAGTTCCCTCGCGCATGATGCGGCCATGCATCACGCGCCGCTGGCATGTGGCGTCAAACCATCCCGAACTCGCTCGCTGCTCGACGGTACCAACCTCCTACTGACCGTGTTCGGGCCCCGAACGCGGTCCCCCAACTGAATACCTGATTAAGGATACCGCGATGAAACGGAGGGATAGCGCGATGAAACGCATTCCAGAATTTCCCCGGAACGTGTGCGCCTTCGCGTGCGCCGCGCTTCTGGCATTCACCGCCTGTTCGGATCTGGCGGTGCAGCCGCAACGGCGCCAGGACGCGCCGTGGCCGATGCCCCTGGTTCTGCAACCCGACGGCCTGTCCTGCACGGAGTCCAACGCACAACTCAGCTCGGGGGCGCTGTTCAAGGTCTGTGCGGCCCTCGGCAAGTGGAACGGAGATCTCGTGGTCTTCATTCCCGGGTATCACGATCCCGCCAGGGCGCCGACCCTGCCCGACGACTTCGGTGAGTCCCCGGTCTCCTTGCTGTTCACGCAGCTCGGCTTCGGCTTCGCGTCCACCAGCTTTCGCGGCACCGGCCTCATGGAGCCCGACACCTGGATCGGAGGAGACCTGCTCGAGCTGGTCGCGACGGCCGAGACGCTGCTC
>DASPXO010000181.1:0-2017 GCA_035637235.1 Gemmatimonadales bacterium | reverse complement strand
GAGCGCCTCGCGGGCCTCATCGCGCGCATCTTCATCGGCGGCTTCGCCGAGGCGCGTGCCACGGTACACGGAGGCTAGCGGCTCATGGCAACCATGACGGAACCCAAGGCCGAAAAGAGGACGCTCGTGCACACCGTGGTGGAGGGCGGCATCGCGGTCATCGAGTTGGACGATCCGCCGGCCAACACCTACACGCACGAGATGATGCGCCAGCTGGACGAGGCGATCCTGCAGGCGCGCTTCGACGACGGCGTGCACGTGCTCGTGCTGCGGGGTCACGGTGACAAATTCTTCTCGGCCGGCGCGAACATCGCGTACCTCAACAGCATCACGCCGCGCTACAAGTACTTCTTCTGCCTCCACGCCAACGAGACGCTCAACCGCCTCGAGCACACCCCCAAGCTCACGATCGCGGCGCTCAACGGCCACACGGTGGGGGGCGGGCTGGAGATCGCCATGGCGTGCGACCTGCGCCTGGCGAAGGAGCACGCGGGCAAGATCGGCCTCCCCGAGGTGAACCTCGGCGTGCTCCCGGGCACGGGCGGCACGCAGCGCCTCGCGCGCATCGTGGGCAAGGCGCCCGCGATCGAGATGATGGTCAAGGGCGAGACGTTTTCGTTCGACAAGGCGAAAGAGCTGGGCCTCGTCAACGAGGTCTTCCCGGCGGACGACTACTGGGCGCAGGTGATGCTGTACGCCGGGCAATTCTGCCCGCCCCACAAGGCGTCGAAGGCCGTCGGGCTCATCAAGCGCGCGGTCCAGTCGGGCGCCGAGGTCCCGTTCGAGTCCGGGCTCACGCTGGAGCGCGAGCTGCAGCAGCAGCTGTTCCAGTCGGACGACGCGAAGGAAGGGATCGCGGCCTATGTCGAGAAGCGCGTCGCGGAGTTCAAGGGCCGGTGAAGACCGATCTCCTGATCGCGAACGAGTGGCGGGGTGCGGGGGGGGGCCAGCGCTACCGCCTCACGAACCCCGCCACCGAAGAGCCGCTCGCCGAAGTGGCGGAAGCCGGCGAGGCGGAGATCGACGCTGCCGTGCAGGCCGCCCGGCTCTGCCTCGAGTCGCAGCAATGGCGGGAGCTTCCGGCCCGCAAGCGCGGCGCCCTGCTCTACCGGCTGGCCGACCTGCTCGAGCAGCGCTCGCCCGAGCTCGCCGAGGTCGAGACCAAGAACAACGGCAAACCGTTGTTCGAGTCGAAGATCGACGTCGCCATGGCGATCGAGACGTTCCGCTATTACGCGGGCTGGGCCGATAAGCTCACGGGCGACACGCTCCCCGTGAACGGCAACTTCTTCACCTACACGCTGCGGGAGCCGGTCGGCGTGGTCGGGGCGATCGTCCCGTGGAACTTCCCCCTGAACCTCGCCAGCTGGAAGGTCGCTCCCGCGCTCGCGGCGGGGTGCACCGTGGTGCTGAAGCCGGCGCACGAGACCCCGCTCACGGCGTTGCTGCTCGGCGAGCTGGCGGTCGAGGCGGGCTTCCCCGCGGGGGCGCTGAACGTGGTCCCCGGTCCCGGCTCGACCGCGGGCGCGGCGCTGGTGCGGCATCCCCTCGTGGACAAGATCGCCTTCACCGGGTCCACCGAAGTCGGCCAGGGGATCATGCGCGAGGCCGCGGGAACGGTGAAGCGCGTGACCCTCGAGCTGGGCGGCAAGAGCCCGAACATCATCTTCGCGGACGCGGACCTCGCCGCCGCGGTGCGCGGCGCCCAGACCGGGATCTTCTACGGCAAAGGCGAAGTGTGCGCGGCCGGCTCGCGGCTCCTGGTGGAGCACTCGGTCCACGACCAGGTTGTCGAGCAGCTCGCCGGGCGGGCGAAGAAGCTCACGCCGGGCGACCCGTTCGACAAGAACACGCGCCTCGGCGCGATCGTGTCCCGGCGGCAGCAGGAAACGGTCCTCTCCTACATCGCGGCCGGTAAGAAGGAAGGCGCGCGCCTCGTCGCGGGCGGGAATCCGGCCAAGGTGAACGGCAAGGGCTACTACGTCGAGGCGACCGTCTTCGACGACGCGCAGCCGGG
>DASPXO010000180.1:0-29333 GCA_035637235.1 Gemmatimonadales bacterium | reverse complement strand
TCGACCTGGTCGGCTTCGGGATCATCCTGCCGATCCTTCCGTACTACGCGCAGCGCTTCGGAGCGCAGGGCCTGGGCTTCGGGGCGCTCGTCGGCTCGTACTCGCTGATGCAGTTCCTCGCCACCGCGCTCCTGGGACGGCTGTCCGACCGGGTGGGCCGCCGGCCCATCCTGCTGACGACCATGGTGCTCAATGCGGTGGGCTACACACTGTTCGCCTACGCCGGGTCGTACGCCGTCTTGCTGGTCGCCCGGCTGATCTCCGGGTTCGCGGGCGGCAACATCTCGGCGGCTCAGGCGTACGTCGCCGACATCACGCCCGCGGCGGAACGGTCGCGCGGCATGGGCCTGGTCGGCGCGGCCTTCGGGTTGGGCTTCACGCTCGGCCCCGCGGTCGGCGGGTTCGCCGCGCATTGGGGCGGCCCGGCGGCCCCGGGGCTGGTCGCCGCCGGGCTGTCGCTCGCGAATCTCGTGTCGGCCTACTTCATCCTGCCCGAGTCACTGCGGGCGGAACACCGCGTCACGCGCGCGCTCTTCGACTTCGGGCACATCGGCGCCGCGGTCGCCGACCGGCGCCTCCGGCCGCTGATGCTGGTGTGGGCGCTGGCGCCGTTCGCGTTCGCGGGCTACACCGTGGCGCTGCCGCTCTACGCCGGCGCGCGGTTCGGCTGGCGGGAGCGGGAGCTCGGGCTGTTCTTCGCGGTGGTGGGGCTGACGGCGGCGGTGGTGCAGGGGTACCTGTACGGGAAGATCGTGCGGCGGTTCGGAGAACGGGCCCTGCTCATCGTCGGGATGTTCGGCATGGCGCTCGGGATCGTCGTCGTGCCGCTCGCCGGGAGCAGTGCGGCCCTCTACGGCTGGACCGTCGTCCTCGCGCTGTCGAACAGCGTGTTCGCTCCGTCCGCGACGGGCCTCGTGTCGGTGTACGTCGGGCCCACCGAGCAGGGCACGGTGCTGGGCGCGGCCCAGGCGATCGCGGCGCTCGGCCGCATGGCGGGCCCGCCCGCGCTCGGCCAGGTGTACGACGCGCTCACTCCCACCATCGCGTTCCTCGCCGCGGGGCTCGTCATGGCGCTGGGGGGAGCGGCGTCCTTGCGACTAGAGGCTAAGAGGCTAAGAGGCTAAGGGGCACAGTGGCGCAGATGCCCTTAGCCTCTTAGCCCCTTAGCCTCTGTGCCTCTAGCTTATTGTGCCTCATATTTGCCTCACCCTCAACAGGAGTCCGCGGCGCCCATGCGCGTGTACAGGACAGCGGAGATCCGCAACGTGGCCGTCGTGGGCCACGGCGCGAGCGGGAAGACCTCCCTGGTCGACGCCCTCGCGTTCGTGGCCGGCACGAGCAGACGCCACGGGTCCGTGAAGGACGGCACCGCCCTCACCGATTACACCCCCGACGAAATCGAGCGCAAGTACTCCATCAACCTCGCCCTCGCGGTGGCCGAGTGGATGGACACGAAGCTCAACCTGATCGATACCCCCGGCTATCTCGACTTCACGGGTGAAGCGCTCGCCGGCGTGTACGCCGCGGACGGCGCGGTGGTCGTGGTCTCCGCGACCGGCGGCGTCGAGGTCGGGACGGAGAAGGTGTGGGACTACGGCGAGGCCCGGGGGATTCCGCGGCTCTTCTTCGTGTCCCTGATGGACAAGGAGCACGCCGACTTCGAGAAGGTCTATCACCAGATCAAGGACCGGCTCTCGCCGAAGGTGATCCCGGTGGAGATCCCCGTGGGCGAAGGCCCCAGCTTCCAGGGGATCATCAACCTGTTCTCGAAGAAGTGCCACATGTACAAGAAGGGGACCAAGGCGGGCGAGTACGAGGAGGTGGACGTGCCCGCGGAGTACCGGGAGCGGTTCGAGCGATATTCCAGGGAGCTGATCGAGCGCATCGCCGAGACGGACGACACGCTGCTGGAGCGCTACCTGGGCGGCGCGGACATCGGGCGCGACGAAGCGATCCGGGCGATGAAGGCGGGGATGCTCAGGGGGGAGCTGTACCCGCTGTTCTGCGGCGCCGCCGAGGCCACGTTCGGGACGCGCGCGCTGCTCTCCAAGATGGTCGAGCTCTTCCCCGCGCCGCATGAGCGGCCCCCCGTCGACGCGCAGCAGTGGGGCGGCGCCGAGCGGCTGCCGCTGAAGGCGGACGACGGCGGCCCGTTCGTGGCGCAGGTGTTCAAGACCATCTCCGAGCCGCACGTGGGGGACGTGACGTACTTCCGCGTATACTCCGGGACGGTGCGCAACGGGCAGGACGTGTACAACGCGCCGCGCGAGGCGGTCGAGAAGCTGAACCACCTGTGCGTGAGCATCGGCAAGGACCGCTCGGAGATCGCCGAGCTGCACGCGGGCGACATCGGCGTGGTGGCGAAGCTGCGCGACACCCACACCAACGACACACTGTCCCTCAGGGACGTGCCGATCGTGCTCCGCAAGATCCCCTTCCCCGAGCCGGTCATCGCGGTGGCGATCGAGGTGAAGCAGCGGGGCGAGGAGGAGAAGCTCTCGAACGCGCTGCACAAGCTGCACGAGGAGGATCCCACGTTCCAGCACGAGTACAACGGCGAGCTGCAGCAGACGCTGATCCGCGGGCTGGGGGAGCGCCACCTCGAGATCATCGTGGGCCGCCTGGCGCGCAAGTTCGGCGTGCACGCGGCCACCACGAAGCCCAAGGTCGCCTATCGCGAGACGTTCCGCGGCCGGGCCGAGGGGCAGGGGAAGCACAAAAAGCAGACCGGCGGCCGCGGCCAGTACGGCGACTGCTGGATCCGGATCGCGCCGCTGCCGCGGGGCTCGGGATTCGTGTTCGAGGACAAGATCGTGGGAGGGGTCATCCCGCGGCAGTACATTCCCGCGGTCGAGCGCGGGGTGCAGGAGGCCGCTCAGCGGGGCCCCGTGGCCGGGTATCCGGTCGTGGATTTCAAGGTGGAGCTGTACGACGGCTCCTACCACGACGTCGACTCGAACGAGATGTCGTTCAAGATGGCCGGCATCCTGGCGTTCCGGAACGTGAGTCCCAACTGCAAGCCGGTGCTGCTCGAGCCGATCCTCGAGCTCGAAGTGTGGACGCCGGACGAATACCTGGGCGCGGTGATGGGCGATCTGTCGTCGCGGCGGGGCCAGATCCTCGGCACCGAGCAGGACGGCCGCCTCACGAAGGTCAGGGCGCTCGTCCCCGAGGCCGATCTGGACCGCTACGCCACCGCGCTGCACTCGATCACGCACGGGCGCGGCACGCACCGCCAGCAGTTCCACGCCTACGAGCAGGTGCCGCCGGAAGTCGCCCAGAAGGTGATCGAAGCCAGGAAGAAAGAGCTCGAGGAGGCGAGGGCCTAGGATGGCCGAGCTGCTCGACCGCCTGCGCTCGGCGCTGGCCGACCGCTACGAGCTCGAGCGGGAGATCGGACGCGGCGGGATGGCGACGGTGTACCTGGCGCGGGATCAGAAGCACCACCGCGCCGTGGCGATCAAGGTGCTCCACCCCCACCTGGCCCTGAACCTGGGCCCCGAGCGGTTCCTGCGCGAGATTCAGATCGCCGCGCAGCTCCAGCACCCCCACATCGTGCCGCTGTACGACTCGGGACAGGCCCGCGACCTGCTGTACTACGTGATGCCCTACGTGGAGGGTGAATCGCTGCGCCAGCGCCTCGAGCGCGAGCGCCAGCTGTCGCTCGACGACGCCCTCCAGCTGACCCGCGCCGTCGCGGCCGCGCTCGACTATGCCCATCGCCACCGCGTGGTCCACCGGGACATCAAGCCCGAGAACGTGATGCTGCACGAGGGCGAAGCCATGGTGACCGACTTCGGGATCGCCAAGGCCGTCAGCGCCGCGGCGTCGGACAACCTGACGCAGACGGGCGCGTCGGTCGGCACGCCCGCGTACATGAGCCCGGAGCAGGCGGCCGGGGCGGTCGAGCTCGACGGGCGCAGCGACGTCTACAGCCTGGGGTGCGTGCTGCACGAGATGCTGGCCGGCCGGACGCCGTTCGTCGGGCCGACGGCCCAGGCCATCATCGCGCAGTGCTTCACCACTCCGCCGCCGCCGCTGCGGTCGGCCCGACCGGGGGTGCCGGAGTGGGTGGAGCAGGCGGCGCTCAAAGCGCTGGCCAAGGAGCCGGCGGACCGGTTCGCCACGGCGGCGCAGTTCGCGCAGGCGCTCAAGCCGCCGGGCGTGACCACGCCGCCGGGCCCCACGTCGGTGACGGCGGCCTCGGCCCCGAAATCGATCGCCGTCCTGCCGTTCGTCAACATGAGCGCCGACCCGGAGAACGAGTACTTCACCGACGGGATCGCCGAAGAGATCATCAACGCGCTCACCAAGATTCGGGCCTTGCGCGTGGCGTCGCGGACCTCGGCCTTCGCGTTCAAGGGGAAGAACCAGGACATCCGGAGGGTCGGCGAGCAGCTGAGCGTGGGCACGGTGCTGGAGGGGAGCGTGCGCAAGGCGGGGAACCGCCTGCGGGTGACGGCGCAGCTCGTGAGCGTCGTCGATGGGTACCATCTCTGGTCGGAGCGGTACGACCGCGAGCTGGAAGACGTGTTCGCCATCCAGGACGAGATCGCGGGCAGCATCGTGAAGGCGCTGCGGGTGGTGCTGAGCGAGGAAGAGAAGCGCGCCATCGAGAAGGCGCCGACCGAGAACGTCCAGGCGTACGACTACTACCTGCGGGGACGCCAGTTCTTCCACCAGTTCCGCCGCACCGGCATCCAGTTCGCCCGCCGGATGTTCGAGCGGGCGATCGACATGGATGCGCGCTACGCCCTCGCCTACGCCGGCGTCGCCGACTGCTGCTCGTTCCTCTACATGTACTGGGACGGCAGCAAAGCCAACCTCGAGAGCGCGGAGTCCGCGAGCCGCAAGGCGTTGGAGCTCGATCCCGAGCTCGCCGAGGCGCACGCGTCCCGGGGATTCGCCGTCTCCCTGAGCAAGCGGTACGACGAAGCGCGGCACGAGTTCGAGACCGCGATCCGGCTGAACCCGAAGCTGTACGAGGCCCATTACCTCTACGCGCGCGCGTGCTTCCAGGAGGGGAAGCTGGAGGAAGCCGTGCGGCACTATCAGGACGCTTCGCGGGTACGCCCGGAGGACTATCAGGCGCTGTTGTTGATGCAGGTACCGTTGAGGGCGCTGGGTCGCCGGGCAGAGGGGGAGGCGGCGCTGCGCCGCGGGTTGGAGGTCGTCGAGCAGCACCTCGAGCTCAACCCGGACGACGCCCGCGCCCTGTACCTGGGCGCCGGGGGAATGGTGCAGCTCGGCGAGCGGGAGCGCGGTCTGGAATGGACCAAGCGGGCGTACGCCATCGACCCGGAGGACTCCGGGGTCCTGTACAACGTGGCGTGCTCGTACGCCCTGCTGGGACAGACCGACGATGCGATCGCGTGCCTCGACAAGGCGATCCAGAACGGGTTCGGCCACAAGGAATGGCTGGAGCGCGATTCCGACCTGGACTCGCTGCGCGGCGATCCCCGCTTTCCCACGATCCTGAAGCGACTCTGAGACCCTGGACCCATCGGGGTATCGAGGAGCCGGAGGTATTGATCATGGTCAAGCTCGCGCGGTTCCTGCTGTGCGGAGCCATCGTGGCGGTCGGCTGCCAGCCCCTCGACCGGGCGCGCCGTGCGTCCTCGACCCCTCCGGACAGCTCGGCCGCCTCGGACACCTCGGCCCCGCCGGCCTCGGCCCCGCCTGTCGCGACGCCGCCGTCCACGACCGCCACGAAAGCGGCCACGGTGGAAGGGTTCCTGACGCCGGAGTCCGTGCTGCACGACACGGCCCAGGACGTCTACTTCGTCTCGAACATCAACGGCAGCCCCACGGCGAAGGACGGCAACGGCTTCATCAGCCGGGTGCGGCCGGACGGCGCGGTCGAGAACCTCAAGTTCATCGAGGGCGGCAAGAACGGCGTCACGCTCAACGCCCCGAAGGGGATGGCGCTGCAGGGGGACACGTTGTGGGTGACCGACATCGACGCCGTGCGCGCGTTCGACGCGAAGACCGGCGCGTCCAAGGACAGCGTGAGCTTGAGCAGTCAGGGCGCGGTTTTTCTCAACGACGTTGCCGTCACTCCCACCGCGGCGCTCTACATCACCGACACCGGCATCCGGTTCGACGACGTCGGCAACGTGCTCCATCCCGGGCCGGACCGGATCTTCCGCATCGGACCGGACCGGCAGGTGACGGTCGCCGTGCGGGGGGACACCCTGGGCCGGCCGAACGGGATCACGTTGGATCCCGTGGGGAAACGATTCATCGTGGTGGAGTTCGGCGGCAAGTCGGTGCTCGCGTGGAGGCCGGGAGACAAGGGGCCGAGCGTGGTCGCCCGGGGTCCGGGCGGGTTCGACGGCGTCGAGATCGCCGGCAACAGGATCCTCGTCTCGAGCTGGAGCGACTCGACCGTGTCCACCTACGAGACCGGGCAGGAAGTGAAGCTCATCACCGGCGTGCCCAGCCCCGCGGACATCGGATACGACCGCAAACGCAACCGCGTGTTGATCCCGATCTTCACCGGGAATCGCGTGGAGATCTGGCAGCTGCCGTGAGCCAAATGCGGAATGCGGAGCGCGGAATGCGGAATTGACGGGGAGGGTTCGATCCTCAGAACCTCCCCGGCCGGCTCGACGCCCGCGCGATACATTCCGCATTCCCCATTCCGCATTCCGCATTCATGTTTGCAGCACCGCCGCTCCCTCACCGGGGCGTCAAGCAGCATGGCGCGCATGGCGGAAGGACTGGAATGTCTGTCTTGTCGCGTCGACGCAACAGAGCGACGAGTCGGGGCGTCATCGCTTTCGAGCCGAGCGGGCCGCGCCTGCCCTTTCGGTATTGCACGCATCTTGCTATAGATCACGGGTTAGGGTCGATGGGCGTTGCACAGGAGGTGCCAGCATGAGAAGCATCGATGCTTGATTTCCGCCGTCCCGCGAAGTCACGGAACCCGATCCGCATTCTCCTGGTGGACGATCAGCTCGTCTTCCGTGCCGGGTTGCGCGCGCTGCTGGAGAAGCAACCGGATCTCTGCGTGGTCGGCGAGGCCGGGAGGGGAGATGAAGCGGTCGCCTGCGCGAAGGTGACGCGGCCGGACGTGGTCCTGATGGACTTGGCGATGCCCGGCGAGGGCGGTCTCGACGCCACGCGCCGGATCGCTGCGCTCGGGCTCGGTGCCAAGGTCATCGTCCTCACGGCACTCACGCGGGAACGCGAGCTGCTCGAGGCGCTCGAGGCGGGTGCGAACGGCTTCGTCGAGAAGATGGCTCCGGCGGAGGACGTAGCCCGGGGGATCCGAACCGTAGCGGCGGGCGGCCGCTTCCTCGGCGTGGACGCGGCGAAGCTGGTCGTGCTGCAGCGCTACCAGAAGGGCGTCCAGGCAACGCAGTAAGCCGCTACCCCACCAGCACCGGCTCCAAAACGGGCTCCCCTTTCCGGGCCGGCTTCTTGGCCGGCTGCCTGTAGCGGTAGATCTTGCCCGCGTAGTTGCGCAGCACGATCTCGCGATCCGTAAGCTTCACGACGTACTCGGGAAGTAAGGGGATCTTCCCTCCGCCGCCGGGGGCGTCGATCACGAAGTGCGGCACCGCGAGCCCCGACGTCCAGCCGCGCAGCGCCTGGACGATCTCGAGCCCCTTCTCGACCGTCGTGCGGAAGTGCTCGGCGCCCGCTACCTGGTCGCACATGTAGATGTAGTAGGGGCGCACCCGCGCGGCGAGCAGCTTCTGCATCAGCAGCTTCATCACCTCGGGGTCGTCGTTCACGCCCTTGAGCAGCACCGTCTGGCAGCCGAGCGGGATGCCGGCGTCGGCGAGCATGGAGAGCGCGTCAATGGCCGCGGGCGTCAGCTCGTCCGGGTGGTTGAAGTGGGTATTGATGTAGAGCGGGTGGTATTGCTTGAGGATGGCGCAGAGCTCGACCGTGATCCGCTCGGGGAGATGACATGGCATCCGGCTCCCGATCCGGATGATCTCGATGTGCTTGATCGATCTGAGGCGCCGGCAGATCTCGTCGATCCGCCGGTCCGAGAGGAGCAACGGGTCGCCCCCCGACATGATCACGTCGCGGATCTCGTGGTGCTCCTCGAGGTAGTGGAACGCCGACTCGAGCTGCGACATCGGGATCTTCTCGGGGTCTCCCACCTTGCGGCGCCGGGTACAGAATCGGCAGTAGGATGCGCACACGGGCGACACCAGGAACAGGGCGCGGTCGGGATAGCGGTGCGTGATGTTCGGCACCGGGGAGTTGGCGTCCTCGGCGAGGGAGTCCACGAGCCCGTCGTGCACCTCCAGCTCCTGGAGGTCCGGCACGTACTGGCGCCAGATCGGGTCGCCCGGCGCCTTGACCAGATCCACCATCGCGGGGGAGATGCGGAACTCGAAGTTCTCGGCGGCCCGGCGCAGCCGCTCGAGGTCCGGGAAGTGCTCGGGGCCGAACTTGGCCGCGAGCGCTTCGAGCGAAGCGACGCTCTTCTTACGGAGTAGCTCTTGCCACGACGCCATGCCGCAGGTCCTTGAGATAGATCACGAGGTCGTCATCCGGCGCGTAGTAGCCCGGCACGGTCGCCGTCCTGGCGTAGCCGCGCCGCTCGTAGAAGGCTCGGGTCGGGACGTAGTCGGGGCGGGAGGAGGTCTCCACCACGACGAGCCGACCGCGCGCCGTCACCAGCCGCTGTTCGACCGCCCGCAAGAGCTCCGTGCCCACTCCTTTCCCCTGCCACGCGGGATCCACGACGATCCAGTACAGATCGTAGGTGTCTTGCGTGCCAGGCGTCGCGCCCCAGCACGCGTAACCGACCAACTCGCCGCCCGCCTCGCCCGCGCCGCCCACCTCGCCCGCGTACGCGCCGAGGAACCGATAGTCGTCGTCCCCGGCCAGGCTCGCGTCAAGCAGCTCCAGCGCGGTCGCGACCTCTTCGGGCCGGAAGACGCCCGTCGCCCGCGTCAACCGCTCAAGCGGTGCGCGTTGCGCGCTGCCGACGGGACGGAGCGACCAGCTCACGCGCCGCCTTCGCCCCCTGCGCGTCGCGGAGCGCCACCTCGGCGATGCGGCGCACCAGCTCCGCGTAGTTCCAGCCGGCGGCCTTCGCCATGCGCGACAGGCCCGCCTCGTCGTGCAGGTCGGGGTTGGGGTTGACCTCGAGGATCCAGGGCCGGCCCTGATCGTCCAGCCGCAGGTCCACGCGGCCGTACCCCTTGCCCCGCATCAAGCGCCACGCCGCCTCGGCGACCTTCACCAGCCGGTCGGCGACCTTCTGGGGAAGGCTCGCCGGGCACACCGGGACGCTCCCCAAGTCGTCGGGCGAGCCGGTCTCCCACTTCCCCGCATAGGTCAGGATCGGCCAGGCGCCGGCGGGCATCCGGCTGAAGTCGATCTCGGCGATGGGCAACGCGCGGTCGCCCACGAACCCGATGTTGAACTCGCGGCCCGCGACGAACTCCTGGACGATCACCTCGTCGAACCGCTCGGTCATCGCGGCGACCCGGGCGCGCAGGGCCTTGCGGTCGGCCACGACCGAGCCGCGGTCCAGCCCGGCGCTCGCGTCCTCGGCGGCCGGCTTGACGATCGCGGGGAGCGGGAACGCCTCGTCGATCGTTCCCTGTGCCAGGGTCCAGCGCGGGATCGGGAGCCCGGCGTGCGCGAGCAGGGTGTTTGCCACCGCCTTGCGCCGGCAGGCGGCGAGGGTCCAGAGATTCGATCCCGTGAAGGGAATGCCCGCGAAGTCGAGCGTCCCCACGACGTGCTCTTCCCACTCGCTGTTCCCGAGGACGCCCTCGCACAGGTTGAAGACGAGGTCGGCGCGCCGCGCCGCCTGGAACCAGCGCATGTCGTGCCGCACGGGAAGCTTCCGGGTCGCGTGGCCCATGCGCCCGAAGATGGCTGCGATCTCGTCCACGGCGCGCATCACGCCGCGCACGTCTTCCGCCGTCCAGTCGTCCGCACCGGGATCGTAGAGGATCAGGATCCTCATCCGCGCATTCCCGCCGCGTGGAGGGGTGCGGCGGTCCGCACCCTCGTGAGGAGCTCCCGCCCCGTGAGCCGACGCCAGGCGATCACGACCACTTCCTGGATCAACTCGTCGTAGGCGAAGCCGGCGGCGCGAGCGGCCTTGGGGAAGCAGGAGTTCATCGCCGGATCGGGAATGATCCCGGGAAGCGGATTCAGCTCGAGGACGTTCGGCACCCCGAACCGGTCCACGCGGATGTCCACGCGGCACCAGTCGCGGCAGCCCAGGGCGTGGTAGGCGTCGAGCGCCGTGCGCTCGATCTCTCTGGAGAGCCCGGCCGGGACCCGCGCGGGGCACTGGAAGATCGCGAGCGGAGCCTCGACCCGGTCCCACACCCACTTCGCTTCGTAGCCGTACACCGGCGGCGCTCCGGCGGGGAGCGTCGAAAAATCGAAGCCGACCAACGGGAGGCAGTAGGCGGCCGGACCGTTCCCGAGGATCGCCACGGTGAACTCGGGGCCGGGGAGATAGGTCTCGACCAGCACGGGCTCCGCATAGCGGTGCAGCAGGAAGAGGACGCGCTCCACGAGCTGCGCCATCGTCTCGCATAAGTTGTTGGTGAATACTCCCTTACCCGATCCCTCCGCGACCGGCTTCACGAACACGGGGAACGGCAACGCCACGCGCTCCAGGTCGGCCGGCGTCTCGATACAGATGAAGGGCGCGGTGGGCACGCCGCGATAGGCGAGCAGCTCCTTGGTGCGTGCCTTGTGGAGCGACAGCGCGAGCGTCAGGGGGTCCGAGCCGGTATAGCGAACGTTCAGGTACTCGCAGATCGCCGGGACGAGCGCTTCGCGGTTCTGGCCGTTGAGCCCTTCCGCCATGTTGAACACGAGGTCCGGACGCTCGACGGCGAGCTTCTGGGGGAACAACGGATCGGCTTCGAGCCGGATGACGCTGCCGAAGAGACGGAGAGCCTGTTCCACCGCAGCGATGGTGGAGGGATCGTCCCACTCGGCGAACGCGTCGTTGGTACTCGGAGGCTCTTCGGCGGACGCGGGATCGGGTTTTTCGTTGTACGCGAGACCCAGGCGCATGTGGTCTCTCGGCTGACCTCCTACAAAAAAAAGCCGCTCGTGCGGTCTGTGATCGAGAGGCGTTGTCGAGTAGAGAATACGAAACGCCGCCGCGATGCGCAATAGGGAATCTGCGATTTTTTTTCCACGGACGGCGCGTCAGACTTTGTGGTACGCGACGCGCGCGGCCTCCTGGTTGTCCTCGGCGAGATGGATCTCGAAATCGGAGAACAGGGCGGGCGCTTCGCACTGCAGCACGCGGAGGCAGGCGATCGCCATCCGGCGGATCTCGAGCTCCGCGCCCTCCGAGGTGCGCAGCTCGAGCATGGTGCGCCACGCGCGTGCGTTCCCCGAAACCACGATCTTGACCTCGGTCGCGTTCGGCAGCACGCTCCGCGCCGCCTCGCGCGCGACCTTGCGCCGGTGGACCTTGTCGGTCATCCACGCGTAGCGCTCCATCAGCGCCTCGACGGCGCGCACGTACCCGGCCTGGGCGCCGGCGACCTCCCGCTCCCACTCGGCTTCGAGCGTGGCGTCGCCCATGATCGCGGGCGGCATGACGAAGGCGGCGTGGGACTCGTCCACGTAGCGCTGGGAGAGCTGGGAGTAGCCGAACCCCGCCCGGTGGCGGACCAGCTCGTGCGAGCAGGAGCGGGAGATGCCCTCGATGAGCAAGACGTAGACCGGGTGCTCGAGCACCGAGCCGTGCCCCTGCTTCTTGATGTTCTCGAGGTACTCGGCCGTGGAGCGGCTCGCGGGGTTGTGCTGGCTCATGTAGCAGATGCGGCCGGCGAATTCGGCGAGCCGCTCGCCGGCGGCCGACTCCCCCTGCCACTGGACGCGCAGGTGCTCGGGCTCGATGAACTCGGGACGAGCGATCAGGGTGACGCGAGGGGCGCGGAAAATTTCCATCAGGGCTAGGGGCTAAGGGGCTAAGGGGCTAAGGCTCGCGCCAGGTCCAGCTTCGGCGTTGCCCAGCCTGCCGTGCGTTCGATCTCGCGCAAGCGGGCGGCGATGTCGTCGGGAATCGCCGCGGCATCCGGGCCCACCTTCAGGTCGGCGAGCGGCGCCCAATCGGCCGAGGGGATTATAACACCGGGGTTGAGGATGCCGCGCGGGTCGTAGGCCCGCTTCAGGTCCCGCCACAGCGCCACCACCTCGGACCCGTAACAGCGCTCGAGCACTCCGGCGCGCAGCCGTCCGTCGCCGTGCTCGCCGGAGGGGGTCCCGCCGAGCCGCGCGAGCAGGTCGGTCGCCTCGGCGAACAGCGCCGCGAGCCCCTCTCTCCATCCCGGCCCCGTGGTGTCGGGGAGGGCGTTCACGTGCACGTGCCCGTCGCCGGCGTGGCCGAAGATGGCGACGGGGACCCCGTGTCGTGCCGCCGCCGCACGGATCCCGACGACGTACGGCCCGAGGCGCGGCAGCGGGACGCAGCCGTCCTCGACGACCTGGAGCGAGCGCCGGGTCCCGGGGAGCCGCGCGAGCGCCGGGCTCGCGAGCTGCCGCACGGCCCACAGCTTTTCGAGGCCGGTGCGGTCAACCGCCGTCTGCACGTGCGCGCTGGATGCCTCGAGGCCCCGCACCGCGTCGCCGACCGCGCCGCGGACGGCCGCACTCGTGTCGCGCTCGAACTCGACCAGCAGCAGCCCTTCGATCCCTTCCGGCAGATCCGCGCTCGCCTCCCGGACGAGCGCGAGGAACGTGCGGTCCAGCAGCTCCACGGCGGACGGATCGAGCGCCAGGAGGTAGGGAATCGCCTCGGCCAGCGCGTCCACGCTGCCGAAGCCGAAGGCGGCGCCGGCGCGCTCGCGAGGCACGGGCTCGAGCCGCCACTGCACGGCGGTGACGAAGCCGAGCGTTCCCTCGGAGCCGATCACGAGGTCCAGCTCGTCGCCGGACTCGGCGTAGCGGTCCAGGGCGTAGCCACTCGAGTTCTTGGGCGTCTTGGGGAAGCGCTGTGACACGAGGTGCCGGGTGTCGGGTGTCAAGTGCCAGGGCACACCCCCGCTTCCCCCGCCACGGCGGAGCCTACGGATCTCGCCCGAGGCGTCCACGATCTCCAGGCCTTCCACCCAGCGCCGGACGCTGCCGCAGCGCACCGAGCGCGGCCCGGCGGCGTTGGTCGCCACCATGCCCCCCGATGTCGCAAACGCGCCGGAGGACGGGTCCGGCGGAAGCCGCAGCCCAACCGGGCGCGCGGCGTCGCTCAGCTGCGCCCACGTCACCGACGCGCCCACCCATGCGGTTCGGCGGTGCCACTCGGGCGCGATCCGGCGGAATCCCTGGCTCAGATCCACGATAACGCCCCGCCCGACGCTTCCACCCGCCATGCCGCTCCCTGACCCACGCGGCACGAGCGGAAGCCCCGTGTCCGCGGCCCAACGGGCCAGCTGTTGCAGCTCCTCGATGTCGTGGGGGACCGCGACGCCCGCCGGGACGATGCGGTAGATCCCGGCGCCCTCGGCGTAGGCGGCCCGGACCCGGGGATCGGTCACGAGGCCGGGGAAGCTGGAGCGGCGAAGCGGCACGGTGGAAGCTACCACGCGCCCGGTCACCACGCGCCCCTGTCTGCTTGACACCGCCATGGGCACCGGGTGATGCTTGAGCCGTCATGGCCTCAGACGCGCCGCGCGCCCAGCTCATCCGCATCGACACCGATCGCCGCCTGGGTCACGAATGGGACGAGTGGGACGGCAACGCTCTCCCAGGCCACGGCGATTTCACCGCGCCTCCCGGCCTGTTCTTCGGGTTCGCCGCCCTCACGCTCGCTGCGGCGCTGGGCGCCGCCGCGGCGCTGATCTTCCTGCTCGCGCCGCGGCTCGCGGCCCTGTGGCCGGCGCTTCCGGCGGTGCTCTGGCTCGCGCTCGCAGCGGCGGCGGTACTCTCGTGCCTGTGGGTCGCGGTGCTGTTGCTTTCCTTTTATGGCGGCGTGCTCCCGCTCCCCGAGCGCTTGCTCGAGCGAGGACCGTACCTGCATCTGATGAGCCTGACCTCCTACGTGTCCCGCCCGTTCCGCAAGCGGGACTGGGTCGAGCACGCCGCCATCGACGTCTACAACGCCCTGGCGGCGCGACGGAAGCGGAGGGTTGGAAAGGGTGAGCTGCTGGTGCTGATCCCGCGCTGCCTGTCCAAGCAGGCGCTCGACGGCGTGCTCGCGATCGCGGGACGCTACGAGGTGCCCGTCTTCGTGGCGACGCGCGGGCAGCTCGCCCGCCGCGTGATCCGTGAGCGGCGCCCGCGGGCCGTGGTGGCGGTCGCCTGCGAGCGCGACATGATGACCGGCCTGCGGGACGTCGCCGGTAAGCTGCCGGTGCTCGGCCTCACGATGCGCCTGCCCAACGGGCCGTGCCGGGATGCGATGCTGGACCTCGACATGATGGAGCGGTGGGTGCGGGGGTTGATAAGCTAGAGGCTAAGGGGCTAAGAGGCTAAGGGGCACAGAAGCGACACGTGCCTCTTAGCCCCTTAGCCTCTAGTTTTTGGGTGTCCCAAACTCCTTCTCAAGCTTCGCGATCAACCGCTCCGCGATCCCGTGCCCCGCGTGCTCCGTGGGCACGATCACCTCCATGTCTCGCTCCGTGCGTGAGGGGTCGTAGCGGGGCCGATGGACGACTTCGACGGTGAGCCGTGTCTGCCCCGGCACGTAGGGGTCAGCCCAGAATCGGATCTTCACGCTCGCCGCCAGGTCGGACACGTCACCGGTCCCGCGGCGCGAGCGGCCGGTCCGGGTGTCGTACCACGCCGTTTCCAGATAGCCGTCCCGGACGTTGGTCCGTTCCACGAGGAGACTCTCCGCCGCGACGAGTGACGGCAGCTCTGCGGTCACCCGCTCCGGCCGGGCCATGAGGGTGACGGCAGGAGCCTGGGAGTCGGGGAAGAAGTCGGGCCGGGTGGTGACGGGGGTGCAGGCGAAGAGAAGCAAGACGGCGGTCAGGCGGACCATAAGACGGCGGTCAGGCGGACGGCCGGTCAGGCGGACGGAGGCCGTGACCCGGCGGCATTCACAGACCGCCCGACCGCCAGTCCGCCCGACCGCCGTCTTGCAGACCGCCCGACCGCCTGTCCGCCGCATCTAGTGTTTATGCGGCGGCGTGCCTGGGGCGTGCGTGTGCCGGGCGGTGTTCGCGGAGTCGCCGGGAGCCCGGCCGGTCGAGTCGCCGCCCGAGTGCTCGTACTCCTCTCCCTCCCCCTCCCCCTCACCCGGCTCGTGCTCGTGTCCGGCCTCGCGGTTCTCGAGCTCCGCCTGCATCGCCGCAGCGGGAATCCCGGCGGCGTGCTCGAACATCAGCTTCCCGCCGAGCACCCCCGTCCACACGATCCCGACCAGCCCGGCGACGCTCAGCGCCCGCAGTCCCGCCTCCTCGGCGGCCGAGAGGCTCGCGCGCCGGACCAGCTTGTAGCCGAGGACTGCCGTGAACAGCCCCATGGTGACGAGCGCCAGCGTCTGGTGCCGCTTCATCAGGTCGTGGATCGCCTCGCCGTGCTCGATGGTGCCCTCGGCCTGGAGGCCGGCGAGGGCCGCCACCCACCCGCCGATCACGCCGGCCCACAGGGACCAGAGCGCCGCCGATCGGAGCGATTGGCGGCGGGTGAGCCAGGCGCCGAGGTCGAACAGCACCGTCGCGAGCAACAGGGCTGTGGGGAGGTCGTTCAGGGCCGCGTGCAGGCGGGGCCAATCGTAACCCAACATGAGGGCCTGAGCCGGTCGGTGTGGGTCGCGCGCGTCAGACGCCCAGGCCGACGACCCTGGGCGGGTCGACGGAATAGTCGTAGAAGCCCCTGCCGCTCTTCCGGCCGTTCATCCCGGCGATCACCATCCGCTTGAGGAGCGGCGGCGGCGCGTAGCGGTGCTCGCGGTACTCGCCGAACATGATCTCGGCGATCTTGTAGGTCGTGTCGAGCCCCACGAAGTCGAGCAGGGTGAGCGGCCCCATCGGGTACCCGCAGCCCAGCTGCATCGCCTTGTCGATGTCCGGCACCGTGCCCACGCCGCGCTCGACCGCGCGGATCGCGTCGAGCAGGTAGGGGACAAGCAGCAGGTTCACGATGAAGCCGGAGCTGTCCTTCGCGGCCACCGGCTCCTTGCCGAGTGCCTTGGCGAAGGCGAAGGCGCGGCGAAACGTCTCCTCCGACGTCGTCACGGTCCGCACCACCTCGACGAGCGGCATCAGGGGAACCGGGTTGAAGAAGTGCAGCCCGACGAAGCGGTCACCCCGCTGCGTCGCGGCGGCCATGGCGGCGATGGTGAGGCTCGACGTGTTGGAGGCGAAGATCGTGTGTGCCGCGCACAGGGCGTCGAGCTCCTTCCAGAGGGAATTCTTGAGCTCGAGGTCCTCGGTCACCGCCTCGACGACGATGTCGCAGCCCTTGAGGTCCGCCGTCGCGGTGGTGAAAGTGAGCCGCCGGAGCGCGGCGTCGCGGTCCGCGGCGGCGAGTTTCCCCTTCTCCACGAATTTGCCGAGCGACTTCTCGATCCCGGCGCGCGCGCGCTCCCAAATCTGCTTGGACACGTCCCGCACCAGCGTGTCGCAGCCCGCGGTCGCGGCCACCTGCGCGATGCCGCTGCCCATCAGGCCGCAGCCCAGCACCCCAACCCGCCGTATCTCGGTCATTCCCCCCCCCGGCTCGCTACGCGGCTGAAGCCGCGACTCAGCCGCTGGCCGCTGAAAGCGGCCCTGCGCGGCCCGTCCACGGGCAGCTGCCGAGCCGCGGGTTTACCCGCGCGTTCCGCTGACCAACAACGTGCGGATTTCGTCGGCGAGCCGCGCGAAGGCGCCCGCCCGCGGGCCGGGGAGTGCGTGCTCCGGCTTGATCTCCCCGCGCTCGAGCCGGTCGAGCACCTGCTCGAGCCCGATCTGGATCTGCTCATAGTGGCCCCGCTGGGCGCGGAGCGCCAGCAGCGCCGCCGAGCCGAGGATGGCGAGCGGGCCGTACGCGAACGGCGCGAGCACCGCCATCGCCAGGAAGGCGCCGGTCGCCGCGACGCCGGTGCCGAGCAGCGTGGCGGCGATGCCGAGCCGTTGCCGGCGGAGGTTGCCGACGTCGGCCAGCAGCTGCACGTGGCAGACGCCGCTCTCGAGGGGCCTCACCTGCCCGGCCACTTCCGCCGCGCGGGCGAGGGCGAAGCGGCGCCCCCCGGAGCCGAGCGCGCGCTGAATCGACGCGAACGCGCCGACCTTCGGCTCCCAGGTGGTGCGGTCCGGGTAGCGGCGCTTGACCTGGAGCAGCTCGTGCTGCTCCATCCACGCGCCCAGCGCGCGCTCGACGGTGCCGCACTCGCCCGGTACGACGCGCTGGGCCGACAGGCGCTCCGGCCCGGCGAGCCAACCCCACACGCCGCGCTCCCCCCGGGCCACGGCGCGCGTCTGCTCCTCGAGCAACGCCTGCTGGAGGTAGCGCCCCGGGATGCCGACGTCCTGCCCGAGGGCGAGCAGCTCGTCCGTGGTGAGCCCCTCCCCGATGTCCCGCTCGGCGGCCTGGAGCTCGGCGGCGCGCTGGATGATCCGCTCGAGCGCCTCGCGGCTGATGAGCTCGGCCGCCATGTCAGGCTTCGGCCTTGCTCTTCCGGAGCCCGTCCGGGAGCGTCTCCCCCGAGGCTTTTTCGGGGAGCGCCGGCGTGGCCGGCGCCTTCCGCGTCACGGCCTCGAAGAACCCCTTCAACAGGTCGATGGGAATCGGAAAGAACGTCGTCGAGTTGTTCTCGGAAGAGATCTCGGTGACCGTCTGGAGGTAGCGGAGCTGAATGGCCGCCGGTTCCGACCCGATGATATGGGCGGCCTGCGCCAGCTTCTCCGATGCCTGCAGCTCGCCCTCCGCGTTGATCACCTTCGCCCGACGCTCGCGCTCCGCCTCGGCCTGCCGCGCTATCGCCCGTTTCATTTCGGGTGGCAGGTCCACGTCCTTGACCTCGACGGCGGAGACCTCGATGCCCCAGTCTTCGGCGCGCTTGTCGATGATGGTCTTCAGGATGTTGTTGATCTTCTCGCGGTTCATCAGCAGCTCGTCGAGCTCCGTCTCGCCGAGCACCGAGCGGAGCGTGGTTTGCGCGAGCTGGCTCGTGGCGTAGAGGTAGTTCTCGACCCCGATCACGGCCTTCACCGGCTCGTTCACCCGCATGTAGAGGACGGCGTTCACCTTGATCGAGATGTTGTCCCGGGTGATGACGTCCTGGGGTGGGATGTCCAGCGCCACGACGCGGAGCGAGACCGTCTGCGTCTTCGCGAACAGGGGCGGGACGTAGATGAGCCCCGGCCCCTTCGCGCCCCACGACCGGCCCAGGAAGAAGTACACCGCCCGCTCGTACTCCCGGAGCACCTTGAGGCCGCCGAACAGATACAGCGCCAGGATGCCGAGGGCGGCCGTCACCACCACGTCCATCGCAGCTCCTCCTCAGGCCGGGAATGCTTCCACGATCACCGCGGCCCCCTGGCCGCCCCCGATGCACGCGGAGCCCAGCCCGAAGCGCTGCCGCTGCCGCCGCAGGGCGTGCAGCAGGTGGATCGTGATGCGCGTCCCGCTCGCCGCGAGCGGGTGGCCGATGGCGATCGCCCCGCCGTGCACGTTGGTCTTCGACCGGTCGAGCCCCAGCTCCTTCTCCACCGCGAGATACTGCGGCGCGAACGCCTCGTTCACCTCGACGAGATCCATCTGCTCGAGTTTCATCGCGGCCTTCTGGAGGGCCTTGCGCGCGGCGGGCGCGGGCCCGATCCCCATGTACTGCGGCTCGACTCCCGCGACCGCCCAGGCGACGAGACGTCCGATCGGCTTCAACCCGTGTGCCTGCGCGAAGTCCTCACCCGCAATGACCGTCGCGGCCGCGCCGTCGCAGATCCCCGACGCGTTTCCCGCCGTGACGAGCCCGTCCTTCTTGAAGTAGGGCTTCAGTCCGAGCAGCACGTCCAGCGTCGTCTCCGGCCGCATGTGCTCGTCCCGGCGGAACTCGACGGTCTGGCCCTTCTGCTTCACCGGGACGGGGACCACCTCCTCCTGGAACACGCACGCGTCCCAGGCCTGCTTGGCGCGCTGTTGCGACGCCAGGGCGACCTCATCCACCTCCTTGCGGGTGAGCTTGTACCGGTCGGCGAGGTTCTCGGCCGTCTCGGCCATCGAGAGGCCGCACTGCGGATCCTTGAGCGCTTCCCACAGCAGATCCTCGAGCGGGGCCGCGGGGCCGAGGCGCAGCCCCCAGCGGGCCCCGCGCACCACGTGCGGCGCCTGGCTCATGGACTCCGTGCCGCCGGCGAGCACCGCGTCGGCCTCTCCCAAGAGGATCAGCTGGGCGCCCTGGGCGATCGCCTCGAAGCCCGAGCCGCACAACCGGTTCACGGTCACGGCGGGGACCTCGATCGGCAGCCCCGCCTTGAGCCCCACGTGGCGGGCGCAGTAGATGGCGTCCGGCGAGGTCTGAAGCGCGTTGCCGAACACGGTGTGGCCGATCGCGTCGGGGGGCACCGCCGAGCGCTCCAAGGCGCACCGGGCCGCGATCGCGCCGAGCGCGGTCGCCGAGTGGTCCTTCAGCGAGCCGCCGAAGGTGCCGAACCCGGTCCGGACCCCCGACAGAAACACGACGTCTTTATTGGAACCCTGAGTTTTCATGGGGGAAAGCTCCGCTTGAGACGACGAGGGGAATATCGGGGGTACGGCGGTGGGGCGGTAGGGCGAGAAGTGCGGCGGTGAAGGGAGGTAGCAGCGCCCTTGCGTGTGTAATATACGATTCGACAGCGGGCATACCGACACGTCCGAGCGCGTGGACGAGCTCCTCTGGCGCGATCCGCACGACTGACCACCGTCGCCGATACCGGCGCGATCTACGCCCTCCTGGACCGCCGCGATGCCTGGCACGAGCGGGTACGGGGCTGGTGGGAGTCGGGCACGGGCGAGGTGCTGCTCCCCGTCACCATCCTGCCCGAGATCACGTATCTGGTTCAGCGGCGCAAGGGGATCGAGGCCGAGACAGGCTTCGTGCGGGCGGTGGCGGTCGGCGAGCTCACGGTCGAACCCCTCGAGCCTGGCGATTTCGATCGGAGCGCGGAGCTGATGCAGGACTACCGAGACCTCCCCCTTGGCTTCGTGGACGCGACGGTGGTCGCGGTGGCGGAGCGGTTGGACGCGGGTTCCGTACTGACCACGGACCGGAGGCACTTCGCGATCGTCCGGCCGCGGCACGTGGAGCGGCTGCGGCTGGCGCCCGCCTAGGGTTGCGCGGGTCTTGATGCGGCGTGAGGGAGATTGCAGCTTGAAGGCTTCCTCGCGTTCTTCGTTGCGGAGGTTCAGCGTGGCACTCGAACGGTTCATCATGCGACGACGGGTACTGTGGCTATGTCTAATCGCCGGCGTCGCGAGCAGCGCGACCGCCCGTGCTCAGGAGCCCGCGGAGAAGGAGAAAGCGGAAGAGCAGCAGCCTCCCTGCAAGTGCCATCCCAAGCTGGTGGGGAAGTGCTTCGATGTGCACGGTAGGCTGGGCCTCTACCCGAACGCTCCCACGGTCCGTATCTGGATCATCGGCACCAAGCGCATGCTCGGCCTCCGTGAGGGAGTGCCCGAGTGGCTGGAGGAGGACGTCGAAGAGAAGGACAACTACCTCATCGCTGACTTTGTCGTCTGCCCGCTCACCCGGTCCAAGCCGGGGGTGATGCAGCTCGTGTGCATCGAGTCGGCGAGCAACCAGGTGGTGGTCAAGAAGCGCAGTTGACGGAAGCGG
The DNA here is from genome assembly GCA_035637235.1 of Gemmatimonadales bacterium. Taxonomy (GTDB): domain Bacteria; phylum Gemmatimonadota; class Gemmatimonadetes; order Gemmatimonadales; family GWC2-71-9; genus DASUAL01. The sequence goes on along the minus strand of DASPXO010000180.1, from coordinate 8,632 downwards.
GTTCTCTACAGCGCGGCGGCAACCGCGGCGGCCACTTCTCGCGTGGTGGCATTTCCCCCGAGGTCCGGCGTCCTCACCCCTTGGGCCAGCGCCTTCCGCACCGCGCGCTCCAGATCCCGCGCCGCGGACGCGTGCCCGAGCTGCTCGAGCATCAGCGCTCCCGTCAGCACGGCGGCGATCGGGTTGGCGATGCCTTTCCCCGCCAGCGGCGGCGCCGAGCCGTGGACCGGCTCGAACAGCCCCGGACGCCCGGGGTGCAGGTTGGCGCTCGCGGCGAGGCCGAGCCCGCCAACGAGGCCCGCCCCCAGGTCGGAGAGGATATCGCCGAACAGGTTGTTGGTGACGATCGCCTGGAAGCGCTCGGGCTCGCGGACCAGCTCCATCGCGAGCGCGTCCACGTAGCGGTGCTCGGCCTCGATCCCGGGGAACTCCGCCGCGACCCGCTTGAACGTCTCCTGCCAGACGCGATGCGCCGGGACGGCATTCGACTTGTCGCTCATCGTGACGCGCGTCTTGCCATGCGCCTTCGCCCACTCGAACGCCGCCCGGACGATCCGCTCGACTCCTTTGCCGGTATTCACCTCCTCGGCGACGTATTCGTCGCCCTGGATGCGCCCCCGACCGAGATAGACGCCTTCGGTGTTCTCGCGGAAGATAACGAAGTCGATGGACGGGCGGTCAGGCGGTCGGGCGGACCGGCGGTCAGGGCGGAGCGGCGTGAGATCGGGATGCAGCAGCGTCACCGGCCGGAAATTGATGTACAGATCCAGCCGGAACCGCAGGCCGAGCAGGATGTCCCGCATGTGCTCGTTGCCGGAGACGCGGGGGTCGCCCAGCGCGCCCAGGAAGATCGCGTCCACGTCGTCGCGCAGGTGGCGGAACGCGTGGTCGGGGAGCGTTTCTTTGGTTTTGAGGTAGTGCTCGGCAGAGTAGGGGAGCCGCTCGATATCGAGCCGGAAGCCGTGCTTCGACCCCGCCCGCTCGAGCACGGGAATCGCGGCCTCGACGACCTCCGGACCGATCCCGTCCCCGCCGATCACGGCGATCCGATGCGTCACATCCATGTCGTCACCGTCCGCCTGACCGCCCGACCGCCTGACGCCTCATTCGAACCCGGTCGCGCGCCCGCAGCCGACGCAGTAGCGCCAGCCCACGTCCACTTCGCTGCCGCACGCGGGACAGCGCAGCTCGCCGGAGGGCGGTTGCCCGCACTGAGGGCAGAAGTTCACCTTGCGGTTGCCGGGTAGGGTCTCGCCGCAGTACGGGCACTGACGCGCCGACTCCTCGGCCAGCTCGAACGGCGAGTCGGACCGGACGGGGCGGCCGGGCGCGACTTCCTCCCCTTCCTCCTCCGGCTCGACGCCCTGGGCGGACTCGAGCCGAGGGGCTGGGGAAGGGGCGTACACGCGGTCGCCCCGCAGGAACCGCTCCGCCGCGATCCGGTTGAGGCTCAGGATCGCGTCGGGGAACTGGCGGAACAACCCCGTGTCGGGATTCGGCTCCGCCGTCTCGCGGCGCAGCGCCGTCTGCACCTCGGCCGGGTCGAGCGACGCGTAGCCGCGCTCGCCCGACAGCAGGCGCAGCACGGCCATCTCGTAGTCCTGATGGGTCGCGACTTTGAGGGCCGAGCGGCTGGAGCGGTACGGGACGAGCCGCTCATACAGCTCGGCGGCCGGGAAGGGGACGGCCAGCCGCCCGGGCGCGTCGTCCGCCAGCACCCGCACCAGTCGCTCGAACAGCCGATCCAGGTCGTCAGGCATCCGTTACCACGTCACACGTCGTACGTCGCACGTTCCCCGTCACTTCACGACCACCACACCTTTCATATACGGATGCGGCGTGCAGTGATAGGGGTACCTGCCCGGCGCGTCGAACCGGTGGTTGAACGTCCCGTTCGGCGGGATCGGCGGCGACCCTGGCTCCGGGCCGTCGAAGGTGACGGTGTGCTCGACCGGGTCGCCGTTCGTCCAGCGCACGGTCTGCCCGGCGGAGATGGTGAGCGAATCGGTCTGGAACTTGTACGCCGCCATGCGGATCTCCGACGCGACCGTGCCGCCCGGTGCGGCGCCCAGGGCGACGGGCTGAGGCGACCGCTTGAACCACGGGCTGAACCGCTTCAGGTGCAACGGAATCGTGAACTCGAAGCCGTAGAGGGGCTTGCTCGTCGCCAACCTGACCTGAGGATCCCTGCGTGAACTGCCCTGGATCGTGTTCGCGCCCACGTTGCTCGCATGGAGCGAAAACGTATGCGGCGAGCCCGGAATGACGAACAGGAGCCCCACGCTCCAGGCCGGGTCTTCGCCGGGATCGGTGTCGAGCATTGAGGCGAGGTCTCCGCCGACGGCTACGTAGTCGTTGAGCCGGAAGACGGCCCCGCCAGCCGCCGCCGCTCGCGCGCGGTCGTCGCCGAAGGCGTGTGACATGCCGCGGAGCGCACCCACGAGAGTGAGCGGGCCCTTCGTCCAGTCCACTCCTACCTCCCCGTCGATGCTCTCGAGCGTGACGTTGTATGCCGGCGTGACCGAGACGGCGAAGGAGGACCGTTGAGCACGCCACCGCGCGTAGACCTCGGACTCGTTCGGATCGCTGCCCTTCGTCGCGTACCGCAGCCCGAGTCCGAGGTGCGCGGGAAGCCCGACCGCGAGCGTGAACGTCGGATAGTTGATGACGCCGCTGTTGGGGCCGGGGGTCACCCAGAAGCGGTGGATGAAGTCGAAGCGGACCACGCCGGCGTCCGGCACCCACGTCCCGCCGAGGTTGGGCGGCCGAGACAGGAGTGACTGCGCGGCGAGCGGGGCGGCGCAGACTACGACGAGCGCCAACGGAAGACGTCTCATGTGGAAGTCCCTCTCGTGTGTGGACGTTGGGATCGACGGCGCCTTGCAATTCCGCAATCCGCAATCCGCAATCCGCAATTGGCTAGCGCCACTCGCGCACCCAGCGGTCGTACAGCACGGGGACGATCCCGCCCTGCTGGAGCACTTCGACGCCCGACGGGTCGCGGTAGGGCTTGCGGTAGAAGACGTGGGTGACACCGGAATTGATGATGAGCTTGGCACACATCACGCACGGCGAGGCGCTGATGAATACCACCTTGTCGCGCACGCTCCCCGGTGCCTTGACGAGCGCGTTCATCTCCGAGTGGATGCAGCCGCAGCTCCCGGGCACGGCCGAGTCGCACCGGTTCGGGAGGCCGCGGGCGTTTCCGTTGTAGCCGATCGCGAGCACGTTCTCGAGCTGCTGGTTCGTGACCACCGTCCCGACCTGCAGCCGCACGCACGTCGAACGTTTGGCCAGCTCCTCGGCCATGCGCATGTACACCTCGTACAGCGGGATGCGGTCCACGGGCGGCGCCGTGGCGCCGTCGGGCAGCACGTTGAGGGGATGCGTGTTTGCCGCGACACCGTCCTTATGAACGCTCATGCACGTCGTGGTCCGGATCGTAGGGGGCGTAGTGCCCTCGGGCGCGCTGCTGGGCCAGCCAGGTGTCGAAGCCGGAGGGCACGAGCCCGTTGGAGCGCTCCTGGCGCTCGGCGGCGCGGATCGCGAGGTCGTTGACGTATTCGTTCTTCGCATGGCCGGCGTGCCCCTCGACCCAGGTCCAGTCGATCTCGTGCGCGGCGGCGGCCTGGACCAGTTTCTGCCACAGCTCGAGGTTTTCGACGGCGCCCCCTTTCCGCTTCCAGCCCCGCGCCTCCCACTCGCGCACCCACTCGCGCATGCCCTTCACGAGGTATTGCGAGTCGGACACGTACACGACGCGGGCGCGCTTCCACTGGCGGCGGATCCATTCCAGCGTCGCGATCGCGCCCGCCAGGGCCATCTTGTTGTTGGTCGTCTGGGGAGAGCACTCGTAAAGGTCCCACCGGGCCACGCTGTCGCCCGCGGGCGCCTCGATGAGCGCGGCGTTGCCTCCCGGGCTCGGCTTGGAGCCGTCGTTGCCCAGACAGCTCTCGTCGGCGTGGACGAGGATGCGGATCGGCCCGGCGCCGGCGGGCATCTCAAGGCTGGATGACGACGGGAATGTCGGTCTGCCGGAGGATGTCTTCCGCGTTGGACACGACGACGACGCTGGGCCGGCCCTGCACGTGACTCATGTGAGCGCCGGCGAACAGAGCGTCGCAGCGGAGGCGCTTGATGATCCGCGCCACGACTTCGGCCGGGCCCCCGGGCTCGACGTGGGTCACGAAGGCGACGCGCTGCATCGAGAGGAGGGCCTCCGCTTCGCCGACGATCTGCAGCCCGGCGGCCTGGTCCGCGTTCGCGTGGATGAGATGGACCGTGCTCCCGACGACGGTCGCCAGCCGGATCGCGAGCTCGAGCGCGCGCTTGCTGGTGTCGCGCCCGTCGAACGCGACGGCGCACGACTGCATCGGCGAGGGCAGGCCGCCGCACACGATCACGCAGCGCTCCGCGATGCGGATGAGCGAGGTGACCGTGGGCCCGAGCGCGTCGCCCTTGGTCGTGACGCCGCGGCGGCCCACGAGCACCGCGTCCGCCGCCTTCGCGAGCCGCGCCAGCTCCACGTCGGGCTGGCCCGTGAGCGCGAGGACCTCGGCCTTCACTCCCGCGGCGAGCACGCGCTCGCGCGCGCGCTCGAGCATCGCGGCGCCGTCCGCGTCCCGGCCGTGCGGCTCCCGCACGTACGCGACGAGGATCGTGCTGCCGAACCGCCGCCCGAGCACGACCGCCTGCTCGAACGCCGAGTCGGCGCGGGGGCTGCCGTCGAGGCCGACCAGCAGTTGGGTGAACACGGCTACGGCAGGACCGCGAAGGACTCGAGCTCGCGCAGCGGGAACGCGAGGATCTCCCCCGTCATCGGCAGCCTCCCCTCGAGCGCTTCCTCGCGCTCACCGGTGTCGAGCCGTTCGGCTACGACGACATACTCGGTCCCGCGCCGCCGCAGCGCCACCCGCCGCCGCTCCCGCACCGCGCGCTCCAACGCGTCGAGCGCGTCGGGCGTCAGCCCCGTGAATTCCGGGATCGCTCGCATCAGTCTGCCGTACCGAGCCCGTCCTTCAGGATGGGGAACCGCCGGCCCCGCGCGCTCCCCCGATGAGGACCCGCTCCGGGGACGTTCCACTAGCCGACCGCGACCCGGCCGGGCGCGCCGGCGATCACGCGCCCGATCACCGCCGCCGCGGGCGCGTGCTCGCGCTCGAGCGCCGCCACCAGCGCGGCGCAGCGATCCGGCGTGACCGCGATCAGCAGGCCGCCCGAGGTCTGCGCATCGGCGAGCAGCATCCGGTCGCTCGGGTCGATGTCCGCCGCGAACGTCACCGCGTCGGCGAGACTCTCCATGTTGCGCTGGGACCCTCCGGGGATCGCTCCGCGCGCGGCGGCTTCGCGCGCGCGGGGAAGCAGGGGCACGGCCCGCGCCGTCAGCTCGGCCGCCACGCCGCTCGCCTCGAGCATGACCCGGAGGTGCCCCAGCAGCCCGAACCCGGTCACGTCCGTCGCCGCGTGGACGCCCACGCCGCCCATCGCCCGCGCGGCACCGGCGTTCAGGGTCGTCATGACCGCCACGGCGGGCGCGAGGTCCGCTTCGGTCAGCAGATCGCGCTTGAGCGCCGTGGTGAGGACCCCCGTTCCGATCGGTTTCGTGAGCACGAGCGCGTCCCCCGGTTGCGCGCCCGCGTTCCGGACCACGCGCTCCGGGTGCGCCTCGCCGATCACCACCATGCCGTACTTCGGCTCCGGATCGTCCACCGAGTGGCCGCCCGCGACGAACGCGCCGGCCTCCCGGGCTACATCGGCGCCGCCCCGCAGGATGTCGCCGAGCAGGTCGAAGGGGAGCGTCTCGCGCGGCCATCCGACGAGGTTCAATGCGAGGAGCGGCGTCGCGCCCATCGCGTAGACGTCGGAGAAGGCGTTCGCGGCGGCGATGCGGCCGAAGTCGTACGCGTCGTCCACGAGAGGCGTGAAGAAGTCCACCGTCGCCACGATCGCGCGATCCGGCGTCAGCCGCATGACGGCGGCGTCGTCGCGAGTCGAGGCGTCGACGAGGATCCGCGGATCCGTCGCGACCGGCACGTGGCGCAAGACCTGCGCCAGCTCGGCGGGGCCGAGCTTGCAGGCTCAGCCCGCGCCGTGCGAGTAGCGCGTCAGCCGGATCGTGGTCGTGGGTTCGGCAGACATAGGTCTCCGAAGATACTCTATCCGAGTCTCCAGGCGAGGATCGCGCCGGCGAGCACATACCGCACGGCCTCGCGGATCGTCCGGACCAGGATTTCGCGTCCCTCCCACAGGCGCCGCGTCGTTCCCGGACCCGTGGCGGCCGAGCCCGGCAGCCCGGCGAGCGCGACCATCAGGCCCAGCAGCAGGAAGAGGAGCCACCACCCACCGTGGCCGACGGCATCGAACCAGAGCGAGGCGCAGAGGGTCACCACCGCCGCTTCAGCCGAGCGCCACGCCAGGTCCCCCTTCGTGACCATCCGCCCCAGACCGGTGGCCTGCGCGTCGTCACGGGGTGCTCCGGTCTCGACGTCGGAAGACCGCACCCCCAATCCGCCGACGATCGTGAACTCCAGCGCCACTGGCAGCCACGCGAGCACGAGCCGCGCGAGCGTCACCGCACGGCGCGCCGCTCCGGGGGCACGTAGCCGGGGCCGCGCAGGCCGCGCCCCGGGCGCGCCGCGGTGAGCTTCCCGTGGTCCAGCACCTTCTGCCCGTTCACGAACACGTACGCGAAGCCGACGGACGGCTGATGCGGCTGCTCGAACGTCGCGCGGTCGGCGACGGTCTCGGGGTCGAACACGGTGATGTCGGCGGCCATGCCGGGCCTGAGCAGGCCGCGGTCCACGAGCCCGACGCGCTGCGCCGCCAGCGAGGTCATCTTGCGGATCGCGAACTCGAGCGGGAACAGCTTGCGCTCGCGCACATAGTGACCGAGGATGCGGGCGAAGCTCCCGTACGCACGCGGATGGGTGCTCTGGTCCGAGAGCGGCCCGTCGGGCGCCGCGCCGCTGGCGTCGGTATTGACGGCCACCCACCAGGTTTTCATGCCCGCCTGCACATCCGCTTCGCTCATGAGGAAGTAAATGGCGCTCGTGCGGCTGTGATCGGCGAGGACCAGGTCGAACAGCGTCTCGATCGGGTCGGCGTGGCGCAGCGCGGCGATCTCGCTCAAGCGCTTGCCCTGGTAGCGGCGCAGGGAGTCCTCGAAGCAGCCGCTGACGAGGACGCCAGCGGGCCCGCCGGCCGCGCGCATGAAGCGGTCCTTCGGGGACGGCGGCGCGAGCAGCTCGGCGCGGAGCCGCGCGCGAGTCCCTGCATCCCGCAGGCGCGCGAGCAGCGAGTCCGTGCCGCCGCCGTGCGCCCAGGCGGGAATCGAAGCGTCGAGCGAGGTCATGCCCGCGATGTAGGGATACTGATCGGCCGTGACGTCGAGGCCCGCCGCGCGCGCCGAGTCGATGCGCGCGAGGATGCGCGGCATCCCCCCCCAGTTGCGCCGGCCGGAGACCTTGAGATGCCACACCTCGGCCGGGATGTTCGCCTCGCGGGCGATCCGGAACGTCTCATTCAGCGCGGCGTCGATCTCGCCGCCCTCGTTGCGCATGTGACTCGCATAGACACCGCCGTGGCGGCGCGCCTCCTTTGCCAGCGCGATGATCTCCTCGGTCGGCGCGTAAAACGCCGGGGCGTATTCGAGCGCCGTCGAGAGGCCGAGCGCTCCCTGCTGCATGGCGGTGTCGACCAGGGCCACCATGTGGGCGAGCTCCGCCGCGGTCGCGGGCCGGTCCGTCTTGCCGACCACGGCCATGCGCAGCTGCGTGGCGCCCACGAAGATCGCGAAGTTGACGGTCGAGCGAGTGCGCGCCAGCTGGGCGAAGTACCCCTCCAAGTCTCGCCAATCCTCCTGGTAATGATACTTCTTCATGGCGTCCGAATCGTCCGCCACCAGCGCGTCGGTGAGGGGCGCCGGCGATCCCCCTTCGCCCGTCACTTCGGTGGTGATCCCCTGGGTGACCTTGCTCAGCACCCGGTTGTCGATCAGGACGCTGATCTCCGACTGCCCCATCATGTCGATGAACCCGGGGGCGACGACGAGGCCGTGGACGTCGACGGTCTCGCGCGCCGCGACACCCGCGAGAAAGCCCACGCCGGCGATCCGATCACCCGCGATCGCGACGTCCCCCTGGTAGCCCGGATTGCCACTCCCGTCCACGATCCGACCGCCGGTGAGCACGAGGTCGAACGGCGTGCCGGCCTGCTGGCGGGCCGGGCGTTCGCACGCGGTGAGCGCGAGCAACAAGGCGGTCAGGTGGACGGGCGGACCGGCGGACGGAACGCCCGTGCGAGGATGTGTTTCCGTCCGCCCGTCCGCCTGACCGCCTGACCGCCGTTGTTTCAGTGCCATGTTCGCCTCAACGAGTCGGGTTCGATCAGGCGTCCCCGGACCATCACGAGCGCGATGCGGCGCGTTGCGCTGATGTCCGCGGCCGGATTGGCGTCGAGCGCCACGAGATCCGCGACCTGTCCCGGCGCGATCGTGCCGAGCGAGTCGGCGTGCAGCAGGTGCGCGCCGGTGCGCGTCGCCGCAGTGATCGCTTCGAGCGGCGTGAGCCCGGCAGCGACGAGCAGGCTCATCTCCTCGTGCAGGGACAGGCCGGGCACGAGCAGCTGGTTCGCC
>DASPXO010000179.1:0-27254 GCA_035637235.1 Gemmatimonadales bacterium | reverse complement strand
CTCCCGGAACGCCGACTGTGCGTCCTCGAACGACGCGGGTTCCGGGACGGTCGGCGTGGTCGGTGTCGCCGCGCTTGGCGTCACGGGGGAGGCCGTGGTCACTTCCGCGGCGTTCGCGTCGGGTGTCTTGGGGGTCTTGTCGCCGCAGGCGCCGAGGATGAAGGCGGCGATCGGGATGAGCGTGATGCGGTTCCGCATGGTGATCTCCTGGTTTGGCGCCAGCGGCGCCGAGTTCGTAGCGTGGTGGACGCACGCTCGTAAAGCAGGAGGGGGGCCAGACGTGGTCGGTCAGCTATCGGGCGTCAGGGCAACCGCTTGCGGAAGCGAGCCGGGGTGGGCGTGTCCCGGCGGACACGGGCTTTCGGAGCTTTCGTGTGTCCGGGCGGACACCTCACCCCTTGCCCCTCTCTACCCCCTCTCCAGCGTCCTTCAGGCCGCGCTTGCGCCGAGGGCGTTCTTTAGGGCGTCCAATCAATCCAAGCCGGTACGCCTGAGGGGGTTTTTCAGCCCTCCGTCAGAGACGGCGCCCGTGGCACCTCCGGAGGAGGGAACGCAGATGCCAACCATCTGTCGATTGCTGCGGCTCCCCCCTGAGCGCGCCGCCTCGCTCATTGCTCAGCCAGGGGACCTCTCGCAGTCAGTTGAGTCAGCGAAGATCTACACCGACGTCTACCGCTACTGGCACGCCATCCAGTATCTGCTCGCTCAACACCGCCCCACGTCGCCTGCCGCGACGTGGCTCAGCCTCGGCCAGGGGCTGTCGACCGGCACGCGGGACGTTCCGGCGGCGCGCGTGCTCCGCCCGAGGAAGTCGCGCTACTCGACTCCGCGCTCCGCGACATTGAGCCCGAGGACCTCATACCGCACTACGAAGGCGAGGCCTTGGATCAGGCAGACATCTATCCCCGACGCTGGAAAGCTTGGGAGGAGACGTTCGATCCCCTGGGGCAGGTCCTCGAGCACTACTCATTCCTCCAGAGCTTCGCGAGAACTTGCACGGCTGCTGGAGACGCTCTGTTGCTGTATTTCGTGTTCGTCGACGATGGGAGTGACGGTTGAGGTCACGGGCGTCCGGGGGGTGAGGGCCCTCACCCGCGGCTGATATTGTGCCGCCGCATGATCTTGAGCAGGCTGGCGTGGTCGGCGAGGCCGAGCTCGTGGGCCGTCTTGGTGATGTGCCAGTCATTGCGCTCGAGCGCGGCCACGACGATTTGCCGCTCCGCTTCGGCCTTCAACCCGTGGAACGTCGTGGGGGCGGGGCCCCCCGCCTCACCCGCGCCCCCGGCCCCGGGACTTGTGGGGCGCGGGGGCGGCGCCTCGCGGATCTCGGACGGCACGTCGTCGAGGCGGATCACCTCCCCGTCCGCTGCGATGATCATCCGCTCGACGGCGTTGCGCAGCTCGCGGACGTTGTTCCTCGCCCAGTCATAGCCCATGACGCGTTCGAGGGCCACGGGGTCGAGCTGCTTGGGCCGCACGCCGAAGCGGGCACAGGTGGACGCGACGAGGTGCTCGACCAACGCCGGCACGTCCGACAGGCGCTCGCGTAGGGGTGGGACGCGGAGCACGTGGACATTGAGGCGATAGTAGAGGTCCTGCCGGAACCGCCCGGCCTGCACCTCGGCGTCGAGGTCGCGGTTCGTCGCGGCCAGGACACGCGCGTCCACGGCGATGGTCCGGTTGCCTCCGAGCCGGGAGACCTGCCGCTGCTCGATCACGCGGAGCAGCTTGGCCTGGGCGGCCGAGGGCAGCTCGCCGATCTCGTCGAGGAACAGGGTCCCGCCCGACGCGGCTTCGAAGGCGCCCTTGCGGAGCGCGTTCGCGCCGGTGAAGGCGCCGCGCTCGTGGCCGAACAGCTCGTCTTCGACGAGGTTCTCGGGGAGCGCGGCGCTGTTGATGGCGATGAAGGGGCCCTTCGGGTTCGCGCCGCGGCGGTGCAGCTCCTGGGCGACGAGCTCCTTGCCGGAGCCGCTCTCACCAGCGATCAGCACCGGGCTCGGGATCTTCGCGACGCGCGCGATGGCGTCCTTGAGCCGCTGCATGGCCGGGCTCGCGCCGACGAGCGGCGCCTCGCTGTCGAGGCGCTCCCGCAGGGCGGCGACCTGGCTGGTGAGCCGCTGCCGCTCGAGCGCGTGCTCCACCTCCTGCACGACGCGCTCCATCGGCTCGGCCTTGTCGATGAATGCGTGGGCGCCGAGCCGCACCGCCTGGATGCAGCGGTCGTAGGTGCCGGTCCCCGTGTACACGATCACGGGAATGCGGAAGCCGCGGCGCTCCATCGCCCGCAGCACGTCAAAGCCGTCCATCCCGGGCATCTCGAGATCGAGGATCACGCAGTCCACCACCTCACGCTCGAGGATGTCGAGCGCGTCGCGACCGCTGCGGGCGATCAGCGCCTCGTAGCCGCCCACGCGCTTGAGATCGTAGGCGTACTGCTCGGCCATGGCGGCGATGTCATCGACCACGAGGACGGTCGTCATCGCGTTACCACGCCCGGATCACCATCGGGGGGCTCGATCATGTCGCGACCGTCTCCCCCGGCAGCTCCACGATGAACTTGCTCCCCGCACCGGGCTCGGTCTCCACCCGCAGCGCGCCGCTCGCATCGAGGACGAGCCGGCGCACGATGGAGAGTCCGAGGCCGGTTCCACCGGGCTTCGTCGTGTAGAAATCGTCGAACACCCGGTTCAGCTCGTCGCGAGTCATCCCCTTGCCGGTGTCGGCGACGACGATCCGCACTGCGGGGCGGCCGTCGGAGCCGGCGCCCCGGCCGGTGGAAACGGTCACGGCGCCCGGGCGCGACTCGAGGCTGTCGAGCGCGTTGCCGACCAGGTTCTCGAGGATCCGCCGCAACACGAGCGGGTCCGTTCGGACCGGCGGGAGACCGTCCGCGAGCTCGGTCCGGAGCTCCGTCCGGCCGGCGTCACCCAAACGGCGGATCGTTTCGCGGACGGCGGCGTTCACGTCGCACGCCTCTCGGGCGGGCTCCGGATAGAGCCGTGCGTAGTTGCCGGCGAGGTTCTCCAGGTAGGAGATGCTCGATTCGACGGTCCCCTGCCGGTCCCGCAACGCGGCGGCCAACTGGTCCGGCCCCTCGCGGGCGGCCTGCGCCAGGTGTCGGAAGACGTTGCGGATGGGAATGAGGCCGTTCTTGATGTCGTGGTTCACCTGCCGGGCCAGATCGCCGATGGCCATGCGCCGCTCGGCCTCGCGCAGCTTCCCGGCCCCGGCTCGCAGTCGCTCCGTCATCGCGCCGAGCAGGCGCGTGAGCGAGCCGATCTCGTCGTCGCGGTCGCTCGCGAAGGCGACGTCGAGGCGCTCCATGTCGATCTCGGCGGTCTTCTCGGCGAGCTGCACGAGCGGGCGGCTGATACGCGAGGACAGCCAGCCGCCGAGTAGGAGCGCGACGACGCTGGTCACGGCCACTGCCGCGAGGAGCCAGAGATCGACGCCGCGACGCAGTGCCGCCAGCGACGCGAGCGAGTGCGTGACGATGATGCGCGCCGGGAGGAGCTGCGCGGAATCCCGCTGCGCCACGAAGGGCACGGCGAGCTCGCTCACGACCTGCGTCGTCGAATCGACCCGCTCGAGTGTGTCGGGCGGGAGCGCCACCGAGACCGTGAGCTCGGAGTCGCGCGCCAGGCGCGCCACAAAGGCCGAGTCCACGGCCGCGCCTCCGACCAGGGTGAACCGCTTCCCGCCCAGGCGGAGCGAATCGACCCGCGCCAGGGCGACCATCACCCCCTCGGGCGTGCGCGCCTGGATCAGCGCCGCGCCACCCGGGGCGGCGGCGAGCAAGCGGGGAAGATCCGGCTCGAGGCGGTCGAACTCGTTCCGGAAATGACCCGAGCTGACGATCCGTCCGGAATCGTCCTGAATCTGCAGCGCTGACAGCCCCGCGAGCCGCATCGCGTCGCCGGCGTAGTCGAGCAGGTAGGCGCGCTCGGCGCCCTGAAGCGCCGCAATGCGGAACCGGTTGTCGGCGGCGGCGGCCTCGCGCAGCGCGCGCAGGCGGCCGGCGATCCCCGCGCTCTCCTGCTCGAGGTCGGCGCGGATGACCGCCACGAGCGACGCCACGCGCCGCCCGTACTCCGCCGTGAGGCGGTCCGCCATCATGGCGCGGATGCGCAGGCCGAACACGGCGAGGGGGACGAGCACCACCACGCCGAAGCCAAGCAGAATGCGGGTTCGGAAGGTCATCGCGCCACCAGGCGCAGGGTGCCGTCAAAATCGACGCCCACTCGCCCGAGGCCGCGTCGCAGGATCGCGTGCGATCGGGCATCCACGAGCGGGATGACCGCCGTTCGAGAGCCCCGGACCAGCGGAGGAATCTGCTCCGCCAGCCGGCAGCGATCGAGCGCCCGGCGGCGGAACGCGAGGACGTAGGCGTCGTTCCCGCCGTCGAGCGCCGCGGCGAACGCCTCCTGGGCGAGCCCCGCGGCGACGGTGCCGTGCCCGACCAGGGAGCGCGCGACGAGCCGGGCGGCGAGGTCGCGGGCGGTAGGGTCGGTGCGGTCGTAGACGATGCGGCGCGGCGCGGGCGCGGGCCCGTCCGGAGAGGCGTCGCCGGATGCCGTCAGGTGACACCCGGTGAGACTCCACCACCAGAAAAACCGTTCGGCGGCGCGGGCGTCGACCTGCACCGCGCGCCGCAGGTCGTCGAGATCGGCGCTCGTGAGGCTCACGGCCGCGGGCGCGAGCAGGACGTAGGTGCGATCCCACTCGAGGGGGACGGACGCGAGCTCGGGCCGGCTCGCGGCATAGTCGAGCACGGCGGGATCGCTCGTGACGAGCAGGTCCACACCTTCGTCGAGGGCGTCGCGAGCGTCGTTGGCCGCGAAGACGCGGAAGGCGAGCGCGGCGAGATGAGGGTAACGGGCCATCGGCGTCGCCGTGATGAGCCGCGCCGACGTGGTCTGGGTCGTGACCCAGAATGGACCAGTTCCGATCGGCCAGCCCCGGTCGGGCGCGGGCTTGGAGACCGCGAGCGCGGCGTCCGCGACCAGCGGGGGCAGCGAATCGTACGACGGCGGGAGCAGCACGGTGAACGCGCGCTCGCCGGTCACCGTCGCGGCGTGGGCAAGGCCCCCCGGCCAGGTCATGACAGCCGCTCCGGAGTCGCGGGCGATCCAGCTCGCGAGCACGTCGCGCGCGGTGACCGGCGAGCCGTCCCAAAACCGGGCGTCGTCCCGCAGCGTGAACGTCCAGCGCCGGCCCGCGTCGTCCACGCTCCATGAGCTCGCCAACCCGGGCACGATCCGGCCGTCGCAGTCAACCCCGACGAGGGTCTGGTACAGCTGCCGGAACACGAGTCGCTCGGCGTCGTTGTGGGGAATGGGAGCGTGGGACGGGTCGATCGGTTCGTTGAGCGCGATGGTGACGGTGTCGCGCGCGGGTGCCGGCGGGGCGGCGATGGTGCAGGCGCTGTCCCCACCGGCCGCGCGCGGCGTGGGAGCCTCGACCCGCGGAGCGGCGGCGCGGCAGGCTGCCGCCAGCAGACCGGCGAGCAAGATTTGGTGGTACGAGGGACTCACGGGCGCGGATCCTACCGGGAAACGAATAGTGTAGCCGGCACCAGCTATCAGTGTAGTTGCCAGACGCCAAGCCGCAAGCGGGTTCACAGCCGCAAGCCGCAAGCCGTAAGCCGTAAGGGTTTCTACCCCAAAGTCGCATGGGAACGCGCCGATCGGCGTGGATTCGGTGACGGATCGACCACGAGCCCGTCCTACATTGCGCGCGTGGGACGCTTCAAGGATCTGAAGGCGTGGCAACACGCTCGTAACCTGGCGATACTGTCGAAAGCTGCAGTAGCTCGGCTTCCCGATTCGGAGCGACACGGCCTTGCGGACCAATGGAGACGCGCCGCTTACAGCGTAGCACTGAATATCGCGGAGGGTGCGAGTCGTCGGGGGGTCAAGGACTTTCGGAAGCACCTCGATATCGCACGCGGATCGTTACACGAAATCGAGGCGATCGTCGATCTGGTCTTGGCGCTCGAGTATTTCCGTCCCGAGGAGCTTCCAAGCTAGAGGCGACCCGTGAGGAATGTGCGAAGACGGTATATGGACTGCTGCGAAAGCTCCCCGACGGACCCAAGCAGCCTGGACGCTAACGACTGTTAACCGCTTGCGGCTTGCGGCTTACGGCTGGTTCCTGCTGGGTTAGGCAGTGAATCGTCCCCAGCCCCCACACCAAATCCACCGCGTGCATCCCGACGACAGGGCGGTCGCGAAACAGCTCGCCCAGAATCCCGAGGGCGACGCGGTCATTGGGGTCATTGAACGTCGGCACCAGCACGGCCGCATTCGCAACGTAGCAATTCGCGTAGCTCGCCGGCAGCCGCTTGCCGTGGAACCACAGCGGGGCGGGCATGGGAAGCGTGACGACCTCGACCTTCGCCCCGTCCTCGAGTCGCATCCCTTCGAGGCGCTCACGGTTCTCGTGTAATGCGCGGTAGTTCACATCGCCGGGATTGGTCTCGCTGCACAGCACGACCGTGCGTGGCCCGACGAAGCGGCACAGGTCGTCCACGTGTCCGTGCGTGTCGTCCCCCACGATGCCCTTGCCGAGCCACAGGACGTTGGTCGCGCCGAGGTACTCCCGGAGGACGGCTTCGATCTCCGCACGGGACAGGCCGGGGTTCCGCGCCTGGATCTCCGGGTCGAGGAGGCACTCCTCGGTGGTGAGCAGCGTGCCGCGGCCGTTCACATCGATGCTGCCGCCCTCGAGCACGACGTCGCGGCGCCCCGCCCGAACCCGGAACAGACGCAGCTTGAGCCGCTGCGCCGCACGCTCGGGGATCTGGTCGTCCCGCTTCCAGTCGGGGTACTTGGCCCAGCCGTTGAACCGGAACCGCGCGATCGCCACCTCGCGCCTCGGCGCATCGCGTTGCACGAACAGCGGCCCAAAGTCGCGGGTCCAGCCGCGGTTCGTGGGAAACCGGAGGAACTCCACGCGCGCGGGCTCCACGCCGACCTTGTCGAGCACGCGGCGGGCCTGACGCTCGTGTGCCGCCGAGTTGACGAGGACGCGTACGAGCTCGCCCGGCGCGAGCTTGCGCACGATCTCGCCGTACACCCACTGAATCGGAGCGATCTTCCCGGGCCAGTCGCTCGGGTTGTGCGGCCAGCCGATCCAGGTGGCGTGGTGCGGCTCCCACTCGGCGGGCAGGCGGAAACCGAGGGCGGCGGGGGTCGTCATCCGCGACCGGGGAAGAAGAATCGGGAGGGTGATTACGGCCGGTCGAGGAACCGCTCGCCGATCCCCGCGTAGGCGTCGATCCTCCGGTCCCGCAGGAAGGGCCACCCCCGCCGCACTTCCTCGATCCGGGTGAGATCGACTTCGCCGAACAGGATCGCCTCGCGATCCTGCGGCGCTTCGGTCACGATCCTGCCGAACGGGTCGGCGAGGAACGAGCTGCCCCAGAACTCGATCCCGTCGCCCGCCAGGCGCTCGTGGCCCACGCGATTCACCGCGGCGACGTAGACCCCGTTCGCGATCGCATGGCCGCGCTGGATCGTGCGCCAGGCGTCGAGCTGTTCGGCGCCGTGCGTCGCCTTCTCCCGGAGGTGCCAGCCGATCGCCGTCGGATACAAGAGCACGGCGGCGCCCTGGAGCGCCGTGAGCCGCGCGCCCTCGGGGTACCACTGATCCCAGCAGACCAGGGTTCCGATCCGCCCCACGCGCGTGTCGAACACGCGGAAGCCGAGATCCCCCGGCGTGAAGTAGAACTTCTCGTAGTACGCGGGGTCGTCGGGGATGTGCATCTTGCGGTATAGCCCGGCGACCCGCCCGTCGGCGTCGATCACCGCGGCGCTGTTATGGTAGAGCCCGGGAGCGCGGCGCTCGAACACGGGCGCGATCACGACGACCCCGGCGTTTCGGGCCGCCTTGCCGAGCGCCACGGTGCTCGGGCCGGGGACGGGCTCCGCGAGGTCGAACAGTCTCACGTCCTCGGTCTGCGCGAAGTAGAGCGACCGAAACAGCTCCGGGAGACACACCAGCTGCGCGCCCGCCGCGGCAGCCTCCTCCACCTTCGCGACCGCCTTCGCGAGATTCGCGTCCGGATCGGGCGACATCGCCATCTGCACGAGTCCGATCGTGTATCTCGCCGGCGGCTGCGGGTTGGTCATGGGGGAGAACTCTACCCGTCGTTCCACCTCTTCGCTATGAGCGGGGGACCAAAACCAGCACGTCGGTCAGGGGGTGAGGTCCCTCTCCACAACGTGGAGAGGGGGTCAGGGGGTGAGGTCCCGTGTCTTTACACCGCGCACGCACGCGTTTCGATTGTATGCCATGCGCAAACTCCTGATCGCACTCGTCGCCCTGTTCCCCGGCTCCCCGGCCTCCGTGCCGCAGGCGGGCGGGTACCACGTCGTGCGCCGCTATGTACTCGGCGGGGCGGGGGGCTGGGACTATCTCACCCTGGACAGCGCCAGCCGGCGCCTCTTCATCGCGCGCGACAGCCGCGTGACGGTGATCAACGCGGATCGTGGGACCCTGGTGGTCGAGGTTCCCGACATCCCCGGCGTGCACGGGGTCGCGCTCGCCCCCGACCTCGGCCGTGCATTCGCCAGCGCCGGCCGAGACCAATCCGTGCACATGCTCGAGATGCGATCGCTGAAGCCTCTGGCACGCGTGCGGACCACGGGCCGTAACCCGGATGCGGTCGTCTACGAGCCCGCGACGCGCCGCGTGTTCGCGTTCAACGCGGGGAGCGCGAGCGCCACCGCGATCGATGCGACCTCCCCGGGCGTCGTGGGCACGGTAGCGCTCGGCGGCAGGCCGGAATTCGCGGTGGCCCCGGGCGACGGGCGCGTGTTCGTGAACATCGAAGACCGCTCGGAGCTCGTGACCCTGGACGCCCGGGCGCTGGCCGTGACCGCCCGCTGGCCGCTCGCGCCGTGCGCCGAGCCCACCGGGCTCGCCCTCGACGCGCGGCACGGCCGCTTGTTCGTCGGGTGCGGCAACCGCCTGATGGCGGTAGTGGACGCCGCGGAGGGCCGCATCGTCGCCACGCTGCCGATCGGCGGCGGGGTGGACGGGGTCGCCTTCGACCCGGCGACCGGTCTGGCGTTCAGCGCGAACGGCGAGGGAACACTCACGGTGGTGCGTGAGGTGACTCGGGAGCACTTCGTCGTCGCGGAAGAGGTACCCACGCAGTGGGGCGCCCGGACGCTGGCGCTCGACCCACGCACGCACCAGCTGTTCCTGGCGACGGCGGAGTTCGGTGCGCCGGCCTCCACGCCCCAGCAGTCCCGCACGCGGCGCAGCATCGTGCCTGGGACCTTCGCGATCCTGGTGATGGGGCCGTGACGACAGGCGCGGCGGAATCAGCGGCTCGATATGCACGGCTGAAGCCGCGTCGGCATCTCCCCGCTGAAGCGGCGCGCGCCGGCCGGTTTACCGGCCCGAGGCCGAGCCGCGAGTTTACTCGCGCACTGTCGCGTCCTCGCGCACATCGAACGGCTGTCTGAGGCTCCGCCATGAACCGAGACCCGAGAGCCATCCCCCGCATCGCGGCCCTCGCTGCCGCGCTCCTTGCGGCGTCGCTCACCGCAGTGCGCGCTCAGTCGGCCTGCGTCTCGCACGCTGCCCGCCCGGCGTCGGCCGCCTTCGCCGCGGCAGTCGCGCGGGCGCGGGCGATCGTGTGCGACGAGCTCGCGACCCGGATTCCGGGAGTGCAGGTGGCGGTCGGCGTGAACGGCGCGCTCGTGTGGTCGGAAGGGTTCGGCTACGCCGATCTGGAGCGGAGGGCGCCGGTCACGAGCGAGACCCAGTTCCGGATCGGGAGCGTGTCGAAGCCGCTGACCGCGGCGGCCGTGGCGCTGCTGTACGAGCGGGGCAAGCTCGACCTCGACGCGCCGGTGCAACGCTACGTCCCGTCGTTCCCCGACAAGGGCCATCCGATCACGACGCGCCAGGTCGCGGGCCACCTCGCCGGGATCCGGCATTACCAGGACGGCGAGTTCCTGCTGAACCGGCGCTTCACCAGCGTGCTCGACGGGCTGACGATCTTCCAGGACGACTCGCTCTTGTTTCCGCCCGGGACGAAGTTCTCCTATTCGAGCTACGGCTGGAACCTGATCTCGGCGGTCATCGAGGGCGCCGCGGGGCAGGACTTCCTGACGTACATGGGACGAAACGTCTTCCGTCCGCTGGGCATGACGCACACGGCGGCCGACCGCACCGACAGCCTGGTCCCGAACCGCACGCGCTTCTACGAGCGTGACGGCGCGGGCCGGTTCGTCGCGGCGCCGCCGGTGGACGTGAGCTACAAGTGGGCCGGGGGCGGGTTCCTCTCGACCGCCGAAGACCTCGTGAAGTTCGGCTCGGCCATGCTCGAGCCCGGGTTTCTGAGGCCCGAGACGCTCGAGCTGCTCTTCACGTCACAAAAGACGAGCGCGGGCGAGCCGACGGGGTACGGCATCGGCTGGTTCGTGACGGCGGACAGCCTGGGCCACCGTTGGGTGTTCCACGGCGGCGGCGCGGTCGGGGGCACGACGGCATTCGGCGTGGACCGCGACTCGCGCGTCGTCGTGGCCATCTTGTCGAACCTCACCGAAGCGCCGCTCCGCCCGGGACAGGCGATCCAGGCGCTGTTCGATCGATAAGGCGTTGCCCGTCAGCTCCGCGCCTTCTTCCACTGCCGCGGGTCGAACAGCGCGCCGGGGAGCTGCACGTCCGTCTTGATCTCCGTGTACTCCTCGAGCCACCGCTCCTGCCCGTCCACGAGGAACCCCACCTCCGCCGAGAGCCAGGCGGGGCCGACCGGCTGATACTTGTTGAACCGGATGTCGCTGATGCGGGTCGTGTCGCGCTGGCCGGGCTCGAGCAGCCGCACGAACACGAGCCGCTCCTTGTCGATCCAGAACTGCCGAGTCCGGAGGTCTCCGGCCCGCGCGCCCACCACCCAGACCGCCCGCCCCTCCCAGGTGTCGTCGCGCACCGTCGCCAGGTCGAACTTGAGCCGCTCGAGCCGGGCCACCGTCCGCTCCACCGGCTCGAAGTACACGTCGAACCCGAGCACCATCAGCGGGTGGACGAACGGCGTGGCGTTCACCAGCGTGTCGGCCTTGAAGACGAACTGGGAGTCGTTCACGTACAGGGCGCCGTTCCCCGAGTCGGCCGGCTCGAACTGGATGCGGAGGCTGCCCGGCAATGCGGCGTATTCGCGCCAGACGGAGTGCTCCTTGGCGCCGTCGGGGCGCGTCGCGGTGTTCCGCTGAACGAAGCTGAGCGTGCGGTACCACTTCCCGGCGTACCGGTCGTGCATCGTCTTGATGATCTGCCGCCCGTCCGGTGGGGACGCGAGCAGCACGGTCGCGAACAGAATGTGTGGCAGCACTGGTCCTCCTGGCGTTCTGTCGTTCGAGCCGGTGGGCTGGTTCGTGCACCGGGAATATGCCTCGGAAATGCCCCCGACGCTCGTGTCTTGCTATCTTGAACAGTGTTCTCACTCACCAGCACGGCCTTCACGGAAGCGGCCGCCATCCCCGCCAAGTACACCTGCGACGGAGCGGACGTGTCGCCGCCGCTCGCGTGGAGCGGCGCGCCGCAAGGCACCGGCGCGTTCGCCCTGATCGCCCACGACCCCGACGCGCCCGCCGGCACCTGGGTGCACTGGGTGCTGTACGACCTGCCCGCGACCGTGTCCCGGCTCCCGGAGAACGTGGCCAAGACCGAGACGCTGCCGGACCTGGGCGGCGCGCTCCAGGGACGGACCGACTTTCGGCGCCCGGGGTACGGCGGTCCGTGTCCGCCGCCGGGACCGGCGCACCGCTACTTCTTCAAGCTGCATGCGCTCGACGCCGCCCTGCGGCTCAAGGCCGGCGCCACCAAGCAGGAGGTCGAGACGGCGATGCGGGGTCACGTGCTGGGGACGACGCAGCTGATGGGCACGTACGCCCGGCGGAAGCGATGAGAGCGCTGGTGCTCGGTCTGCTCCTCTGCGCGGCGGCATGGCGGAGCGCGGAGCGGGGAGCGGGAGGCGACGGTGCGCACCAGAGCCCGCCCTTCGACGTGATCGTCCTCCCCGCCGGGCTCCGCGGCATGATGAGCGCCGTGTGGATCCAGCACAACCGCCACTGGGACGAGCTCTCCGACGAGAACACGCTCACGCAGCTGCTCGGCTCGGGGAGGCCGACCCAGCGAGAGTACTTGGGCTGCCTCCAGGGCGACGTCGCGCGGGACACCCTGTGGGTGCGCCGGCTCGTGGCGGCGGCCCACTTGAAGCAGCTGCAGTTTGCGGTCGCGGGGGACTGCGACGCCGTCGACCAGTTCGTCGGCACCTGGCACACCCACCCGTACCGCGCGGACCAGGCGGGCCGCGCGCTGAAGGAGCGCGGGCTCTCGCCCATGGACCTCGCGACCTTCGAGGCGGCGTGGCGCGATCTGGTGACGTTCGTGATGTGGGACCTGGACTCGGTCGACGTGGCGGCCAAAGCCGCCGACGGGTCCGTGCGGCACCCAGCGTCCCTCGCCGTGCGCTAGGGGCTCCCGCTCAATGTGACGCAGGGGCTGCCTGCACCTCGACGTCGAACGCGCCGGTCAGAATCCGGCCGTTGCGCTTGACCTGAATCCACAACCGGTAGTGTCCCGGTTTCGGAAAGGCGTAGGGGAACGACACTGAGCCTGCCCGCTCACCGTTGACCGCTGGCCGCTCATCGTTGACCGCAGGCAGTGCCGCCAGTCGCTTCGCAAGCTCGCCCCGCGTCGTATCGCCGGGCTGGCGCAGCACGAACGCCTCCCCGGCGGCGAGCGCGATGGTGCCCGCCGGGTGGAGATGCACGAACACCGCGCCGTCGTCGCGCGCGACCATCGCATGGCCTGCCATCCCCATGTACGGGTCGAGTGTGGCCCGCCCGCCGTCGGGGGTGGCGACCACGAATCGCAGCGGCGCGGCCCGGTCCACCACGATGTCCCCGTCGCCACGCTGCCACGTCATCGTGGACCCGTCGCCCAGCGTCGCCACGTTTCCCGTCTCCCGTTGCCTGTTTCCCGCCGTCCAGGCGTCATCCGGATCGGACGGGTCCCACGTGGTCGCGGGCGCCGGCAGGTCCGCCGTCGCGACCAGCGTCTGCGCGAACCCGCTCTCGTGCACGATGTCGGCGTAGAGGCGGTAGCGCCCCGCCGGCAGCGGCGGCAGGTGTGCCTCGAACGCGCTCGAGTCGAGGGGCAGGGGGTGCAGGTGGGCGAACGCGTCGAGGCGCTCGTCCCGCACGAGGAACAGGTGCATCAGGTGGCCGTGGTCCGGGATGAGCGGCGTCCACCGCGTCTTCGGGTTCGTCCACGCCGTGTCGTCGATCGCGAGGCGCAGCGCGGTCTGCGAGCCTGCCGCCCGCACCGCGGCGGTGGCGTGGAGCGGCTGGTACAGCCCGCTGCGGTATGCCGCGTCGACGCCGTTCCACCACGCCCGTGCGCCGACGCCGGCGAGCGCGAGCAGCGCAGCGGCCGCGGCCGTCGCGATCCGGGCGCGCACCGTGCGGCGCCGGTCGGGCTGGTCGCCCGGGGCGAGCACGCTTTCGCGCACGGCCGCGCGAACGATCGTCAGCGCTCCGAGAGAGAGGAAGGCGGCGAGCCCGAGGAGTGCCGCGCCGAGCGGCTTCCCGAGCTCGAGCCGCCGGGTGGCGACGGCCATGACGGGCACGAGCACGCTGCCCGTCTCGCCTGAGCCCTCTACGGTCACGCGCACGCCGTAGGATCCACCGCGCATGAGCCACAACGAGGCGCTGTAGAGCGTCGAGTCTCCCGGCACCGGCCGGGCGACATCGGGCGGCGGCGGGGCGGCGGTCCTCGGGTCCCAGTACACGGGGAGCACCAGCACGCGACGGATGGGCCCTGCCGCCAGCAGCCGCACGGTGATCTGCGCGAGACCGGGGACGACCCCGGGGTTCCGGATGATCACCCGCACCGGATACGGACCGGCACGGCCCTCGAAGTACGTGTCAGGGCTCCCCACGTGCGCGGAGGCCACGACCGCCGTCGCGGCCAGCGCGAGGATCCGGGTGCGGCCGCGGCTCACCGCTTGACCCTGGCCATCCAGCCGCCCCACCACAGGCCGACGCGCGCCGATGCGACGCCGAGCGCGGCCGCGATCGCGAGCCCTCGCACCGTCACCGGGTCGTTCTTGATCCCCCAGAACTCGTAGCGCCAGGGGCCGAGGCGGCTGTCGTAGTTCCACTGATCCGCCCCGAACAGGAAGTTCCGCGCGTGAGGCGACAGCAGGAACTCTGCGAAGAACCACTGCGTGACGAACAGGGCGGCGAGGAACGCGACCCCGGCCAGCAGGGAGAGTTGCCAGTCGCGGCCCGGGCCCAGGCGCCTCATCAGGAGGTCGAGGCCGAAGGCGGGCACCACGAGCAGCAGCGGGAACGGCGGCGGCACCATGTGAGTCAAAGGATTGAACACCGGCGCAAGCCGCGGCGTCGCCGGGAGGAGCTGCAACGCCCAGATCATCACCAGCGAGATCGCCAGGTAGGACGCCGCGGCGGCCGTCGCGGGCCAGCGGAGCTTCGCGGCGCGCGCCACCGCGAGCAGCACGATGGGAAAGGCGCCGGCCGCGACCTGGTAGTAGAGCGCGTTGTGGGCGTCGTTGGCGAAGCCGACCTGCTCGATCCCCATGATGGCGTTGTTTTGCAGCAGGATTCCGGCCCCGTACGCGAGCATCAGGCCGTACGCCCGCCTCGCGCTCTCGCCGGCGCGGTTCTGCAGTGCGAGCACGAGGAGGAGGGCGCCGAGCTCGATCGCGACGAAGCCGAGGGCGAGGACCGTGTGGGGTGGGGACAGAACCTTGACGTCGAGGCCGTACGCGTTGTGCCACCAGTTGTCGAGCGGCGCCGACGCGATCATCGCAATCGAGCCCCAGATGGCGACCCAGGCGCCGAGCGGCCCGCGCAAGCCCCAGAAGGCCACGCCGGCGGCCCGCTCGTCGGGCGTGCCGGCGAAGCTCGTCTTGAGCACGAGCCAGCCGCACGACAGTCCGGCGAGGGCGCCGCCCAGATAGATCGCCAGGTGGGCCGGAGTCCAGAACGTGTCGCGGCCGATCGAGCGGTGCCACGAGATGTCCCAGATCACGCCGACCACGGCGCTCGTGGCCGCGACGAGCAGCGCGCCCACGTGCCATGGGATTGGGGCGGTGCGGGGCGAGTCGGCGGGTGCCATGACGCCTGCTGGCGGGCGCTCACGGTCCTCCCGGCACGCCGGACAGGGACAGAGCCTGCGGAGGTGCGCGTAGGTATACACGCCCGCCGCGTGTCCGTCGCTCCACTCGAACTGGATGCCATAGCCGCCGACCGGCCTGATGGCGAGCGGGTAGACCTCCGCGACCACCGGCTCCTCTGGCCGACGCGCGACCTGCTCCAGACAGATCGCACAACCGCAATGGCGGCGCAGGTAATCGGCCGGGTAAACGGCTTGGTGCCCGTCGCTCCAGCGGATGCGGACGTCCCACCGATTGGCGCGCGCGATCTCGACGGGAGCCGGGGGCGGCGGCTTCGCGGTCACGCTCAACCAGCCGGCCGGCGGCCGAGCTGCGAGCTCGCCCACAGCCCCGCAGCGACCGACGTCTCGGCGGTCGGCCCTTCGAAGCGCTTGACCAGGATCACGGCGCGCCCCTCGCGGCTCACGGCAACCAAGTGCAAGATCGAAATCGTGCCTGCGGCGGGGCTGTACTTCAGTCGCAGCTGCGCTCCGCCTGCCTCCCCGCCCGCGTCGATCCGAATCGCGGGCCGCGCCCGGCCGGCGTACTCGGCGACCCAGGCTTCCAGTACGTCCATGGCGTCCCGCTGCGAGCCCATCTCTTCCATTGCGCGCCTCCACCCCGGGCTCGCGCCCGGGGTTGGTGAAACCGGGCTCGTGCCGGGATTGCTCGGACTGACCCCGGGCGCAAGCCCGGGGTTGGCGGCACCGGGCCCGACCCCGGGCTCGCGCCCGGGGTCAGTCCGGCGCTAGCGAGGTGGCGTCCCCGGCTCGAAACGGTCCAGGATCAACTCTACCCGCCCGCTCTCCAGGAGCCGGTATCGCGGCTGGCCGGCAACGTCGGGCTGCGCCACCTGGGCGAGGTAGGCCGGCAACCACGTCGGGTAGTGACCGGGCGGACCCCAGCCGCTGGCGTCGAACGCCGTGCGGCCGTCCACGATTCGACAGAGCGGGATGCCGGCCGCCAGCCCGGCCGCCAGGGCGTCCGGCGCGAACTCCGTCGTGCCGAACACCAGCCCGACTTCGGCGCCGGCGTCCGCGAGCCGCCCCGTCAGGGCGTCGACCGCCTCGCGCCGCACGGCCGCATCCTGACGCCGGCAGGCGATGAGGGCGCGCTTGTGCCAGGGCGGCCGGGCGAGCAGGGCGAGGAGCTCCACGATGAACCCCCGCTCGGGCTCCGGGAGCTCGGCGCGCCGGTGAACGCGCACGTCCGACACCTCGAAGCCGGCCTTCCGGAGCTCGCGCACGACAAGGATCTCGAAATAAGCCGCGGTGACCTTCGGCAACTCGCCCATGCGTGCTTCCTTGCCAAACTGTCTCGGGAGCCGATCCCAACGCTAGCACCCGGGCGCTCGCGCGGCGACCCGGCGCCGGGGTGCGAGAGTCTCCGAGCGGTGCGGCGCGAGGGGCTTGCGCATCGGCCGCGGCGGTGGCACATCTAAACCCAGCAGCAGACATCGGGTTGCCCGAAGCCCGTCGCCGCCTTGTGTGGAGAGGGGACATGATCCGGTGGTTCTGGCGCGCGGGACTTCCCCGCCAGCGTAGTCGCGTCCCCCGGCCGTCCGGCGGGTGGGCGCTCCTCACGAATCATTGGACGACCCGCTCGCGCTTGCGCCCCGGTTCCCGGGGCGTCGCGGGCTTTTGTGCCGTTCAGGGACGAGAGGAGACTCGGCGGTGAGATGTCGGGGAGACCGCGCAGCGGTCTCTTGAGCATAGATGGGTTCGATTCGGAATCGTTGTTGGGAGCCCAGTCGCGAGGGGGGAGACCGTATGCAGGTCAGTCGACGGGATTTCCTGCGGGTCACGGCCGGCGCGGGGGCGGGGACGGCGATCGGCGGGCTGGTCGGGCTCGGCGTCACCTTGGCGCCGGCCCAGGCGCGGGCGCAGGAGCTGCGGATCAGGGATGCCAAGTCGGTGCCGAGCATCTGTCCGTTCTGCTCGGTCGGGTGCGCGACCCTGGTCCACGTGAAAGACGGGAAGATCGTCAACATCGAGGGCGATCCCCGCAGCCCGCACAACGAGGGTACCCTGTGCCCGAAGGGCGCGGCGATCTACCAGCTCCACATGAACCCGAACCGGGCCACCAAGGTGCTGCACCGCAAGCCCGGCGCCAAGGATTGGGAGGTCGTCGAGCTCGAGTGGGCGATGGACCGGGTGGCCGAGCTCGTGAAGAAAACCCGCGACGAGACGTTCATCGAGAAGCTCCCGAACGGGAAGCTCGTGAACATGACCCCGGCCCTCTTCGGGCTCGGCGGCGCGACCCTGGACAGCGAGTTCAACCACGTGTGCCAGAAGTTCTGGCGCGGGCTCGGGGTCGTGGCCATCGAGAATCAGGCCAGGATATGACACAGCTCTAGCGTCCCCGGTCTGGGGACACGGTTCGGTCGCGGCGCGGCGACTCTGTATCCGCGCAACCTCGAGCACACCGACTGCTTCGTGATCATGGGCTCGAACATGGCGGAGTGCCACCCCGTGGCGTTCCGCTGGCCCATGAAGGCGAAGCTGAACGGCGCGAAGCTGATCCACGTCGATCCGCGGTTCACCCGGACCAGCGCCGTCGCCGACCTGCACGTGCAGATCCGAGCGGGCTCGGACATCGCGTTCCTCGGCGGGCTGATCAACTACGTCGTCAACAGCGAGCGGTGGAACGCGGACCCGTTCTTCAAGGCGTTCGTGGGCAACTACACCAACGCCGCGACGATCATCACCGACGACTTCAAGGACACCGAGGATCTGGACGGCGTCTTCTCAGGACTGGTGAAGTTCACCGAGCCGGCGTTTTGGCCGTACAACGGGCTCGAGGGCCGGTACGACAACGCGAGCTGGGCGTACAAGCGGGGGCCGAAGCCTCCAGGCCCGGCGACGAAGGACTTGATCGCGCAGCGCGCCGGCCCGCCGTTCGACGACTTGGTGCGCTCCCTCAAGCCGGGTCCGGCCGAGAAGGACCCGACCCTGCAGCACCCGCACTGCGTGTTCCAGATCCTGAAGCGCCATTTCAGCCGCTACACGCCGGAGATGGTGGAACAGGTCTGCGGCTCGCCCAGGGAGAAGTTCATCAAGGTCGCCGAGCTGCTGCTCGAGAACTCAGGTCCCGACCGGACCAGCGCGTTCGCCTACGCGGTCGCCTGGACGCAGCACACCTACGGCGTGCAGATGATCAGCTGCTGCGCGCTGCTGCAGCTCTTGCTCGGCAACATCGGCCGGCCCGGCGCCGGCGTCATGGCGCTGCGCGGCCATGCGGCGATCCAGGGCTCGACCGACGTGCCGACGCTGTACCACAGCATCCACGGCTACATGAACGCCCCGTCGGCGCTCCGGCCGCACGACACCCTGCGGGACTACATGGCGGCGGAGACCAGCCCCACGAGCTACTACGGCAACCTGCCCAAGTTCCTCGTCTCGTATCTCAAGTCCGTGTACGGCGACGCCGCCACGCCGGAGAACGATTTCGGGTACGACTGGCACCCCAAGATCCTGGGCGATCACTCGCACATGGCCGTGTTCGCCGCCATGGCCGAGGGCAAGGTCAAGGGGATGTGCTGCGTCGGTCAGAACCCCGCCACCTCGCTCAACGGCGGCGCGACGCGCAACGCCCTGCGCCAGCTCGACTGGCTGGTGGTGAAAGACAACTGGCTCACCGAGACGGCCACGCACTGGTATCTCGGCCCCGAGGTGAAAAACGGCGAGGTGAAGATCCAGGACATCAAGACCGAGATCTTCTTCTTCCCCTCGACCCAGATCGCGGAGTACGACGGCAGCTTCACCAACACGCAGCGCATGCTGCAGTGGCACTCCAAGGCGACTGACGCACCCGGTGACTGCCGCACCGACACCTGGTTCTACCACAACCTGGCAAAGCGCCTGAAAAAGGCGTACGCGAACAGCACGCTGCCGCGCGACCAGGGCTGGCAGAACGTCTCGTGGGATTTCGATCCCGATCCGGGCGTGAAGCCGCTCTATCCCGGAGAGCCCGATGCGCTCAAGATCCTGCGCGAGATCAACGGGTACCAGACGGCCGATGCGAAGCAGCACTTGAAGGGCTTCGGCGAGCTGAAGGACGACGGCTCGACGACGTGCGCGTCGTGGATCTACTGCGGCTGTTACCCCGCGCCCGACCAGAACATGACGGCGCGGCGCGAGCCCGACCCGCCGGGCGTGCCGGGCGCTCACCTCAAGTGGGGCTGGGCCTGGCCCGCGAACCGCCGAGTCATGTATAACCGCGCGTCGGCCGACTTGAAGGGCAACCCCTGGAGCGAGCGGAAGCGGTGGGTGTGGTGGGACCCCGCGTTCGTCAACCCGCCCGACCCGAAGACGGGCAAGCCCACACCGCCCGGCAAATGGGTCGGCTACGACGTTCCCGACTTCGGGGCGACCAAGGCCCCGGATGCGCAGCCGAAGCCGGACGGCATCGGGCTCGACGCCCTGTCCGGCACCCAGCCGTTCATCATGCGGGCGGACGGCAAGGGCTGGCTGTTCGTGCCGGCGGGCCTCGTGGACGGGCCGCTCCCGGCGCATTACGAGCCGCACGAGTCGCCCGTCCACAACCTCTTGTACAAGCAGCAAATGAGCCCCGTGCACAAGGTCTGGGCTTCAGGCAAGGCGTACAATCAGCTTGCGGCGGTGGGCGATCCGAAGTTCCCGTACGTGATCAGCACCTATCGCCTGGTCGAGCACTACCTGGCGGGCGCGATGAGCCGCTGGCTGCCGTGGCTGGCCGAGCTTCAGCCCGAGTTGTTCATCGAGATCGGGACGGGGCTCGCGGCGGAGAAAGGGATCAGGAACCTCGACTGGGTCGTCGTCTCGAGCCCGCGCGGCCACATCCGCGCCAAGGCGCTGGTCACCGACCGCATCGGCGTGATGCACGTCGCCGGCAAGCGCATCCACCACGTCGGTATGCCGTGGCACTGGGGCTGGATGGGGCTCTCTACCGGCGACGTCGTCAACGACCTCACCTCCTGGGTGGGGGACCCGAACGTGTCGATCCACGAAGGCAAGGCGTTCGTCTGCAACGTGGAGAAGGCGTGATATGAGCCCTGCGCCCATGGGATTCTTCACCGACACCACGGTTTGCATCGGCTGCAAGGCGTGCGAGGTCGCGTGCAAGGAATGGAACCAGCTGCCGGCCGAGAACGGCGGCGTCCGGGAGCTCTCCGGGGACAGCTACGACAACACCCGCCGGCTCGACGGCATCCACTGGCGGCACGTCCGCTTCATCGAGCAGTTCAAGGGTCCGTACGACGGCCGCTGGCTGATGATGAGCGACGTGTGCAAGCACTGCGTCCAGGCGGGATGCCTGGAGGTGTGTCCCACCGGGGCCATCATCCGTACCGAGTTCGACACCGTGGTCATCCAGTCGGACGTCTGCAACGGCTGCCGGGCCTGCATCGCCGCGTGCCCCTTCGGCGTCATCGAGGTCAATCCCGTCTCGGGCACGGCGCAGAAGTGCACGCTCTGCTACGACCGGATGCAGGTCGGGCTCGAGCCGGCCTGCGCCAAGGCCTGTCCGACCGACTCGATTCAGTTCGGGACGATCACCGAGCTGCGCGAGCGGGCGCAGCAGCGCGTCCAGCACCTCAAGACCCAGGGGGTCGACGCCTACCTCTATGGCGCGGACCCGAGCGGGCCGCTCGGCGGGCTGAACTCGTTCTACCTGCTCGTGGACAAGCCGGAAGTGTACGGCCTGCCCAGCGAGCCGCAGCTCCCGAGCCGGCACCTGAAACAGAGCTCCGCCCTCTCGAGCGCCAGCGCCGCGGTGCTGGGCCTGCTCGCGCTCGTCGGCCTGCGCAAGCGGCGGATGGACGAAATGGGCGGCGCGGGCCCCGGCCAGAAGAACTGAGCGAGGGAGACGGCAATGTCCGACACCTTCTTCACCGCCGCCCCGCACTGGACGTGGTTCATTATCCCCTACTTTTTCGTGGGCGGCCTGGCGGGCGGTGCGTACTTCCTCGCGGCCATCCTGGAGTGGTTCGGCCGGCCGGAGGATCGCCCGGCGATCCGCACGGGGTATTACGTCGCGGTGGTCGGCGCCATCGTGAGTGGGGCCCTGCTGACGTTCGACCTCGGTCGGCCGCTGCGCTTCTGGCACATGCTGTTCCAGTCCGAGAACTTCCCGCACCTGATGTTCAAGTCCTGGTCGCCGATCTCCTTCGGCGCATGGGGGCTGCTCCTGTTCGGACTCTTCTCGGCGCTGTCCGCGCTGGGCGCCATGTCCGAAGAAGGACGCGTCCGGGCGCCGGCGGCCCAGGCGCTGCGGAGCGGGACCGGCCTCGCCAGGCTCGTCGCCGCGGCCGGGGGCGTGTTCGCCTTGTTCCTCGCGGGCTATACCGGTGTGCTGCTCTCCGTGACGAACCGCCCGATCTGGGCGGACAGCCCCTGGCTGGGCGCGCTGTTTCTGGTCTCGGGCGGCTCGACCGGCGCCGCCACGCTGCTCCTGCTCGCGCCGCGGCGCGGGATCGCCCAGACGTCGACGCGGTGGCTGTCATCGTTCGACCGCAACGCGCTGGTCCTCGAGCTCGTGATCCTCGTGGCCTTCCTCGTTTCGCTCGGCTCGGTCGCGCGAGTCTGGGTGAGTGGCTGGGGCCTCCTTTTGCTCGTGGGCGTCGTCGGGGCGGGCATCGTGTGGCCCCTGCGGCTGCACGCCGGGGGCGCGAGTGCGATGGCCAGTTCGGCGAAGCTCGTGCTGCTCGGCGGGTTCCTGCTCCGGGTCGTCACCCTCCTCGCCTCCGAAGGAATCGCGTTGCACCGCGTCGCGGCGGCAGGGGGTGCGCAATGACGCCCACGGGCCGTGTGTGGATACTGGGGCTCGCCGCCGGGCTCGCCCTCGCTGCCTGCGCGAGCCCGGAAGCGGGCCGCAGCCGGGGCGGCGGCCCGGGCGCCGACCTCGGCAATCGGCGGGCGGCCGTTCAGGTGCACGGCGGGGCGAGGATGTACTACCGCACGCCATGCAGAACCGTGAAGGTCAAATGCACTGGCCCCAGCCCGGCGTTCGGCACGTAAACAACCCAGACCGCACAAACCGACTCGCCGAGATCCGCCGGCAGAGCCCCGAGTGCGAGCCGTGGCTCGGGCTGCTCGAAGCGGTCTTGAGCGAGTGCGACGACCGACCCGGCTGGAAGGCCGCCGTGCCGAAGCCGGCGGCGGGCCGACCGGTCAAGGCGCCCCTCCTGCATGGGGCCCGGATCACCATGGACGGCGGGGCGGTCCGGCGCCTGGTGCGCGGCCTGCTGCGGCGGGCCGGGCGCCAGAACGGCGACGCGAGGCCCCTCGCCGGTGTGCGGGCGCGCCGGATCGACGCCGTCGCGCTGCTCGAGGCGGCACTGTGCCAGGACGACGCGCGCATCGACACGCTCGCCGCCACGGCCGGCGCGGACCCCCACGCGCTGCGCGTCGTGGGCCAGATGGCCGCCGTCCCGCTGCTCCAGGCGTGCGCCCGCGCGCTCCAGGTCGAGGTGTCGCCGGCGTGGTGGGAGGGGTACTGTCCGGTTTGCGGAGCGTGGCCGGCCCTCGCCGAGTTGCGCGGCCTCGAGCGCAAGCGCTGGCTGCGATGCGGCCGCTGCAGCGCTGGCTGGGAGCTCCCGCTACTCCGATGCCCCTTCTGCGACGAGATGCACCACGACAACCTCGGCTATCTCGCGCCTGAGGAGAGCCAGTCGACCCGCAGGGTCGAGGTCTGCAAGACGTGCGCTGGCTATCTGAAAGTCGAGGCGACGGTGCGCGCCCTGCCTCCCTGGGCGGTCTTGCTCGACGACCTGGCGACGCTGCCGCTCGACGTCGCGGCGCTGGAGCGCGGCTACGCGCGGCCGGCGCGCCCGGGGTACCCACTCGAAGCGCGCATCAGCGAGCGCCGGCGGGGGCTCCTCCGGGGTGGCGTGCGGCTGGTGTTCGGCGGGAGGCGTGCGTGAGCGGCGGGATGGGCAGCCGGCCGGGCGAGGTGTGCCGCGAGCTGCTCGGGGCGCTGGCGGCGTCGGAGGGGAGGCGGCAGCGACGCAAGCGCGACACCACGCCGGACGCGATTGGTCTTGAGATCAAGCGGGAGCTGCTGGAGCGCGCGATCGCCGCCGACCCCGAGCCCGAAGGCTTCGAGGCGTGGCTGCTCGAGCAGTGTCTCACCGCGGGCCCGGGGGAGGGTGGCCTCCGCGCGATGGCGCTGTCGATCTTCGAGGAATGGCGCCTCGCTCAGGATGCCCACTCGTTCCGGGAGTGGCTCGCCCAGGGCGCGCCGTCGGACGACACGCGGCGCGGGGAGGACGGAGGGGCCGGCAGATGAAGAAGAAGATTCTTCGGGAGGGACCTATGCGGACCGGTCCGCGTGGAGCGGCTGCGATCATCATCGTCGGCGCCCTCTTGGCGGCGGCAGGTTGCGGCGGGGGCGGGGCGAGCGCCAGGGGAGCGACCTCTCAGCTGAGCGGCGCGCCGCCCGAGGTGCTGGCGCCGCTCAAGCCGCTGGGCACCCCGTACCAGATCATCTACTATCCGCCCGTGGATCTCGCGAAGCGGCCCGACACGAGCAAGGCGGCGCGGGCGGCGCCGAAGCCGCGCAGCTAGCGCCTCTGACACCGCCATGCCACCGCCGCTCACCGAAGGTGAGGTGCTCGATGCCCTCCGCGGCGTTCGGGATCCGGACCTGGGACGCGACATCGTGTCGCTCGGGTTCGTCCGGGACGTCGCCGTGGCCGACGGAGCCGTCGCGTTCACCATCGAGCTGACCACGCCGGCCTGCCCGGTCCGCGAGCAGATGAGACAGCAAGCGCGGCAGGCCGTGGCCGCGCTCCCAGGCGCCGGGGCCGTGGAGGTGAAGATGACCTCGCGGGTCCGGGCGACGCTGAACCCGCGGAACGAGCCCCTGCTCCCCACCGTCAGGAACGTCGTGCCGATCGCGAGCGGCAAGGGCGGCGTGGGAAAGTCCACGCTCACGGCGAACGTGGCGCTCGCCTTGGCCCGAACCGGGGCGCGCGTCGGCATCATGGACGCGGACATCTACGGGCCAAGCATCCCCACGCTCATGGGCGTGCGCGCCCTCCCCAAGCCGAGCGGGCAGCGCGTCGTTCCGGCGGAGCAATACGGCATCAAGCTGATCTCCATGGGCTTCTTCCTCCGGGAGGACGACGCGGTCATCTGGCGGGGGCCGATGCTCCACAAGACGGTGCAACACTTCCTGGGAGAGGTGGAGTGGGGAGAGCTCGACTACCTGCTGGTCGATCTTCCGCCCGGCACGGGCGACGTGCAGCTCACCCTATGCCAGGCGATCCCGCTCACCGGCGCCGCCATCGTCTCCACGCCTCAGGACGTGGCGCTGAAGGTGGCCCAGAAGGCGATCACCATGTTCAACATGCTCAACACGCCGGTGTTGGGGCTCGTCGAGAACATGGCATGGTACGCGTGCCCGCATTGCGGCTCGCGGGACGAAATCTTCGGTTCGGGTGGGACCCGCAAGGCGGCCGAGCGGCTGCAACTCCCGTTTCTCGGGGAGATCCCGCTCGCGACCGCCATTCGCACCAGCTCCGACGCGGGGCGGCCGGTCGTCCTCGACCCGGCGTCGCCGTTCGCCGCGGCCTACCGGACGGTCGCCGAGAACCTCGCCGCGCAGGTCAGCATCCGCACCATGCAGCGCGAGCTGACGCCGCTCGTGCAGATCCGGTTCTAGGATCCCGATTGCCCGCGGCGGAGAGTCGACAACCCCCCCGTCTCGGCACGGAGAGTGCGCTCCTAGAAGCGGCTGACCCCGGGGCGGTGCCCCGGGGTTCTAAGGAACCGACGGACTGGTGTTTGGCTGACCCCGGGGCGGTGCCCCGGGTTGATCGTTCCGAGGCGCGGCTGACCCCGGGGCGACGCCCCGGGGTTCCGGCCCGGGGTCAGCCGCGCTCGAGACCCCGGCTCGCGCCCGCCGTCCGGCTCGCGGCGGCGCTGCTGGCGCTTGCGGCGACGCCGCTCGCGGCCCAGAGTCGCGTCATCCTGCTCGCCACGACCACGTCCACGCGTGACGCGGGATTGCTCGATTCCATCCTGCCCCTGTTCGAGCGCCAGACCGGATACCGCGTCAAGGTGGTCGCCGTGGGGAGCGGGCAGGCGCTCGCGCTCGGCCGCCGGGGCGACGCCGACGTCGTGCTCGCGCACGCGCCCGAGGCCGAGCGGGTGCTCGCGGACAGCGGCTACTACGTGGCCCGCCGCCTGGTGATGCACAACGAGTTTCTGATCGTGGGACCCGCAGACGACCCCGCGGGCGTGCGCGGCATGAGCGACGCTGCGGCCGCGCTTCGCCAGATCGCCGAGCGCCACGCGGTGTTCGTATCGCGCGGCGATGAGTCCGGGACCCACAAGCGCGAAAAGGAGCTGTGGAAGAAGGCGGGGCTCGCCATCCCGGCGCCGGGCCCGTCGTACGTGGAGATGGGGCAGGGAATGGGCGAGACGCTCCAGGCGGCCGACGAGAAGCGGGGCTACGCGCTCACCGATATCGCCACCTACCTCACCTGGCGCAGCAAGCTCCACGTCATCCCGCTGGTCGAGGGCGACCCCGCACTCTTCAACGTCTACCACGTGCTGGAGCTGAACCCGCGCACCTCGCCGCGTATCAACGTCGCGGGCGGCAAGGCGCTCGCCGATTTCTTCGTCGCCCCCGCCACCCAGGCGCTGATCGGCGCGTTCGGCAAGGCCCGCTTCGGGCGCAGCCTGTTCCTTCCGGACGCCGGCAAGCCGGACCCGTGGTGAGCGGTGGTTTCATCGACCGCCGAAGCCTGGTGGAGATCTCCTCATGACCGTGCGTCCCACGTTCGTGCTGGCCGGCCTCATGCCGCTCGCTGCGCCGCTCGCCGCCCAGTATCCGCTCGCCCCGTCCCCGGTGCTCGATCTCCACGCCCTGACGCACGACCTTCGCTTCGGTGGGTACGTGAGCGCGCGGGCGACCGTCCGACGCGATACCGTCACGTTCGTCGTGAACCGGGCCCGCCTGACGGTGCACGTCTCGCCGGCCCCATTCGCGGCGCTGCGCCTCCAGGTGGACGACGCGGCTACGGGGCGCGCGAGCGGCGACACGGTGCCCGCCATCGTGTTGACGGATGCGTACGTCCAGCTCGTGCCGCCCGAGCCCGCGGGTGGCGCACGCTCGGTGCACCCGGCGCTCATCGTCGGCCAGTTCAAGACGCCCTTCTCGCTCGAATTTCTCACCTCCTTCTCGCTGCTGCAGACGGCGAACCGCTCCCAGGCGGTGGATCGCCACGCGACGCGGCGTGACATCGGCCTGCTCGGCCAGGTCGCGCTGGCGCATGCCGTGACGGTCACCGGGGCGGTGGTCAACGGCGAGGGCCCGAACCGTCTGGTCAACTCGGACGGGCGCGAGATGGCCATGGGCCGCGTGACCATGTTCCCGCTCGCGCGGCTCGGGCTCTCGGTCAAGTACCTGGGGCAGGGCGGCGACCACCGCTGGGGGGCCGACGGGCGCTGGATGGGGCACGGGGCGATCGTGGAAGCTGAGTTTCTCGCGCGCCGCGGGCCGCTCGGCACCGGCACCAGCACGGACGCGAGCGGCGGCTACGTCCTGGCGTCCTGCAAGACGGCGCCCTGGCTCCAACCGGTGCTGAAGTGGGAGCGCCTGCGCGAAGCGCGCACGACCGGTGCTGCGACGACGGAGAGTCGCCTCACGTACACCACCGTGGGCGTTACCTTCTTGTCGCGAGGGGAGAGCATCCGCCTCTTGGTGAACGGGATCCTCAAGTCGGAACGGCCGGTGTCCACGGGCAATGAGGTCGTCGCGCAGCTCATCGCAATCTTCTGAACGCCTGCGGGCCAAGGACGAGATCCCCCGCGTCTAAGAAAGGAGTGAGCAATGGCGTGGACCCAGGTGTACGACCCGCTGCACAACTGGATCCTGTCCACTCTCGTGGCGGCGCTACCGATCCTGGTGCTGTTCGGCTTGCTGGCCGGGCTGAGGGTGAGACCGCACTGGTGCGCGATCGCCGGCGCCGGGACGGCGGTCGCGGTCGCCGTCACGATCTTCGAGATGCCGTTCCCGCTCGCGGGCATGAGCTTCCTGTACGGGGTCGGATTCGGCGTCGTGAAGATCG
>DASPXO010000178.1:0-2109 GCA_035637235.1 Gemmatimonadales bacterium | reverse complement strand
GGTGTCCCAATCTTCCTGCCGCGCAGAGGCGAAAGCGATCCGCCTCCCGTCCGGCGACCATGCCGGGTACTGGTCCTCGTAGTCACCATGCGTCAGCTGCGCGGGCGGCCCCGACCCGTCCGCGGGCACCGTGAAGATGTGTCGACGTCGGTCCCCGATCCACCCCTCGTCGTCGAGCTTGTACTGCAGACGGGCAAACCTGCGAGGTCGCCGCCGCTTGTCGTCCTCCTCCTCGTACGCCGGGTCGCGGAGCCGGGCCGAGAAGGCCAGTCGCGTCCCATCCGGCGACCAGACGGGCTCGGTCACGTCCTCATCGAGGTCGGTGAGCCGACGGCCCTCGCCACCGGCGGTTGGAATCACGTACAGCTGCTTCGCCTTGCGTTCCCGGTTCGAGGCGAAGGCGAGCATGCTCCCGTCGGGCGACCAGCGCGGGGCTAGGTCCTGTTTCTCGCCTGAGGTGAACCGGCGTGGAGGCGAGGAGCCGTCTATGGGCACGAGCCAGATCGCGCTTGTATAGTCGTTTGCCTCCCGTTGGACCCGCCACCCGACGACCGCGACGGTGCGACCGTCGGGTGCGACCCGAGGGTCGGAAACCCAGCTGAGCTCATAGAGGTCTTCAGGACGCACCGGTAAAGAAGTAAACCAGCCGCGGCCAGAGCCGGAATCGTCACGTCACGCCCTTAGTTGTCACGCGGGCATCGCCCGGGCAATCGTCCCGTAGTAGGGATACCTGCCGATGTCTCCCGACGGCGCCCCCGCACGTCAGCCCGGGATAGCGGGTGCGAACCCCCTCGAGGTTGTCGCCGACCTTGAGCCCGGGCTCCGTCGGCCTTCCCGGCGACGGCCTAGCCGAGGAACGCGAGCACGCGTTGCGTGAGCAGCGCGGCCGCCTGGTCGTCGTGCTCGGCGAAATAGTGCTCGGTGCCGGGATAGACGAAGAGCTCCGCTCCGGGCACGGTCGCGGCGAGCCCCTGCGCGAACTCGAAGTCCTCGTCGCCTTCGAGGATGTGCAGCTGCAGCCGCACGCCTTCCGGCCAGGTCGCCGGCCAGTTGTCGCCCCACTGGCCGAGAGGCAGGGCGGAGTAGCAGAGCACCGCGCCGCGCGCGCCCGGCCGCGTCTGGGCGAGCGACTGCGCCGGGAGTACGCCGAGGGAGAAGCCGACGTAGACGACCTCGCTCGGTAGCGACTCGACGGCCACGCGGGCACGGTCGACGATCGCCATCGACCCGCCGATCTCCTCGGAATGGGCCATACCGTTCTCGATCGTGTCGAACGTCCGGCCGTCGTAGAGGTCGGGCGTGTGCACGGTGTGGCCGGCGTCGCGCAACGCGGCGGCGAAACTGCGGACGGGGTCGGTGAGTCCCAGCGCGTGGTGGAAAAGGACGACCTCAGCCATGGCCCAGGAGCATAGGCACTCGCTCCGCCGCGCCGCTGCTAGCTTCATCGTTGCGTTTCCGTGTTACTTCTTGCGGTTCCGGGACGCCAACGAACAGCTCGGCGGCGGTGAGGCGCGAAACCGAACTCGAGCCCCCTCCCGACGGCAGCGCCGGGTTATGAGCCGCGAACCAACCCGATCGGCGTCAGTCCGGGTACTCGTCCTTCCGCCAAGTGCGGGGCTCGGCGGGTTGGGCTTTCGGCGTTCGCTCGAGCAGGAAGCTGTAGTACGGCGCGACGAACGGGTCGGGCGCCATCACCGTGTAGG
Organism: Gemmatimonadales bacterium; assembly: GCA_035637235.1. Taxonomy (GTDB): domain Bacteria; phylum Gemmatimonadota; class Gemmatimonadetes; order Gemmatimonadales; family GWC2-71-9; genus DASUAL01. The sequence goes on along the minus strand of DASPXO010000178.1, from coordinate 406 downwards.
TGTGGTAGACGGTCCCATTCTCGCGCGCGAACGCAATCCAGCTCGGGCCCTCACGCAGCCCGTCCTTGAGCTCGGCCCCGACCTGGCCCGACCACTCCTGGAGCCAGTCGGGCGGGGTGTCGATCATCTCCTTGACCTCGGGAATCTGCTGGGCCTGCTCCTCGGTCATCGCAAGGCCGAAGTCGAAGGCGAAGTCGGTGTTGTAGGTGGAGACGTAGGGGAACTGCCAACCCATCCGCCGCTTGTAGGCGGTTAGCCGCTCGATCGGCGCCCGCGAGAAACAGAGCAGCGTCACGTCGCGGTGGTTCAGGTGGACGAGCGAGCCGTCGAGCCCGTCGCCCACGTTGGTGCAGCCGGGGCAGGCGCCGAGCGTGTAGTCGGGGCCGAACATGATGTTGTAGGCGAG
>DASPXO010000177.1:0-7159 GCA_035637235.1 Gemmatimonadales bacterium | reverse complement strand
GGACCGGACGGCGCGGTGTACTTCGCGCCGCTCGTGCAGGACGAGATCCGCAAGTACGCGCCCGGCGGGGCGCTGCGCTGGGCCACCCGCCGCGGGCTGTTCCGGCGCGAGTCCGATCCGGAGTTCCTGCCCCAGAAGGGGGGAAGGCTCGAACTGCGCAAGGCGCTGGTGAACGTCGCGCTCGTGCTCGCTCCGGACGGCCGGCTCTACGCGCTCGGTGCCGACGACTCCGCGGCGGCGAAGCTCCGCGTGGACGTGTTCGACACGGCCACGGGGGCGATTCTCGCGACGCGCCATCTCGGGCCGCGCGAGACCGCGGTGGCGCTGGACGCGCGGGGGGAGATCGTCCCGCTCGACGCCGACTCGCTGCTCGCCGGCGCGACGCCTCGCGGGCGCGAGCCGTTTGCGCCCGCGTTCGCGCTCCCCGACCTGACGGGAGATACCGTCCGCCTGGCGGGTTTCGTGGGCAAGGTGACCCTCGTGAACTTCTGGGCGTCCTGGTGCGATCCCTGCCGCGAGGAGTTCCCGCACATGACGCAGCTGTACCACGACTTCGACCGCACCCAGTTCGAGATCGCGGCGATCTCGGACGACGTGGACCGGGGGAAGATGCGCGCGTTCGCGCTCCTGTTCCGGCCGCCGTTCCCGATCCTCGTGGGCGGTGGCCGCATGAAGCAGACCTACCATTACCGCGGCCTCCCCTACTCCGTGCTGCTCGACCGCCGCGGGCGCATCATCGAGCGGCTGTTCGGCTTCGGCGGGGCGGACGAATTCCGCGCGTTGCGCGAGACTATTGCAAACGAGGTGGGCGCGCCCTAGCCTTTAGCAGTGACCCCGCGCTCGCCGCTCCCTCTGGTTATCGATACCGATCCCGGCATCGACGACATGCTGGCCCTGCTGCTCGCGCTCGGGTCGCCGGAGCTGGACATCCGGGGCATCTCGGTCTCATACGGCAACACCCTCGTGGAGAACGCGTATCGGAACGCCGTCGAGATCCTGCGGCGGGCGGGGGCTCGCGCGAAGCTCGCGATCGGCGCGCGCCGGCCGCTCAAGCGCGCGCTCACCGTGGCGCACGAGACGCACGGGGAGTCGGGACTGGGGTACGCCGAGCTGCCGCCCGCGGGCGTCATTCTCGACTGGGTGAAGTCGCTCGACCGGCTGCTCGCCGAGCAGCCGGACCGGGTCACGCTGGTGACGCTCGGACCGGTCACGAGCCTAGCGCTCGCCCTGCGGCGGGAGCCGGACCTGGTCCGCGCGAAGGTGGCGCGGCACATCGCGATGGTGGGCAACATCGCGGCCAAGGGCAACACGACCCCGTTCTCCGAGTTCAACGCGTGGTGCGACCCGGAGGCGCTCGACATCGTGCTCCGCGCCCAGCTGCCGACGGAGATGGTGGGGCTCGACGTGACACGCGAAGCGGTGTTCGGCCCGCAGGAGCTGACCCGGCTGCAGCACTCGAGCTCGCCCCTGGCGCGGTGGATGAAGGAGGCCCTGCGCTTCTACGTCGACTTCCACCGGCAGGCCGAGGGGCTGGACGGCTGCATCGTGAACGACGTGCTGCCCATCGCCGCTTTGCTCCGCCCTGCAGTGCTCGGGTTCGAGGAGCGCCGGCTCGTGGTGGATTGCGACGTGGGGCAGCACCGCGGTCACACCCGGGTCGATCCCGGCGGCGCGCTGGTCCGGGTCGCGACCCGCGTCGACATGGAGCCCGTGCACGCCCTCGTGGCGGAGCGGGTGTTCCGCTGGGCGACGCGCGCGCCCGCCGCGCCGATCGCCGAAGAGAGGGCCACGGCGTGACCGCGCTGCCTGGCAAGGCTGCCGTGATCGGCACGGGAGACATCGGCTGTGGGTGGGCGGCGCTATGCGCCTCCGCGGGCTGGCCGGTCACGATCTTCGACGCCAACGCGAGCGAGCTCGAGCGGGCCGCGATCGAGGTGCCGCGGCGGGCGCGGGCGTTGGTGGCGCTGGCGCGCGCGACGCAGGGGATCGTGGAGCGCGGCTTGCTCGAGTTCCACCAGGGGCGGAGCCTGCTCCAGGCGGTGCAGGACGCCGACTGGGTGATCGAGGCGATCAGCGAGGACCTGATCGCCAAACAGAAGCTGTTCGAACAGATCGAGGCCTTGGCGGCCCCGGACGCGTTGAGGACCAGCTCGTCCGGGGGGATCCCACCCCACGACCTGTTCGCCCGCTGCCGGCGGCAGGACCTGTGTCTCGTCGCGCACCCGCTCAACCCGCCGGAGCTCATTCCCCTGGTCGAGCTCGTCCCGGGCGACCGCACCACGCCCGCCGCCGTGACCCGCGCCCAGGACTACCTGCGCGCGCTCGGCCGTATGCCCATCCTCCTCAAGAAGCCGGTCCCGGGCTACGTCGTCGGGCGCATCGCCGCGGCGATGTGGCGCGAGTGCATCGACCTCGTGCTGAGCGGCGCGATCAGCGTGGATGAGCTGGACCGTGCGGTGTCGCTCGGACCCGCGCTCGGCTGGGCCGCGGCGGGCCCGCACCTCACCTACCACCTCGCGGCGGGTGATGGTGGCGTGCTGCTGTTCCTGCAGCGATTGCTCGCGAGCTTCGAAGGCTGGTGGGGCGAGCTCGCCAGCTGGCGGAAACTGGAGCCCGAACAGCAGCGCGAGCTCATCCACAGCATCGAGCAGGCATATGAAGGCAAGGTGGACGAACTGCGGGAAGCGAGAGACCGGCGGTTGTCGGCGATCCTGAGGGCGTTGGAGCAGGCGAGGAGCACGTAAAGAGAGACGTGAAAAGACGACGTGGTCCCTTGTTCCTTTTCCACGCCTTTTATGTCTTCTCCGCCCTCACCATCAGGATCGGAATCTTCGTCGCGTGCCGTAACGCCGTGGCCGTGCTGCCCTTTACCACATCTTCCAGCAACCGGTGGCCGTGGGTGGCCATCGCGATCATGTCGCAGCCCTCGCGCTCCGCGGCCGCGGCGATCTCCTTCGCGGGGTCGCCCGCGGCGAGCACCGCGTCGACGTCCAGGCCCTGGGCCGCGAGTCGGGCGCTCGTGTCATCCAGGTAGGCCCGGTCTGCCCGCATCTCCTCGGATTCCCGGAGGTCGAGCTGCTTGATGTTGCGGGCGACCCAGCCGTCGGCCACGTGGACCAGCACGACGGAGGCGCCGAGGCGGTGCGCCAGGTCGCGTACGTGGGCGAGGATGGTCTCATCGGCGGGGGAGTTTTCGAGCGGGACGAGGATCCGCGCGTACATCAGCCGAGCCAGCTCCCCAGGGTCTGGACCAAGAGCCAGGCGTTGAACCCGGCGATCGCGAACGCCACGCCATAGGCGAGCGCCTTCAGCCACCGGGGGTTCACGAACTCGCCCATCTTCGCCCGGTCCGACGTGAACCGGACGAGCGGGAAAACCGCGAAGGACAGCTGCAGGCTGAGGATCACCTGGCTGAGGATCAGGAGCCGGGCGGTACCGCTCTCCCCGAAGAAGATAGCAGTGAGCGCCGCGGGCACAATCGCGATGAGCCGGGTGATGAGCCGGCGGAGCCAGGGGCGGATCCGGATGTTCAAGAACCCTTCCATCACGATCTGACCGGCGAGCGTCCCCGTGAGGGTCGAGTTCTGCCCCGACGCGAGCAGCGCGAGGGCGAACACGGCGCTCGCCCCGGCGACTCCCAGGAGCGGCGTCAGCAGCTTGTAGGCGTCCTGGATCTCCGCGACCTCTGCGTGACCCGAGGTGTGGAAGGTGGCGGCCGCGACGATCAGGATCGCCGCGTTGATGAACAGGGCGCAGGACAGCGCGATCGTCGAATCGATGAAGGCGTACCGCACCGCCACGCGCTTCCCCGCACGGGTCTCCTCGTAACGCCGGGTCTGCACCACGGAGGAGTGCAGGTACAGGTTGTGGGGCATCACGGTTGCGCCCAGGATCCCGATCGCGATGTACAGTTTGTCGCGGTCCTGCAGGATCGAGGGGTCTGGAGCGAAACCCGTCACGACCGCGCGGAGGTCGGGGCGCGAGAGGATGATCTCGAAGAGGAAGCAGCCCGCGATCGTCGCGATCAGGGTCACGACCAGCGCCTCGAGCAGGCGGAAGCCCTTGTGCTGCAGGAACAGCACGACCAGAACGTCGAGCGCCGTGATCGCGATGCCCCACGGGAGCGGGATCCGGAAGAGGAGGTTGAGCGCGATCGCCGACCCGATCACCTCCGCCAGGTCGCACGCGGCGATCGCGATCTCGCAGATCACCCACAGTCCGATGGACGCCGGCCGTGAGTAGTGGTCCCGGCACGCCTGGGCGAGATCCCGCCCCGTGACGATCCCGAGCTTCGAGGCGAGCCCCTGGAGCAGGATCGCCAGCAAGTTGGAGATGAGGATGACGGAGAGCAGCGCGTACCCGAACTTCGATCCGCCCGCGAGATCCGTGGCCCAGTTGCCCGGATCCATGTAGCCGACGGCGACGAGGTAGCCGGGGCCCGCGAACGCCAGGGCCTTCCGCCACCAAGGCCCCTCCGGCACGGGAACAGTGCGATAGACCTCGGCGAGACTCGGCGCGAGGCGCGGACGGCGCCATCCCGGCTCCGGGTGGGACCCCAAGACGGGGGCCGGGGACGCCGGTGCCTCGGTCGGGCGGCGCAGCGGGGGCGAGCCGGGCGTCACCGTTGCGCGCTTCGAAACGGATGCTCGAAGCTCAGGTAGAGGAACACCGCGTCCTCACCCGTGCTCGGGCCGACCGCTATCGGAAGGGCGATTCCCGGCACGACCTGCAGCCCGCGGGAGAGGTTGTGCGCCCAGCGGATGCCGGGACTCAGCATGAGGCCTTCGCTCCAGGTCGTGGCGCCGGAACCCGCCACCGTCTCTGATCGCGTCCACGCGACCTCGAGCAGGACGTTGAAGGAGGGACGCACCAGCCACACCACGCTCGCGCCGAGGTTGTAGCCGACCGTCGTGGCTTCCGCGCCAAGGGCGTTCTTGGCGGACGGAGTCACCGTCGCGCCGGCGTTCCAGTGCGTGACGACCGTCCTCGCGACGACGAGGCTGAGGGGGACGTTCGCCTGGACGCCAAGCGCGCCGGCACCAAGATCCGCCCGGGAGCGACCGGTCGGCAGGAGCAGGGAGAGCCGCGGTGCGACGGACAGCCGGTCCGCCCCGGCCAGCTGATAGCGGTAGTTGAGGGCGACGTCGCCGAGGCCCGTCGCGGCCGACGGGCCGTCCGACGTCCGCTGCACCGGCAGCGTGAAGCTCAGCTGACTCGTCCGGCCGGAGAGGGGCCATTCCTGGGTGAAGGTGTAGATCCACGCGTCGGCGCCGCGGAACAGCTGGAAGGCGCTGATGTGCTGCACGACGCCGGGCTCCTGATTGTAGGCCTCCTCGATCAAAAAGCTGTTGTCGGCGATGGGCGGGTCCTGCGGCTCCTGGGCGCCCCCCCGCGGCGTCACGGCGGCCACGGTGGCCAGCGCGACCCCAAGCGACCTGACGACCCGGCTCGCGCTCAACGCGCCACCAGCAGTCCGGTGCCGTACATCAGCACCAGACCGGCGACGACGCCGAGCGCGTTGAGCGGGGTCCACAACCCGCCCATGGTCTCGCGCGCCACCAGCCGGTGCAAGACCCCCAGCACCTGGAGGATCGCGCCGGCGCCGACGCCGAGGCACAGCGCACCGAGCAGCGACGAGTAGGCGAGCCCCCCGACCCACGCACCGACGACGGTAGGACCCCCGGCGAGGAGCCCTGCGAGCGCCAGCGTGCGAAGCCCCGGCCGGTCCTGAGCGATCGGGGCCACGATGCCGAGACCCTCCGTCGTGTTGTGGAGCATGAAGCCCACGATGAGGAATGCGCCGAGCGTGACCGCGCCCTGGGCGTACGCTGCGCCGATGGCGAGGCCCTCCCCGAGATTGTGCAGCCCGATCCCGAGGGCGATGAGGAACGCGAGTCGGAGGCGTTCCGGCGCCTCGTTCCCCGTACCCCGTTTCCCGCGCCCCGAGAATGCCTGGAGGATGAGCCACATCCCGAGCGTGGCCAGCACGACGAGGCCGGTTCCCTGAAACGCCCCCGCCACCCGCTCCGCGGCCTCGAGCGCCTCGTGCAGCGCGTCGGCCACCAGGAAGATCAGCAGACCGGCGGTGAGCGCCAGCGCGAAGTGGAGCCAGCGACGCTCCAGCTGCCGGAGGAACGGCAGCCAGAGCAGCCCGATCGCCACGGGCAGGACGCCGACGTACACCCCTACGAGCGTGAACGCGAGGAGCGAGCTCAGGTCGACCGCCGGCGTCTCGGTCGCGACGGGAATCTCGTGGTCGAACGTGATGCCGTTGGCCGACACGAGCTTCACGTGGTGCGGCTCGCCGACGACCCAGGGATATGGAATGTCGATCGTCGCCCGGCCGAGGCGTGCCACGATGGGAGCCGGGGTCATCGTGAAACGCCAGAACGCCTCGTCCACCATCACCTGCGCGACCGTGACCGGGTCGGGACCCCCGTTCACGACCGTCAGCACCATGTGGCCGGGGGTGAGCCGCACCCGGTCCACGGTCAGCTCCTCGACCGGGGGCACGCCGCGTGCGAGGGTCGAGAGCAGACCGCTCCGGGTGACGACGAGCGAGAGGGCGCCCAGGAGGACGAGGGGGAGGGCGAACCAGAGCCAGGGGCGGGTCCGGTTCACGCCACGACGCTCTCGCCGGCGCGCACATCGAACAGCCCCATCCAGCCGAGCTCGGCGAACTCCGACTGGTGGGCGTGGAACATGAACAGGCCGCTGTTCGCGAACTCGATCTCGAGCACGCCGCGCTGCCCCTGGCACTGCACGACCGTGTCGGTGTACTCCCAGTGCTCGCCGGTGCCGGTCGGCTGATAGCGGAAGAACTCGCCGTGGAGGTGGAAGGAGTTGACGAGGTCGAACTCCGTCAGGTTCGCCAGGTAGATGCGGACGCGCTCGGAGCGCTTGACCGCGATCGGGTAGCGGGCGTAGTAGAAGCTGCGGCCGTTGACTGTGTAGAAGTTGTTGCCGCCGTCACCGTCGGTGTCGTAGCCGTTCATGACCATCACGAGCTCGCGGGCAGGTGGCCGCGGCTCCTTCGGATCGATGATGAACGCGCCGTACAGACCCTTGTGGATGTGCTTCTTCAGCGGCGTCGCGTGGCAGTGGTAGAGGTGCATGCCGTACGGCCGGGCCGGAAACTCGTACGTGAACGACTCCCCCG
>DASPXO010000176.1:0-5781 GCA_035637235.1 Gemmatimonadales bacterium | reverse complement strand
GCCGATCCCGTCGTCGAACACGCGCACCTCGACCAGGTAGTCGGTGGCGCTCGCGCCGTGCCGGAGCGCGATCCTCGCACCCTTGAACCGGTTGATCGCCTCGGAATGCACCCCGCGCCACGCGTAATGCTCGCTCGTGTGGTAAGACTCGACCCTGCCTGCCTCGATACCTTGCCCCAGATCGACGCCGTCCACGAGGAGGGCGACGCTCGAGTCTTCCAGCACGGGGCGGCCGCGGAACGCCACGCGATAGGTCAGCCGCGGCCGGTCGCGCCAGGCGAGCTGGAATTCGACGCGGCCGTCCGGACTGGACACGACTACGGCATCGGCCGGACCGGCTGAAACGCGGAGCGACGCACTCAGCCGATCCGCGCGCTGCCAGGCGGGGTGCAGCACGGGTGCGGCCAGCGCGGCGGCGAGGAACTCACGCCGGGAGCACAAATGCCGAAGCCTCGGGGCGCGGGTCGTTATTGCAGCGGATCGAACGTGCCTCCCGCCCACCCCATGGTCTGTTCCAGGTTGCCGTTCGTCTGTCGTTGGCTCGGGGGAATGGCAAAGAAGTAGTAGTTCGGCTGCCAGTTGATGTCGAACTGCGTGTCGAGCAGCTTGACCTGGGTGTCGAAGTAGTCCGGATACTTCGAGTCGAGATCCACGGTGTCTCGCACGAGCAGCCAGTCGGCCACGGGCACCTTCAAGGCGATCGTCACGCGGTGCCGGCGCGTGCCATTGAGCTGCGACTCGAACAGCATGTTCCGCCTCAAGTCCCAGAAGCGCTTCGCTTCAAACGCGAATTCGATCCGTCGCTCCAGCATGATGGCATCCTGCATCTGCTGTCGGGTCATCCCGGGGTCCAGGCCATACAGCCCCGTTCCGGGATCGATGCCCGCCCGCGCCCGGAGCGCGATGATCTGGTCGTACGCCTCCTGGGTGTTCCCAATGGCGTTCGCGGCCTCGGCGAGATTCAGCAGGACTTCCGCGTAGCGAATCTCGATCCATTGGGTTTGTCCGTTGAACGCGCCGAGCGCGTCCTGGCTCGGATCCACGGCTTTGCGCGCGTAGAAGCCCGTCGGCGTCGGATTGTTGGTCTCGCCGCCGACGTAGGTCCACTGGCGGCGGCCCGTCTTGCCGGACAGGGGCCACCCGGCGCCGTTGTAGGCGATCGTGGCGTAAAAACGAGGATCGCGGCTCTTCCAGAAGTACAGGGAGTCGTACGCGGGGTTGTTCGCGATCGGCCGGCCGTCCCGCATGGGAAATGCGTTGACCATCTCCAACGTCGGCCGATTGGCCCCCGTGGCGTTCTGGGATTCGTCCAGGGGACGCGTGGCGGCCGCCCAGCGATGCACCGCGCCGATTTCCTGGCCGTTCTGCTCGACGCGCGAGCCGGGGAATTGGTAGCGGCGCACGAACACGGCCTCGCGGTTCATCTCCACGAACCACACCTTCTCGAACTCCGGATACAGGCCGAACCCGTGGCCCGCGAGGTAGTCCCGGGCTGCGTGATTGGCGTCGTAGGCGTTCTGCCACCGCGTCATGTCGTCGGTACGGTTGAACTGCGGGCTCGCGTAGTACAACAAGACCCGTCCTTTGACGGCCAGGGCCGTGCCCTGGTGGACGTGGCCGTCATTACCCGCTCCGACGCTGACGGCGGGGAGGAGGGCGACGGCGCTGTCGAGATCCGATATGATCTGCGCCACACACTCCGACGTGCGGGTGCGCGGCACCAAGAGATTGTCGGTCAGCGCCTGCGGCCGGAGCACGAGTGGGACGCCGCCGTATCGCTTGACCAGCTCCCAGTATCGCCAGGCCCGGAAGAAGTAGGCTTCGCCCTTCAGTTTCTTGACGAGGGCTGTGTCGAGGGTCCCGCCGTCGATTTCGGCAAGGAGAATATTGATACGCCGGATCTGTCGGTACGGCACCGTGTCTTGCCAATAGCCGACCGAGTTTTCGGTGAGCTGCCCGTACATGTAGGCCGTGCCCCCGGGGGATTCATCCGACGTAGTCGCATCTCCGGTGGACCAGCCGGGCAGATTGTCCAGGTAGATGTGGCTGACATAGGCCTCGGCCAACGCCGGGGATTTCCACACGTCCGCTTCATTGATGGCCGTCAGGTCCTTCAAGTCGAGGATGCTGTTGCAGCCGCCGAGCGCGAGGCTCAAGGCGGCGAGTGCGGTTGCTCTGGCGGTCGTCATTGGAGGCTCTTCTCGAGCGAGGCGGTCATGCCCAGCGTGAAGGTCCGCATCAAGGGATACGCCCGAATGTTGTGCATTTCCGGATCGAATCCCCAATCGCCCACGTGGTCTCTGACCAAGAACAGGTTCGTGCCCGTGAGATAGATCCTGGCGCTCGCGAGTCCGAGCACGCGCGCGATGCGTTGGGGCACTCCATACGACGCGGTCAGGTTCTTCAAGCGCAGGAACGAGCCATCGCGCAGCCAGAACGTGGAGACGGGGTAGGTCGTCTTGTAACCGGTGCCGAAGTATCCGGGATACGCCGCGTCGGGGTTGTCGGGTGTCCAGTGGTCCGCCCAGAAGCCGTAAGACGACTCTTCCGCCCGACCCTGAATGGACCGCCCGTCGGCGTGCATCAACAGCTTGTTGCCGGCGGCGCCCGAGAACAACGCATCGAGGCTCAGCCCCTTCCACGATGCGCCGACACTGAGGCCATAGGTGATCGGCGGGGTGTCGTGATCACACATCCAGGCTCGATCGTCGTCCGTGATCTTTCCATCCGGTGGGCCATTCACGACCGTACCATCCGGTTGGGTGATCCGTGGACCGCGCAGATCCTCATGGTTCAGCATCCCCAACCGGGCCGGGACGCCGTTGATCGTGTAACCGGCGGGAAGGGCGTCCAGGTCCGCCTGCGTGCGGATGATCCCCGCGGCGATGTACCCGAAGCACGCGCTGGAAGGTGCCGTGGTGCGACCGAGGCGTTTCTGATAGTCCGGAAGGTTCCGGGCCTCGTTCAACGTGACGATCTTGTTCGTGGCGTACCCGAGATTGCCCCGCAGGTAGTACTTGACGTTGTTCCCACGCTCGGCGGATCCGCCCGAGTACCCCAGCTCGACCTCGAAGCCGCGCGAGTGGATCTCCTGGTAGTTCTCGTCCGGGAGGGCGGCCCCGAAGGTGCTGGGAATCGCCTCCTCGCGATCGCCCAGGATGTCGTACGTCCGGCGATAGAACAGATCGAACGTCAGGCCGATCCGGTCCCAGAGCCTCGAGTCGAGACCGACGTTGTACGACTGGGCCTTCTCCCACGTGATGATCGGGTTCGCGAGCGTCCCCGGAACGACGCCGGTGGTGGCACTGTCGAAAATGGCGCCGGGCTGGAACACGTATTTCTGGAGCCACTGAAAGCTCCCGACATCATCGTTGCCGACCACGCCATAGGATGCCCGCAGTTTCAGCTCGTTGAGGAACGGCACCTTGAAGAACGGCTCTTCGGTGAGGCGCCAGCCCGCGGAGACGGAGGGGAAGAGCCCCCAGCGGTGGCCGGGCGCGAAGATCACCGACCCGTCATAGCGGAACGAGCCCTGGAGATAGAAGCGGTCGGCATAGCTGTACGCGACCGACCCGACATAGGACAGTCTCGCGTTCTGCGCCTCTCGGCCGTCCACGCGTTGATCCTCGGGGGCCGTGCTGCCCGCGACGTACTGGTCTATCCCCGAGGAGAGGAAGTTGTCACGCTGGCTCTGGACCCACCCCGTGTCGCTCGCGGCCTGCTCATAGACGAGCAGCGCGTCCACGGCGTGGCGTCCAAAGGCGTGCTTATAGGTCAGCTGCGCGTTGAGCTGATATTCGTCGAACGGGGAATTCTTCGTCAGCAGGAACTCTTCGGCAGCCCGCGGCCTGGTACCGACGACCTCGGTTCCCAGCAAGTGGTTGTGCGTCCCCCACGTATTGAAGAGCGTCATGTCGTACGGCAGGTTGAACTGCTTTTCGTACGACTGGACGAATCCCTTATAGTAGGCCAGGCTCCCGGTCAGTCCGGAAACCCAGGGCACCTCATAGTCCAGGCGGCCACGGAAATCGAGCTGCGACCATTGCCGCCGGTCGTATCCCGACGTGTTCGAGATCACCACGCCCGGATGCCATTCCACCCAGTTGCCCACCGGTAGTCCGTCGACGTAGGGGGGCACCATGCGCGTCCTGAGCGCGAGCGCCTTGTACAGATCCTCTTGACCCCAATCGCCGACGGCCCAGCTCGGGCCGTGGCGGTTCTGGCGTGCGCCGTTGAAGTCCACCGACGCTCTCAAGTGACTGGTGAGGTCGATGTCGAGATTGGCGCGTGCCGTCGTTCGCCCGAACGAGAGGTTGTCGAACGAGCCCGTCTCGTCGAGGTACGAGCCGCCCAGGAAGTACCTCACGCCGTCCGTCCCCCCGGAGATATTCAGGGAGTGGTGCACGTCCAGCGGGGTGCGCCACAGGTCGCCGATCCAGTCCGACGAATGCGTCTGCAGGTAGTCGAGCTCGTCGGCCGTGTAGTAGCGGGCGTCGCTCGTGGGAAAGCCGTTGTAGCTCAAATAGTCGTTGATCGTCTGGGCGTGCCGATACGCGTCGAGGGTGGGCGGGATTCGGGGGGCGTCCTGCGCTCCCACGGTGACGGTGTAGACGAACTCCGTCGGTTTCACCGATCCCCGCCTGGTCGTCACCAGGATGACGCCGTTCGCGGCGCGAGCGCCGTACAACGCGGCCGTGGCTCCGTCCTTCAGAACGGAAATGGTTTCCACTTCCTGCGAGCTGAGTCCGTCAAAGGCAAACTTGTCGCTGACGATCCCGTCGATCACGTACAGCGGATTGGAGTTGTTGAAGGTACCGACCGCGCGGACACGGATGCTGGACTCACGCCCCGGCGTCCCCGCATTCTGCGTGATCGTCGCGCCGGCCAACCGCCCCGCCAGCGCGTTGGACAGGTTGTCCGCCGGCACGTCCGCAAAGTCCGCGCTGTTTACCGAAGCAACCGACCCCGTCACCGTGCGCCGGTCCTGCACCCGATAGCCTGTGACGACCAATGCTTCGACCTCGACGGGCAGCACCGCCAGTTGAACGTCGATCTCGGTTCGTTCGTCAATCGGGACTTGCTGGGCCTTGTAGCCGATCAGGGAGAACAGCAGGGTATCCTGCAGTGACGGCACGCTCAACGTGTAGCGTCCCGCGGAATTGGAAGCGGTCCTCTGGTTCGTACCCTTGACTGTCACATTCACCAAAGGCACGGGCCGTCCGCTTACGGAGTCGGTCACCGTCCCGCTCACCGATTGAGCCGGAGCCTCTCGAGCAGACGCCCCCGTCATCCCCATCGCCAGGAGCACCGAAAGCAACAGATAGTGACATGGATTGGTCTTCATGGTCACCGTCCATCGAGATGTGGAGCGGAAGGAACGGGTGTCAGCTGGAGTCGGCGCAGCCGCATCAGCTCCTCGCCCGCGATACTGGTCGGCCGGATCGCGATGGTGAACGTGCCCGGCTCGAGTGTGATCTCACCGACGTCGGCCGTCGTGAATGTCGTCGCATTCTCCGTGGGCTGGACGCGACCGCTTAGCTTCTGTCCACCGAACGCGATCTCGAACGTGCCCCCGCCCCCCGTCCCCCCCGTCCCCGCCTGCGCCCTGGCGGTCGCGTAGCTCACGGCCACGCGGAAGCGGGCGCGCTCGGTCAGGCGGACCAGCCAGTCGATGCCGCTGTCCGTCCGGTTCCAGTTCGCCGTCGCGTCGCGGTCACGCTTGCCATCGCCGAAGCCGATGCCCGTGCCAACCGGTCGGCCATCGAAGACGTGCAGGGACAC
>DASPXO010000175.1:0-3061 GCA_035637235.1 Gemmatimonadales bacterium | reverse complement strand
GGAACAGATGGTAGTTGTGCCGGTCGAGCAGTACGACGTCCACCGGCGCCTTGCGCAGGGCGCGCGCGGCGCGCAAGCCTCCGAACCCCGCCCCGACGATCACTACCCTCGGCCGGGCGGCGGGCTGCGGGACCACGGCGGGCTGTCGGCGCGAAAGCGCTTCGGGCTGCGTGCGAATGGTGACGTCGGTCATGGCCTTGTCGCTATATAGGATGCGGTTCGCGGCACGGTAGCGCTTGTCGGGTCTTGCGTCTAGGCCTTCGGGATTGCCAGGGTTCGTAACCGGCATGGTGCCGGTGTGGCGAAACTGGTAAACGCAGAGACCTCGCAAGTCTCTGGGCGAAAGCCCTTGTGGGTTCGAATCCCACCACCAGCACCGCCGCACCGGGCGCACTTGCCAAGACGGCGATCCATACGTACTCTACAGGCACTTGCGAGGTCTCCGCAGCCAGTTTCGCTGCGCCGAGAAACCCGAGGGGTCAGCTCCTCGGGTTTCTTATTGCCGGTCCAGCCGCACGATGGTCTGCAGCAGCACGTTCGCGCCGTTCGTCACGTCCTCGGGCCGCGTGAACTCGAGCGGCGAGTGGCTGATCCCTTTCACCGACGGCACGAAGATCATTCCCATGGGACAGATCCGCGCCAGGTCCTGCGCGTCGTGTCCCGCGCCGCTCGGCATGAGCTGGCTCGACAGCCCGAGCCCCCCGGCGGCGTCCGCGATCACCGCCCGCAGCTTCGGATCGGAGAGGGCGGGCGCGTTGGTATGCTGCAACACGTAGTCCAGCGTCACGTCGCGCGTCCGCGCGATCTCCTGCGCCTCGGTGTGGATACGGCTCCACAGCGATTCGATCCTTTCCGCGGACAGATCACGCAGCTCGACGGTGAGATCCACCTCGCCCGGAATGACGTTCGGCGCGCCCGGCTTCACGATGAGCCGGCCTACCGTGCCCACCTGACGTCCGGGCACGGACCGGACTACCCGATCCACGACGAGCACCAGCTCCGCCGCAGCGAGCAGCGCGTTCCGGCGGCGGTCCATCGGCGTGGTGCCCGCGTGGTTCGCGAACCCGCGAATCGTCACGTCGTAGTGGTGGATCCCGACGATCCCCTCCACGATGCCGATCTGCAGGCCCTTCTCTTCCAGAATGGCGCCCTGTTCGATGTGCAGCTCGACGTACGCCGCCACGCTGCCGGGCCCGTGACGCGCTGCGGCGATCCGGTCGGGATCGCCGCCGATGCGCTTGATCTTGTCCGCCAGCGGCACGCCGTCGCGGCCCGGCCGGCGCAGTTCCTCTTCCGGCAGGTCGCCGATGAAGCCGCGGCTGCCGGTGAGGCCGCTTTCCTCGTCGCACCAGATCACCGCGTGCAGCGGGTGGCGGTTGCGGTAGCGCCGCTCGCCCAGCGTCTGCGCCACCTCGATCGCCGCCAGGGAGCCGACGTCGCCGTCGTAGTTCCCGCCCTCGGGGACAGAGTCGATGTGGGAGCCGACCAGAATCGGGAGCGCGCCCGGCTGCGAGCCCGGGCGGGCGCCGACGATGTTCCCGGCGGGGTCGACGCCCGCGTCGAGCCCCGCCTGGCGCATCAGATCCATCGCGAACGTCCGGCCCTCGGTGTCGGCCTGGCTGAACGCGACTCGGCTCACGCCGCCTTGCGGATTCCGGCCGAAGCGGGAGAGATCGGCGAGGTGCTGGTTCACCCGCGCGCCATCGACGCGCCAGCTCTTCCAGTCGGGGTCCTGGAAGCCGCGTGGGAGGTCGAGCAGCGCGAGGCCCCCGTACGCCGCAGTGCGCATGAACTGCCGTCTATCCATCAGAAACGCAGCGCCGTTAGTCGAGCACGACCGCGGTGCCGTAGCACAGGACCTCCGTCGCCGACGCCCTGCTCGCCACTTCCGACGCGTCGAAGCTCATTCCAATCACCGCGTTGGCACCCAGCTCCCGGGCGTGCTCGATCATCAGGTCGTAGGCAGTCTGGCGTGCTTGCTCGCACATCTCGGTGTAGGCGCCGATCTGTCCGCCGATGATGCTCTTCAGCCCGCCGAGGATTCCCTGAGAAATCGTCGGCGCGCGGACCGTGATTCCCCGGACCACGCCCCGGTACTCCCGGATGCGGCGCCCCGCCACGTCGAACGTGGTTGAAACGATGATGGAAGATTGCATCGCCATGGCACGCTCCTCCTTGCTTGCACGCCCGGAGTTCAGGTATCATCTCACCGTCCCATGAGCCAGCCTCTCGCCGTTCCAGCGTCTCCCCCCGTCACGCCGAGCCGGGCACCGGCGCGCTCGCTGATCGGCCAAAAGATCGTCATGGCCGTCACGGGCGTGATCCTCTTCATGTTCGTCGTCGGGCACCTGCTCGGCAACCTGAAGGTGTTCCAGGGACCCGAGCACTTCAACGCCTACGCGGAGGGCTTGCGCACCTTCGGCGCGCCGTTCCTGGGGCGCGGGCAGCTCCTCTGGATCGTCCGCATCATCCTGCTCGGCTCGGTGGCCGCCCACATCTGGGCGGCGATCACGACGGCGCGCGCCAGCTGGCGGGCCCGTCCGGTCGGCTACAACCGGCTCGAGCCGATCGAGACCACCTACGCCGCCCGCACGATGCGCTGGGGCGGCGCGCTCATCTTCCTCTACGTGATCTACCATCTGCTCGATTTTACGTTCGGCGCCGTGAACCCGAGCTTCGTCCCGGGCGACGTGTACCACAACGTCGTGGCGAGCTTCCGGGCGTGGCCGGTGGCCGCGGCGTACGTCGCCGCGATGGTCGTGCTGGGGCTGCACCTGTACCACGGCGTGTGGAGCGCCTGGCAGACGTTGGGGCTCAACCGCCCCCCCACCGGCGGGTGGCGGAGAGGGGTTGCCGCGGCGATCGCGGTGCTGATCGCGGGCGCGTACATCTCGATCCCGGCGGCGGTGCTCGCCGGGGCGCTGCGCTGATCATGGAGTTGCGTTCCCGAATCCCCGGGGGTCCGCTCCAGCAAAAATGGGAGCGGCACCGCGCCGAGATCAAGCTGGTGAATCCCGCGAACAAGCTGAAGTACCACATCGTCGTGGTGGGCTCGGGGCTG
>DASPXO010000174.1:0-6392 GCA_035637235.1 Gemmatimonadales bacterium | reverse complement strand
CCAGACGATCAGCTTCGATCCACTGTCGGTTCGCAACTTTGGCGATCCCCCGTTCAGCCTGAGCGCCACCGCCAGCTCCGGGTTGCCCGTAAGCTACACTGTGGGGAGTGGCGATCACTGCACGATCGCCGGGAGCACCGTCACGATCACGGGCGCGGGCAGTTGTTCGGTTACCGCGACGCAGCCGGGGGACGGGACCTATGCCGCCGCCGCTCCGGTGGCGCAGACGTTCGCGATCGGGAAGGCGACCCCGCTCCTCGTGTGGAACAGCCCGCCCAGCACGATGGTGTATGGGACGCCGCTGAGCGCCGCCAGCCTCGATGCCACGGCAACGGGAGTGGGCGGCGCCGGCCTCGCCGGCGCGTTCACCTACACGCCGGGTCCGGGCGCGGTCTTGGAGCCGGGCACGCAGACGGTCTCGGCGACCTTCCTGCCGGCCGACGCCGCGAATTACACCGCAGCCAGTACGAGCGCCCGGATCGCCGTATTCTACAACACGGCGGTGGGTCACACCCTGCTGCCGCCGATCACGCGGTCGCTGCCCGCAATCAAGGTGTACCAGCTCGGCTCCACGATTCCGGTGAAGTTCCAGCTCTTCTATCCGGACGGTTTGACGCCCGTGAGCATCGCCCGGGGGACGATCCGGGTGATTCTGATGGCCACCCCGATCTCGGGGCCGCTCGACGAGATCGTCGCCGCCGCTTCGCCGAACCAGGGGGTCGGTTTCCGCTACGACGTCGATAAGTACGTCTTCAACCTGAGCACCGACACCTGGCGGCCCGGGATACACCAGGTCACTGTGACCCTCGATGACGGGAGCACCATGGTGGGCATGGTGGGCATCAAGACGAAGTAGGGGCGACTCGTCACCTGACGCGGCGGGTGGAGCCCAGCGTGATCGACTCCACCTCCACGCCGTAGCTGCCCGGCGTGACCGCGACGCCTTCCTCGCGCCGCAGCGAAAGTTGCAGCCGCTCCAGCCGATCGAGCCGCGGGCGGTCTGCGCTGCCGCCCCGGCCGGCCGCGGGTCCCACCCAGTAGCTCCACTCGCCGGGGAAGCCCTGCGGGAGCAGGACGCCACGGCCGAGAGTGAAGGCTGCGAGCGGCAGCGACCGCTCGGTCCAGGTGCTGTCCACGGGGACCGCCGTGCTCCAGCTGGTGCCGTCGTCCTCCATCAGCGTGACGTGCAGGATCTGGTGGGAACCGAGGCCACGCAGCCGTACGCGCAGTGTATCGGCCCCGCCCAGCGTCTCCTGCCGCGCCCTGATCCGGTCCCTGATCACCAGGGACGCCGTGTAGTCCGCCGGGCCACCACCGCTCGCGTTCATGGGCAGCTCGAAGTGGAATACCGGCTGGCCCGTGACTCCGGATAGCGCCAGACGGAAGAGCCCGCGGCGTCCCGCGTCGCCGATGCGGCTGAAGGCGAGTCGCGCGGCATCCGCGCCGGGGGTGAACAGGCGCAGCGGGGTCCGCGGGCCGACCACGTCGAGCATCCATGACGCCCTGCCGTAGTAGTTCCAGTCCGTCGGCTTCAGGGGCAGGTCGCCGGGGTACGTTACGCCCGAGCCCCCGCGGAAGACCGTGATCACGAACTCGTACGGCCCCTCCCGGAGGGCCGCTGCCTGAACAGAGGCGGCGTACTCGTAACCGCCCGCGGGTCGCATGGCGTAGCCGCGGTAGAACCCTCCGGCCGCCGGCCGGATGAAGAGCGTGGCCGAATCGGGCGGAGTCCGATCGACAATGCGGGCGCGCAAGTCGGCGTCACGCCCCGCGAGGTATTCGGGCGCGGCCAGCGACTGGACCGACGGGGGGGGCGGCAGCGAATCGGGCGGAGGCGCGTGGTACTCAGCCAAGCCTACATAGCCTACGTATGCCGGCAGGGTGGCAACGACCACCGGCCCGGCAACGCTCAGCACGTAGACGCCGGGCGTGACCGTGAATCGGCCGACCACTGCCCGCTCGGTTCGCGGGTTGCCTGCCGTGATCGGCTGCACGGTGAAGGACGTGCCGAGGTCCGGCAGTGCGACCGTCATGGGCCAGGCGCGGCTGATCGCACGCGTCACGATCTTGTCGGGGCTGGGCGGCTCGAACGGGTCGTGCACAGGCACGGCGTCGGGGTAGACCTCGAGGCGCCAGACGCCCCGGCGCACCTTGTCCAGGAAGTAGATGCCCTCCCCTTCGTAAGTCGCCGCAGGCGACGAACCGTAGCCGGCGATGCGACGCAGCGCGGCCGGGTCCGGGGGCGTGGCGCGCGTCGAGCCGGCGTACAGCAAGGCGTCGCGCGCGACCAGCTCGCCCAGGTCGCCGTCGTAGGAAACGTGGAAGTCACCGAACCGCGTGTTCTGCGGATAGGGGCCATACGAGCGCAAGCGGGGCAGACGGTGCATGGCCTCGGCCGCGATGATCGCGCTCATCGCCTTGCGCGGCGTGTAGACCAGGTTCACGTAGTGCGTTTGCCAGCCGAGGTTGCGCGAGGCGGTCCGCAACATGTCGTAGGCAAACATGGCGGCGAACTGCGCGCCCACGGCGCGGAACGTCCGCGCCATGGCAGGATACATGGTGCCGGTGCGCAGATCGGGGCTGTCGAACTCGTAGACGATGCGCGGCATGTGGGCCAGCTCCGGGCGCAGCATGTCGGGGAACGTGTCGACCGTGCGGAGGTGGTTGCCGTCCAGCTCGTGGCCGGAGTTCAGGCCCGTGGGATACCAGCCGAAGGTCACGCCCTGCGCCCGGCTACGCCGGATCGCCTCGGCGATCCTGAAGTCCTGACTCACGTTGTAGAAAACGAGCTTGGTGCACCCCGTGCTGCGCACCGCGTCGGTGAGCGCGTTGATGTAGCGGATCGAGCCCTGGAGGTCCTCGGGGTGATGCCACGGCTCGTTCACCAGCTCGATGAAGAGGATGGCCGGCTCGTCCTTGAGCGCCACCCCCGTGTAGGGATTCACGTGATCCAGGATCTGGCGCAGGTAATTCACCTGCGCCGCGAGGGCGGCCGGGTCGGTGCCCATGCGCGCCTTCCCGAAGCGCCGGCCGAAGCCCGGCGCCGAGCTGTCTTGCAACGCGTCCGGCCAGTTCGAGCCGTAGAGCTGGATCGGGCTGAAGAGCATGTAGATGCCGCGCTCCCGCGCGCGGGCGATGAGGTAGTCCTGCAGGTCCAGATGGTCGTTGGCGATCAGGTTGCCGGCGCTGTCGGAAGCCTCCCAATCGCCCCAGAACGTCAGCCGCAGGCCGTCCCAGCCCATGCGGGCGAACTGCGCCATGTCTTCATCGATCATTCTCTTGCGATCGGCGTGGAGGTAACCGGCCGCGCGGTAGTCGGACGCGGTGGGTAGCACGTAGTTCGCGCCGAAGAGGGTGACCTCCTGCCGGTCATCCCGCCACCGCACCACGCCCTGGTCATCGAGGTAAACGGCCCGGCTGGCGGGCGCGGGCGCGGCGCCGGTCGCAAGCTGCGCGTGCGCCGCAGGGACCGCGACGCCGAGCGAGGCCGCGAGCAGGCAGTTCAGACGGAGCAACTACCGGCGCACGAGGTCGAGCACACGGCTCTCCCGCGGCCCGATCGTGCCTGGAACCGGTACGTAGTCCCGAATATGGCCGTCCCGGCTCACGTCCAGCGTCGCGCCATTTGCACCGCCGAGCAGGTTCCGCGGCGTGTACCTACCGGGCGGCAGCACGCCCTCCCCGGAGCCAATTGAGGCGTCGGAGACCGGCGCGGCGCCGAGGTTTGCCACCACGAGCACGGAGTGGTCGCGCGCGCTGCGGAGGTAAGCGGCGACCTGGGAGCTGCTGGTAGAGAGCGGCACCAGCATGCCCGTCGCCAGTTGCTCGTTCTCCCTGCGCAGGTGGATCAGCCGCCGGTAGAGGTTGAGGAGCGACCCGGGGTCCGTATCCTCCACCGCGACGTTCGTCGTCATCGAGTCCGGCTGCGGCGCCTCCCAAGGCGTGGCGGTGGTGAAGCCCACGCCGGGACTGGGACTCCACTGCATCGGCGTGCGCAGCCGCGGGTCCGGCTTGTCCCCCGTCATCCCGATCTCCTCGCCGTAATAGATGAAGGGGAGTCCCGGCAGCGTGAGCAGGAGCGTCGCCGCGAGCTTGGCCCGGGCGACGTCGCCCCCCAGCACGGTCAGCGTGCGGGTCTGATCGTGGTTCCTTAGAAAGGGCGCCCAGCGGTACGCGGGCATCGTGTCTTGCAGCCGGACGAACCCCGCGAATAGTCCTGCCGCCGAGCCGGTGTGAACCGCCGTCAGGAGCGCGTCCGACAGCTCGAAGGCGAAGTACGCGGTCAGCTGATCCGGGTAGTACGGCAGGACGGCGCCGATGTTGTCCCACACTTCGCCGACGGTGTAGGCGTCGCTCTTGATGGTGCGGACGTACGCTGCGTACTCGCGCAGGAACGCATGCGTGCCGGCGCAACCCGAGAGGCAGTCTCCCTCCTCAACGAGGTACGGCACCGCGTCCAGGCGGAAGCCGTCCACGCCCATGTCGCGGAGCCAGAACGCGGCGATCCGCTTCATTTCCTCTCGCACCGCGGGCGTGTGGTAGTCGGGGTCCGGCATCCCGCTCCAGAACACCCCGTAGTAGTACTCGTCCCGTACCGGCGACTTGTGCCACGCCGCTCCGCCCCAGGGACCCTTCCCCAACGGCGTCGGCGAGAAGCGGTACCACTTGCGATAGGGCGACGTGGTATCACGCAGCGCCGCCTGGAACCACGGGTTCTCGCTCGAGGTGTGGTTCAGCACCATGTCCACCAGCACCGCGATCCCGCGGCGATGCGCTTCCTGCATGAGGCGCTTGAAGTCGTCGTTCGTGCCGTAGGCGGGCTCGACCTTGTAGTAGTCGCTCACGTCGTAACCGTGATAGCTGGGCGACGCGGCCACGGGCATGAGCCAGATGCACGAGGCGTCGAGGTCGGTCCGCGAGGCCGGATTCCCGTCGTTGATGTAGTCGAGCTTTTGGATCAAGCCGTTCAGGTCGCCGATCCCGTCGCCGTTCGAGTCGTAGAAGGAACGGACGAACACCTCGTAGCAAACGCCGCCGCGGGTCCAGGCGGGTGGCGGCGCTGGCGTCTGGGTCGCCGCCAGCGCCGCGCAGAGCGCGACCGAAGCCGTTCGCCTCACGGAGACAGCCGGCTCGCGGCGTCGATCGCGATCGCCGAATTCGATTGCAGGAGGAGCTGGACTGCGCCGCTGGCGTCCACGACGACCGAGGTGCCGGTCAGAAGGTCGCGGTACGTTCCGGGCGGCATTCCCGTGGCGACCGTGGCCGCCACGGCGACGCTCTCGCGATTGATCGCCACGAAGCCCTTGTCGCCGCGCGAGAAGGCGAGCGCGTTCGAGCCGTCGTCCCACCAGTGGTTCAAGTCGGTGCCCGCGACGACGCGGCGGAAGCTCACCATGTTCCGGACCGAGGGGTCGCGGTGCTCGCACACCCACTGGCCGATCGTCGCCGTCTCGAGGCTCGACGCGCACGTCACGTCGTTGGTGTTCCCGCCGGCGTCGGACGGCGGACCCATCGCGTTCCCCGCCGGACAGTCGAACGCGTAGCTCGACAGGATCGACGGATAGCCGTAGGGCTGCGCGAGCATCCACACGTTCGCGACGCGGAAGACGTCGCCGTCGCGATAGCTGATGCCGCACTGGTGCTGCGTGTCGTGGTTCTGGAGGAAGACCACGGCCTTGTTGGACGGCATCAGTCCCCACGCCGTCTCGGAAAACTGGTTCCCGGCCGTGCCGCTGGGATTGAGCTGCGAGATGTGCTGTCCGCCCAGCCCCCGGAACTTGTCGCCGACGCCGACGAACGTGAATTCGGTGACGTCGGCGGCGCCGCCCGAGGCGTACCCCTCGCCGAAGTAGTCGCGCACCGACAGCGCTTCGCCCGCTCCGCCGATGACCTCGAGAAATACGTACGGCAACGGTCGTCCCTCGCCGGCGAGGGTCGCGTTCACGCGGGCCAAGACGTCGTCCAGCTCCACCTGCTGGATGTGCTTGGCCGCGTCGACGCGGAATCCCGCAACGCCCAGCCGGGCGAGCATGATCAGGTACTCGGCGATCGTCTGCCGCACCGAGGCCAGGCCGGTGTTCAAGTCGGGCAGTGAGAGCAGCTCGCAGTCCTGGACGTTCGCCGCGCTCTGGTAGTTCGTGACGGTGCACGCTGGGTGGAAGTCGCCCGACGCGTACAGGCCAGGGTAGCTGTACTTGGTGTACGCCGTGCCGTTGCTCCCCACGCCGGGGCTCGGGTAGTTGGTCATGTGGTTGATCACGGCGTCCACGATGATGTCCACGCCGGCCGCCCGGCAGCGGCTCACCATGTCGGCGAACTCGGGCGCAGTCCCCGAGCGGCTGCGCGCGATGCTGTAGCTCACGGGCTGATAGCGCTCGCTCCATGGGTAGTTG
>DASPXO010000173.1:0-14903 GCA_035637235.1 Gemmatimonadales bacterium | reverse complement strand
CACCTTCCACTCCCCGCTCTGCGACGTGGCCGATCCAAGAGCGGTGGTCGTGTAGGTTCCTTCGATGCTCTCGCGGTCGAGCTTGCCCTCGAACCGGGTGAACAGCTTGGCACCGGTCTCGGGGTCGGCGTAGGGCGCGAGCGTGCCGTTCACGCGGCCGGCCGCTACGCGCACGAAGTTGATCGTCAGGACCTGGCTGGAGGGCCGCGCTCCCGCGACGCCGCCCTGTTCCGTCCGGTCCCAGGCCCGGAGCGGGCGGCCCCAGCCGCGCGGGATCATGATCACGTCGCCGAAGGCGCTGTCGCCGCTCGGGGTCAGGGTGAAGGAGATGCTGCCGCTGCGGCCGGTGGCGGCGCTCGAGTAGGATCCCTCCCACACTCCGGCGAGGGCTTGGACGTCGCCTGGCGCTCCCACCATGGGGACGGGGGGCTGCGGAGCGGCCGTGCACCCGGCGAGCAACGCGCCGAACGCCACGCTCCGAATTGCGATCCGGGTTGTCATCGGGGACTCCTGTCTGGCTGGCACTGGCCTCGTGACGTCTGTAAGACGCAAGGGCGGCGGTTTTCGTTGCACGAAAGCTTGCCTACAACGTGTTTCAGCCGCTCTTCATCCCTCCCGGCGAGCTTTCCATCGGCTGATCACGAGGAGGCGTCGGATGTCGCGGAAACCCGTCATCGTGGGAGTGGACGGGTCGCCGGAGTCGGTGCGGGCGGCCGCGCTCGGATGGCGGATCGCGGACGCCGCGCGAGCGCCCTGCCGCCTCGTCCATGCGGCGCCGGACGTGTGGGCGGCGGCGAGCCTGGCGCAGGTGCCCGTGTACTCGGCCCCGCTGGCCCGCGACCTGACGGACGATGCGCGGCGCCAACTCGAGATCGCGCTGCGTGACGCCGTGCCGCGGCACCTCCTGGAGAACCTGGAAGTCCGCATCGGGCGGGCGGCGCTGGTCCTGCGCGAGACCGTGACCGCGGGCGGCGGTGCCGAGCTCGTCGTCCTGAGCGGGAAGCACCACGGCCTGCTCGCGCGCGGGTTCGGTGGCAGCACGGCGCACTATCTGATCCGCACGCTCGACGCTCCGGTGCTCGTCGCCGGCCCGTCCGCGCGGTCCGTCGAACGGGTCCTGGCAGCGGTGGACCTGTCGGAAGTCGCGCCGGCGGCGCTCGCCGCGGCCGCACGGTTTGTCACGGTGCGTGCTAGAACGACGTCAGCTCCAGCTCGCCGCGAGCGCCTGCCGCCCCCGTCTTCCTCTCCGCAGGGATTCGCACGATTGCCTCACGCGCCCTTCACGCTCGCTTCATTGGCGGGAGGCGACTATTCGTCTGTGGGATGCCAGACAGTTTGAGCCCACCGGAGGTGGGCTGGACAGTGATTCTTACGAATCCATTTCCGAGAAAGCAGGGTCTTCCGATGCGAACACGGTACATCGCGGTTGTAGCCATCATGATGCTGGTGCGGTCAGCAGTGATGGTGCTGGCGGCGCCACCCGCGGGTTCCGGCACCGTCAGCGGTAACGTGACGTACACGGGCACGCCTCCGCAGATGAAAGCCATTGACATGGCCAAAGAGCCATCCTGTGCGGCCCAACACGCGACGCCGGTGATGACCGAAACCGTCGTAACCGGCGCCGGAAAGACGCTCCGACACGTTGTTGTGTACATCTCGGCCGGCGATGAGGCGTCTTCTATAGATACGCAGGCGGTCCGGGTGGATCAGAAGGGGTGCCAGTATATCCCGCACATTAGCGTCGTGCAGCCGAACCAGCCGATCGACATCTATAACGGTGACCAAACCACGCACAACATCCAGGCGGTCGCGACGGCGAATCGTGGATGGAATAGAGCGCAATTGCCTGGGATGGTAGTGCACGCGGCGTTTGCGAAGCCCGAGTTCATTGCAGTCAAGTGCGACGAACATCCGTGGATGCATAGCTACTTTGCGGTTGTTAATACCTCTCACTCTGCGGTGACGGGCCGCGACGGGGGGTTCAGCTTGGGGGGGCTCCCGCCGGGCAAGTACACCGTTACTGCGTGGCATGAACGATTCGGAACGCAGAGCCAGGACGTGATCATAGACGGCGGCGAGACCAAGAGGATCAATTTCGTATTTCGGGCTACGCCCTACTGAGTTGGTCTAGTGGAGACCGAGCGTTGCGACAGCGTGAAGAAACGATGAAGGCACGCGCCGCACAAAATCTTGACAAGGCACACTCGCGGGGTACCGTTTCGATTCGGAAGCACTCCACGCCGGTCGTCTAAGGAAGGCGCCGCGCTTCTTTGCATGCCAGACAGGAGGCGAAGATGATCACGTGGTTCCTGAAGGGCACGGGCGGCGCACGTTGGTCGTGGTTCCTCACCGGCGCCTGCGTGGCCGCAGCCACAGTTGTGACTGGCCGCCAACCAGCCTACACGGCATACTCGCTCGACGTGCACACGCGAATGGCCATTCCGGCGTTCGCGCGCAAGTACGGACTGCCGTGCTCGGCCTGCCACACCGCCTGGCCGGAGCTGAGCGCGTTCGGCCAGGCCTTCAAGGACCGAGGCTACCAACTGGGGAACGATCGCGACTCGCCCATCTTTCAGAACAACGCCTACTTCCCGCTCGCCCTGCGCACCACGCCGCAGGGGCATCTCGAGAGCACCACGCACCAGCCGATCGACCCGGCGCCCAGCGAGAAGACCATCACGCAGACCGGGTTCGATCTCTCCGGCGTCGACTTTCTGATGCTCGGGACCCTGCTCAAGGACATCACGTTCGGCCTCGTGACGACCCTGGACGCCGACGGCACCGCCGGACTCGAGGCGGCCTTCGTCCGCTTCGACAATCTGGGCCACTCGCCCTGGGCCAACCTGAGAGTCGGCAAGTTCGAGCTGGACAACCTGTTCTCCGAGAAGCGGTTCACCTGGCTGTCGAACAACGGCGGGTTTCTCTACGCCTACCACTACGAGCCCGCGGGCAGCGTCGACAACTACGCCTTCGGCCTGGGAGACAACCAGATCGGCGCCGAGTTCTCGGGTCACTCGTCCAACAGCTACACGCGCTACAGCGTGTCCGTGCTGACAACCGACGACGGTGAGGCGGGGTTGCCCGGCGGCAAGAGCATGGACGCCATGTTCGCGCTGAGTCAGGCCTTTCCCTTGGGCGGCGGGTTGGGACCGCAGCGGGTGGGCGTGTTCGGCTATCTGGGACACCGTCCCACCACTTTCGAAGCGAGCGGCGGCGAGCCGATTCCCGGCACCGGCACGGACAACAAATCGTTCCTTCGGATCGGAGCGACGGCCCAGATCTGGCTCGGCAACCTGGAGCTGATCCCTCTCGTCTCCCACGCGCAAGACGACACGGCGCTGGGCGGAGGCCCGGAGAAGCCGGCGTGGAACACGGCGATGCTCGAAGCCCATTACGTCGCGAACCCCCGCCTGCTGGTGCAGGGGCGCTACGAGCTGCTGCGGATATCCAAGCAGGCCGATCCCGCGACCCCCAAGACGTTCGGCGATGCCGACGCGATCGCGCTCGGCGTCCGCTACTATCCCTTCATGTTCAGCCGTGACGGGATGGCCCTGCACGGTGAATTCGCGATGACGAGGACGACCGGAATGGCGCCCCTCAGTGGGGACGGTTCCGGCGTCGATGCCCTGGACCCTGCGACGAAGGTGTGGAGCCGCAGCCTGCTGCTCGCCTTCGACTTCGCCTTCTGAGAGGAGGCCGCCGATGAGATCGCACACGCGCTGGATGGCAGTCGCCTCGGGCTGCAGTGTGGCGCTATTCGCAGCCGGGGCGACCGCGGCAGGAGCGCAGGAAGCGCATATCGGCAAGCTCACCGGGCATGCGGCCGCGGGCGAGAAGTTGTACCAACGCTACTGTGCGGGCTGTCACGGCGCGGCCGGTGACGGCGCCGGCGAAAATGCGCCGTGGATCGATCCCAAGCCCCGCGATTTCACGCTCGCTGTGTTCAAGTGCCGCTCGACCCCCACTGGCACGCTGCCGACGGACGAGGATCTCTTCACCTCGATGACACGGGGGTTCGTGACCACGAACATGCCACCGTGGCTGCCGCTCACGAGCCAGAACCGGGCCGACCTGGTAGCGTACGTCAAGACGTTCTCGCCCAAGTGGAAGACCCTCAAGCCGGGGACGCCGATCACGATTCCGCCCGAACCGCGTCTCACGATTGAGAGCATTCTGCACGGCCGGCAACTCTACCAGAGGATGGAATGCTGGAAGTGCCACGGTCCTCAGGGTCACGCCGATGGTCCGTCGTCCGCGACGCTCACCGACAACAAGGAGCTACCGATCCGGGCCTACGATTTCGCAACCGGTTCGCGCTTCATGTGCGGCGTTACCAACGTGGACCTGTACCGCATTTTCATGACGGGGATGGACGGCTCGCCCATGCCCTCCTTCGTCGACGATATCCAACCGGCGGAGGCCTGGGATCTGGTCCACTTCCTCCGGACGATGCAGCCACTGAAGACCCCAGAGGCCGCGCTCTGGAAGGCGTGGCTGGCGTCGCACGCCGGAGAGCTTAAGCCTATCGGCCCGGGAGGGAGTGCGCCGTGAGTCTCCGGAACCGTCCCTTCTAGAAGGGGTCTTCCGATGCGAACGCGCTCCATGTTGATCCCGGCCACGGCGGTGCTGGTGCTGGGTGCGCTCGCGAGGTCAGGCGTGGTGCGTGCGGCGGCCGCCGCCGGCGCCATCAGCGGCACGGTGACGTACACGGGTACGCCGCCGAAGGCGAAGCCCATCGACATGGCGAAAGAGCCGGCGTGCGCGCAGCAGCACGCGACGCCCGTCACGACCGAGGCCGTCGTGACCGGCCCCGGGAACGCGCTGCGCTGGGTGGTGGTGTACATCTCGGCCGGCGATCAAGGCGCCGCGGCGTCCGCCGCGGGGGTGCGGTACGATCAGAAGGGATGCCAGTACATCCCCCACGTCGTCGCGCTGCAGGTGAACCAGCCGCTCGACATTTACAACAGCGATTCCAACTCGCACAACATCCACCCCCTCGCGAAGGTGAATCCCGAGTGGAACAAGTCGCAGCCGAAGGGGGCCCCGCCGATCCACACAAAGTTCGAGCAGCCGGAGTTCATCCCGGTCAAGTGCAACATTCATCCGTGGATGCACGGCTACTTCGTGGTCCTCACGACGGCTCACTCCACGGTCACGGACGAGAATGGTGGGTTCACCCTGACGGGGCTCCCCCCGGGCAAGTACACCGTGACGGCGTGGCACGAGCAATTCGGCACCCAGAGCCAGGAGGTGACGATCAGCGGTACGGAGACCAAGACGATACACCTCGTCTTTAAGGCTACGCCGTACTGATGGGCAAGCTGTTCGCCATCGTCCTGACGATCATCACGGTCGTGTCGACCGCCATCTTCGTCATGCGCGTGTGGTGGCTCCCCGCCGATGTCTCCGCCCACGGGCCGTGGATCGATCATCAGCTGGTCGAGACGATGGTGGCCGCGGGGGTCCTGTTCGTGCTGTCGCAACTGGCGCTGGCCTTGTTCGTGTGGAAGTCCGGCGACCGGCGGGAGGGGCGGAAGATCACGGTATTCCCCGGGGGGGCCGTCCCCATCGTGGTCCTGGCCATCGTGCTGGTGGGCGCCGAAATCCTGGCCCTCACGTTCGTCGGCTCGAAGGTGTGGGCTAGCATCTACCAGACGCCGCCCGATCCGAACTCGCTCCAGATCGACGTCCAGGCCGAGCAGTTCGCCTTCTATTTCCGGTATCCGGGCCCGGACGGCAGGTTTGGCTCGAGCCATCCGGAGCTGATCAATGAAGCAACCGAGAACTACTTCGGGCTGGATCCGGCGAACGATACCACGGCGCGGGACGATATCGTCGTCCCCACGCTGACGATCCCGGTCAACCGGCCCATCCTACTGACCCTGCATGCCAAAGACGTCAATCACGCGTTCTATGTGCCCGAGCTGCGCATCCAACAGGACTTTGTTCCGGGTCTCGTCATCCCGCTCCATTTCACGGCCACCGAGACGGGCAAGCACGAGATCGTGTGCACGCAGCTCTGCGGATTGGGACATTACAACATGCGAGCGTATGTCGAGGTCATGCGGCAAGACCAATTCGACCAGTGGCTGAAGGGCAAGGCGGCACAACAATGAGGCCGGCAAATGCATGACACTGCGGCGCCAGCAGTCGTTCATCACCACGCCCCCCCTCAAGGCTTTCTCCGCAAGCACGTCTTCAGTCTCGATCACAAAGTGATTGGGAAGCAGTACCTGGATCTGGCGTTGGTGGCCGTCTGCACCGGCATGGTCCTGTCTTGGCTGATGCGCCTGCATCTCGCGTGGCCCACGCAACCCATTCCGGGGCTCGAGAAGCTGTCTCCAAACGGGGCCGCCGGCGGACTGATCACGCCGGAGTATTACCTCTCCCTGATGACGATGCACGGCACGATCATGGTGTTTTTCGTGCTGACGACCGCCCCGTTTGCGGGCTTCGGCAACTACTTCCTGCCGATCCAGGTTGGCGCGCAAGACATGGCGTTCCCACGGATCAACATGACGTCCTTCTGGCTGACGTTCGTCGCGTTTCTGGTGCTGATCGCGTCGTTCTTCATCCACGATGGACCGGCCTTGTCCGGGTGGACGGCCTACGCCCCGCTCAGCGCCGTCGGCAAGGACGCCGGTCCCGGCCAGGGGCTGGGCCAAACGCTGTGGGCGGTCTCCATCGCCATCTTCTGCATCGCGCAGCTGCTCGGGTCGTTGAACTTCATTGCCACGACGCTGGACCTGCGGACGAAGGGCATGTCCCTGGCCCGCATGCCCTTCTCCACCTGGTCGTGGTTCATCACCGCGGTCATCGGGCTGATCGCGTTCGCGGTCTTGATGCCCGCCTGCATCCTGCTGATCCTCGACCGGGTGGCCGGCACGAGTTTCTTTATTCCCGCAGGGCTGGTGATCAGCGATCGCCTGCAGCCGCATGCCGGTGGGTCGCCGCTCCTGTGGCAACATCTCTTCTGGTTCTTCGGGCATCCCGAGGTGTACATCGCGATCCTGCCGGGCTTCGGCATCGTCTCCCACATTCTCCCGGTCTTCGCCCGGAAGCCGTTGCTCGGGCCGCGCGTCCTGATCGGCTGTCTGATCGCGATCGCCTTCCTGAGCTACACGGTGTGGGGGCACCACATGTTCGTGAGCGGGATGAACCCGTTCTCCGCGGTGCTGTTTTCCGTCCCCACGCTGGTCATCACCATCCCCGCCGCGATCGTGACCATGCTCTGGATCGGCACGATCTACGGTGCCAAGCTGCGGTTCACGACCCCGGCGCTGTTCTGTCTGGGGTTCGTATCCGTGTTCGTGAGCGGCGGGATCAGCGGCTTCCTCCTGGCGCAGCCCTCGATCGACACCTACCTGCACGCTACCTACTTCGTGGTCGGCCACTTCCATTTCGTGATGGGGGTCGCCGCCATGTTCGGTATCTTTGCCGCGACGTATTTCTGGTTGCCGAAGATGTTCGGCCGCATGATGAACGAGACGCTGGGCAAGTGGCACTTTTGGCTGACGTTCATCGGCGTGTACTGCGTCTTCATGCCGATGCATTATCTCGGGCTCGCCGGCAACGTGCGCCGCTACGCGGAGTTCACGGACGACTACCTGAAGCCGCTGATCCCGCTGCACCGGTTCATCACGATCGCCGCCCTGTTCACCGGCGCCGCCCAGCTGATCTTCCTTTTCAACCTGATCCGGAGCCGATTCCGGGGGCCAAAGGCGCCGGACAATCCCTGGGAGGCCACCTCGCTCGAGTGGTCGACGACCTCGCCGCCCCCGTTCGACAATTTCGGCGGCCGGCCTCCGGTCGTGCATCGCGGCCCGAACGAGTACGGCGTCCAGGGTCCGGCGGGCGATTACGTAATGCAGGCCGCGCCCGAACCGGCCGGGCGCGCTGATCAGCCATGCTGACGGTCACATCGCCCCCCAGCTCACCGCCGAGGGTCTCACCGCCGACGGCCACCCAGCCGCCCGAGTCGAAGGCGGCCGAGACCGGCGTGTGGATGGGGATCGCGACGATTTCCATGTCGTTCGCGGCGCTCACCAGCGCCATGGTGGTGCGGCAGAGCGGCGCACCGGATTGGCAGCACTTTCAGCTGCCGCCGATTCTCTACTTCAACACGCTGATCTTGCTGATGAGCAGCTTGACCCTCGAGTCGGCGCGTCGGCGGATCACCGCCGCCGCCGGTCAAGTGGGGAGTCTCGTCCCGCCGGTGCAACGCCTGGCCGAGCTCTATCTCACGCTGACCCTCGGACTGCTGTTCGTGATGGGGCAAGTCGTGGCGTGGCGCCAGCTCGCCGCGCAGGGACTGTTCCTGGCGACGAGCCCCAGCAGCGCGTTCTTCTATCTCTTCACCGCGCTGCATGGCCTGCACCTGCTGGGCGGCCTCGTGGGGTTGCTGTACGTGCTGCACCGCCTGCGGCAGGCCACGGGCCCCGTGCCGAGGACGGCGCTCGGCGCGGCCACGCTGTACTGGCACTTCATGGATGTGCTGTGGGTGTATTTGTTAGCGCTGCTGACCATTCGGGTGTAGGCTGTCCAGGGAGGAGGAGCGCGACGTGGGCGAATCCGCGATGACCATGGGCGCACGGCGGGGAGCCTTGATCGAGGGATCTCCCTACGGCATTCCGTCCCCGAAGCTGGCGATGTGGCTGTTCATCATCGCCGACGCCGTCACCTTCGGCGCGATCCTGTTCGCCTACGGCTATCTTCGCGTTGCCAATCCGGCCTGGACGAGGCCGTTTGCGTTTTGGCCGACCATCGCGAACGGCATCACGATGACGGTCGTCCTGCTGACGAGCAGCCTGACCATGGTGGGTGCGGTCACCGCCGCCCAGTCGGGCCGCAAGTCCGCGAGCCTGCGCTGGCTGGGCGTGACTATGCTGCTCGGGACCATGTTCGCCGCGTTGCACCTGCGCGAGTGGACCGCCATGATCGGGCAAGGGTGGCGACTGTTCCGCAATCCCATGGGCGGCCCGGTCCTCTTCGGCGCCACGTTCTTCGGCATCACCGGCCTACACCTGCTGCACGTGATCACCGGTGTCGTCGTGATCGGGGTCATTACCCTCGGATTCCGGCGGGAACGGCTCGACGCTGGCCATGTCGAGACGACCGGGCTCTATTGGCATTTCGTCGATCTGGTTTGGATGTTCGTCTTCCCGCTGGTCTACCTGATGAATGTCCGCTGAGGCTGCCATGGAATCGCGGCAAAGTCCGGGGATGCAGCTGTACGTGGTCGTCTGGATCGGGTTGCTGCTCATCGTGGGCGCCGAAGTGGCCCTCACGCTGGCGCATCTTCGGGCCAGCACCCTGCTGGGGCTACTGCTCGTCCTCGCGGTCATCGAGGCCGGGCTGGGGCTGATGTACTTCATGCACTTGAGGTATGAGCGCCCGAGCCTGTTCTGGAGCCTGATCCCCGCCCTGATCATCGTCCTGGTCCTGATGGATCATTTTTGGCCGGACGCGCTCCGGCTGATGCACCAGCGGCTTCCGGCGCCCTAAGCTCGCCGGCATACTCCAATGAGCATGGGCGCGCTGATGAGCGGCATGGTCATCCTCATGGTGCCGGCCTTCTGCATCGTCACCGGCATCGCCGTCCTGGCGTACCGCAGGCGTAACCACGGGGAGGAGCGCCCGAAGCGCTAGCGCGAGGTCGTGCGGCGCCGCTTGAGGAACTCCACCTCGCGCTCGTGCCGCTCGGCCGCCGCCCGCGTCGGGAACGTGCCGAGATTGCGCCGCTTCCCGGTCTTGGGGTTCTTCGACTCCGAGTACAGCCGATATTTGCCCGACGGCAGTTTGCGGATCACGGTGGCGTCAGCTGCGCACCGTGAGCACGACTTCCACCGCCGCGACGCCGGGCACGGCCCACACCGCGCGCTCCACTTCGATCCGATCCGCAAGGGACCGCACCCAACACCGGTCACACAGCGACGGAACACTATCGCGCGCGTAGAACGCGGGTCACGCAGCTAGGGAACGCTATCGCGCGCGCGTAGAACGCTCTGGGGCGGCGACGCCGTAATGTGTTGCCGGCCCCATCCGATACCGGGTCCGGTTTTCGAGGCGGGGGGGTCAATCGAAGAATGTCAGACTGATGGGAGCGCCCTTCGGCGCGTGACGCGCGAACAGCAGCGACTCCAGCTTCTCGACCGCGCTGCCGCACACGCCCTCCATCCCCGCGCCGCCGACGAGCTGGACGGACAAAGCAGCGGCAAAGTCGCTCGCGAGGCAGCGTTAGCGCAGGGTTAGAACGGACTAGGAAGCCTG
Source organism: Gemmatimonadales bacterium (assembly GCA_035637235.1). Classification (GTDB taxonomy): domain Bacteria; phylum Gemmatimonadota; class Gemmatimonadetes; order Gemmatimonadales; family GWC2-71-9; genus DASUAL01. Next base: position 4,634 of record DASPXO010000173.1, on the reverse strand, counting down.
TGCGCCGAGCGAACGTTTGCGTACCCACCGTATTCGCACACCTCCGTCACCGGCGGTTGCGTCGCGTGCCACCCTGAGCGTTCTTCGCGCGAGCGCGATGGCCCTGCGAAGCTGCTCGGGGCGCGCCTGCGGGTGATGCACGGGTGGAGCCGACGAAGTTCCCGACCGTCGTGCCGGTCACGCTGGACAGGGAGGAGTTCTACCGGCGCTCGGTAACCGCGTTCCGGCGGCTGGCGGTGCGCCTCGCGAACGTCGCGGAGAGCGACCTGATGACGCCGCGCGGCACCGCGGTTGAGATGATCGAGGCCGAGGCGGCCGGCTGGCCGGCGGACGTCGTCGTCGTGGGCTCGCATGGGAAGGGATGGGTGGACCGGCTGATCGTGGGCAGCGTCACGGAACGGCTGCTGAACCGGCTACCGGCGTCGCTGCTCGTGATCCCCGCGCCACGCGGCGCCACGACGCCGGCGCGGCCGAGGGCACGGAAACGCACCGGGCGGACGAAAAGAAAGGCTCGCCATGAACGTCTCTGAACTGATGCGCACGGACCTGAAGACGATCAGCGCCGACGCCACATCGTCGGCGCGGTCGCGACGGCCAGGGTCTAGTGCCGTTCCAACTTGTCGCGGCGCGGTGTACGGGCGCAGCACGCTGCGCCCCTACTCGCACTGCGCGCTGCATGCTGCATCGAAACCCTGGGGACAAATAGTTGGAACGGCACTAGTGTGAAGTCCCAGAAATTTTTTTCGTAAGTCGGTCCAGTTTTGCGAGGATGCTATCGGCGGTGGCAGTCCAGCGGAAGGGGTGAGCCGTTTCATTGTAGCTCTTGATGAACCGTTCGATCCGCTCGACCAACTCGCGCACCGTGCGGAAGGAGCCGCGGCGGATGGCGCGTTGCGTAATGAGGGCGAACCAGCGCCCGACCTGGTTGAGCCAGGAGGCATAGGTCGGCGTGAAGTGCAGGTGGAAGCGGGGATGCCGGGCGAGCCACGCCCGCACCTTCCGGTGCTTGTGCGTGCCGTAGTTGTAGAGAATGAGATGGAGATCGAGCTGGGCCGGCACCTGCGCGTCCAAGTCGATGAGAAACGCGAGGAGCTCCCGATGGCGGTGGCGGCGCTTACACTGACCGAACACGGCGCCGGTCTTGATGTCCAGGGCGGCGAAGAGCGTCGTGGTCCCGTGCCGCGTGTAGTCGTGCGTCACCCCTTCGACGTACCCCAAGCCCAGCGGCAAATTCGGTTGCGTCCGCTCGAGGGCTTGGATCTGGCTCTTCTCGTCGACGCAGAGGACCAGCGCTTGGTCGGGCGGGTTGAGATAGAGCCCGACGATTCTCGACGAAGAAGGGATCGGGCGAGAGTTTGAAGCTCTTGGTGCGGTGGGGCTGCACGCCAAAGAGCGCGAAATAGCGGTGCACCGTGCTCTTGCTGATGGCGGTCTGGGCCGCGACGCTGCGCACCGTCCAATGGGTCGCGTCCTTGGGGCGGGACTGGAGCACCGTCCGGAGCATCCGGGCGACCTGGTCGTCGTCATGGGTGCGCGGGCGGCCGCTGCGGGGCGCGTCGTACAACCCCGCCAGGCCGTCGTCGCGGTAGCGGCGGCGCCAATACCCGACGAGGGGCACACTCACGCCGAGCCGTCGCGCGATCGTGGTGTTGGGTCCCTGGCCACGGAGCGCAGGATGATGTGCGCCCGCCGCTACGAGGCCATGCGCCAACGCCCGAGAATTGGCGAGGGCGGCGAGCTGGGCGCGTTCGGTGTCACTGAGCGCAAGGGCGAACTGCCGAGGGCGACCACGCGGCATGGGGGGCTCCGAGTAGGGACCCCCCATGATAATGCATAGAACTTTTGGGACAATTACACTAGCATCGCTCAGATCGGGACCGTGAGGACGGTGCAGGGAGCGCGCTCGAGCAGGCGGGCCGCGATACTTCCCGTCTCGTGACCGTTCCTGGGCCCGCCCCGGTGGTGCCCGTGGACCAGGAGGTCGACGCCCTCCTCGCGCACCGCGCGGAGGATCTGCGCCACGGGGTCCCCGTGCCGGACGACGACCTCGCAGCACGCAGGTGCCGGCAGGACGGCGACGGCGCCGCGGTCATCGCCGAACAGGCTGCGCGGCTCGCCGGTCCAGGGAGGCTTGCCCCCGGCCTGGGGGGGGCGCTCCACCTGCAGCGCGACGAGCCCGCTCTGCACGAGCCCGGCGATCGCGGCGGCGGCCCGCAGGATGTCGGGCGAGTCCGGGCCGCCGTCAATAGCGGCCAGGATCCGACGGAACGCGTGCTCGCTCGAGGGCACGACCAAGCACGGCACCCGAGCACGGCGCACGGTCCCTGCGACCACGCAATCGCCGTCCACCTGCGGCGGGCACGGCCCCGGCTCGCGGCCCAGCACGATGAGGTCGGCGCACTGGCTATCGGACCAGCGGGCGATCTCCACGGCGGGAAGCCCGACGGCGACATGGTAGCTCACTTGTCCCGCGTCGAGTAACCCGTCCAGCTCAGACTCGACCTGCCGGGCTGCTGCTTCGGGCTGGCTCAGCCTCCCGAGGGAGTCGGTTACGCTCAGCACTACCAGGTGCGCCTGGGCGGCCGCAGCCAGCCGGGCGGCCGTCCGCACCGCGCTCCTGTCGGACGATGCCGGCTTGACGCCCACGAGGATCTTGCGGAACTGCATGGATGCATCTTACAGCGGCTGAATTGAAGAAAACCTGAACGCCTCGTGAGGACCCCCTGTCGGAGCGGCGCGACAGGCCGCTAGCTTCCGCGACGGCGCGTCTTCATACTGACTTCAGAGTTCGCCAGCGGTCCGCATCTCAGCGAGGTGTGATTGCCGAAGAAGCCATCCCTCCGACCTTCCCCGCGAGGCGACGCGGAAGCATCGCGCGTGCGGCGGCGCTTCGAGCAGCTCCTGTCAGCGGGCGTTGCGATCTTCTCGGAACGCTCGCTCGAGCGGGTGCTCCAGCAAGTCGTGGACTCCGCGCGAGAGGTGGTCGGGGCCCGCTACGCCGCCCTCGGGGTCCTCGCCCCGGACCGCGGATCTCTGAGCCAGTTCGTCACCTCCGGGCTGTCGCGGGCGGAGCGCGAGCGCATCGGTGACCCGCCGCGCGGGCGCGGCCTGTTGGGGTTCGTCATCCGGGAGGGGAAACCGATCCGCACGCCCGACATCGCCGTCCACCCGAAGCGACACGGTTTCCCGCCCCACCATCCTCCGATGAAATCGTTCCTGGGCGTCCCGATCGCGAGCCACGGCGAAGTGTTTGGAAACCTGTACCTCACGGACAAGGTGGGCGCGAAGGAGTTCAGCCGCGAAGACGAAGCGATCACCATACTGCTCGCGACGCAGGCCGCCGTCGCCGTGGGAAACGCGCGGCTGCACGAGGAGAGCCAACGGCTCGTCGGCCAGATCCGGGCGATGCAGCGCCAGCGCGACCTGTCCTTCGCGATGATCAACCACGAGCTCCGGAACGCCCTCACCGGCGTGTACGGCTGGGCGGAGCGGTTGGTGCGCGGCAAGACGCCGGAGGGCGCCGCCCAGGCGGCACGGGAGGTGTACGAGGGTGCCGAGCACGCTATCGCGCTGCTAAACAATTTTCTCGACCTCACCCGGCTCGACGCCGGCAAGGTGCGACCGGTGTGGCGCGAGGTGGAAATCGAGGCCGCGGTGCAACGCGCCATGGCCGGGGTCCGGCCCGCGGCCGAGGCCAAGCGCGTCGTCCTCACGGGCCAGACTCGCAACGGCGCCGCGACGCTGCGCACGGACCCCGTGCGGCTGGAGCAGATCCTCGTCAACTTGCTCTCCAATGCGGTCCGGCACAGCCCGGAGGGGGACACGGTGGCCGTCCAGGCGGAGGCCGTGGGTTCCGGCGTGTCCTTCAGCGTGGTGGACCACGGCCCGGGCGTCCCGCCGGAGCTGCAGTCGCGCATCTTCGAGCCGTTCGAGCGCTTTGACCCGCATTCGGGGCTGGGAACGGGGCTCGGGTTACCGGTGTCCCGCCGCCTGGCCGACGTGTTGGGCGGCCGGCTCTCGGTTCAGAGTGCGCCGGGCCGGGGGGCGACCTTCACGCTGACGCTGCCGCTGCGGCCGGCCGAGGCGCCATGAAGGTTCCTTCACCCATTCTTTAGAGTCAGTTCAACGGCCGCGTCGTACTCTCCGAGCCATGAAGATCCTTGTCGTGGAAGACGATCGCAAAGTCGCCGGCTTCATCGAGCAGGGCCTGCGCGAGGAGGGCTACGCCGTGGACGTCGCGCCCGACGGCGAAGAGGGCACGACCCTGGCGCACGTCTACGACTACGACCTGCTGGTCCTCGACGTGATGCTCCCCAAGAAGAACGGCCTCCAGGTTGCGGCGGAGCTGCGGCGCGAAGGCCGGACGACGCCGATCCTCATGCTGACCGCCCGCGACACCACGGAGGACCTGGTGCGCGGGCTCGACGCCGGGGCCGACGATTACCTCACCAAGCCGTTCAAGTTCGACGAGCTGCTCGCGCGGGTGCGGGCGCTGGTGCGCCGGGGCGGCTCCAGCCGCACGGAGCTCCTCGCCTACGGTCCGGTCGAGCTCGACCGGCTGAAGCACAAGGTCAAGGTGAAGGGGAAGAAGCTCGAGCTCACGCCGAAGGAGTTCCAGCTGCTCGAGCACTTCC
>DASPXO010000172.1:0-2997 GCA_035637235.1 Gemmatimonadales bacterium | reverse complement strand
GAGTTCACCAGCGCCCTGCCCGTGCGCTTGCTGGCAATCCTGTTGCCGACTCTCTCGCCGCTGATCGATGGCGAGGAACGGGCGGGGGTGCGCAGCGACGCGGCACCAACGGCGACCTCCGCCTCGCGCTGACCGACCTGCCCCCCTTAACTAGTTTCTGTCGCAAGACCTAGAACCATACGTGTTTCTCGCCATTTAACCGATGTGTAGACCTTCCAAATTCTCGACGCACTGGCGTGGAACACCGCCAAAATCGCGGCGACCCGACGATCACGGGGCAAAACCGCGCGACCACGTCCGCCACGTCGATGATTTTTTCGCTCTTCACCAGAATCTATACGCGTCCCTGTAGCGATGCGGCTTCGGAACAGAAGGGCTGACAGGCAGGGGCGGCAACTCAGATGCGGCGAGATTGTTGACCGGGCCACTCTGGCGCGCGCGGCCCAGGACCGGAACTTGTCGGGGCTGGGTGGCCAGGGGGCTGTTCCGATCATCGAAGAATATTGAAATCCGATCCAGACTCGGTCCTGGTCGCGGCTACCGCGATCACGAGTACCTCCTGCTCAACGTCCCGAAGGCCACCGCGATCCGCCGTCTCCGTCAAACCGCATGAACACTGGCCCCGCTACAGATCTTGGTGAAGAGCGTTTTTTTCTTGACTGTGAGTGCCAAGTATATATACTTGGCACATGCCAGCCACCCCCCAGACCAGCGCCGCCGGCCAGCGGGTCCTCGCCCGCCTGCGCGCCATTGGGCCCTTCCTGGAAGGGTCACTGACGATCACCACCAAACGGTGTGGCAAGCCCGCGTGCCGCTGTGTTGAGGCCGGCCCGATCCACGAGGCGGCGCTGCTGACCTGGAAGGAAGAGGGCACGACGCGCACGCTGCATGTCCCGATCGCCTTGCGCGAGACGGTCGCCGTCTGGGTCGAGGAGGGCAAGCGACTCAAGCAGCTGCGCCACGAGATGTCGGCGGCCCAGCGGGCCTTCCTGATGGCGCAACGGCGCCAGCGCCTCCGGTGAGGCCGCTGGCCCAGCCGCTCAGCTTCGCCGATTTCGAACTGCAGCACCAAGCCATCGCGCTCGAGCCGACCCTGCAGGCGCTCGCCACCTTCCTGGACGACCACGAGGAACTCGTGACTCTCGTCTACGCCGATCTGGTCCGCGGACTGAAGCGGCCGCGGACGGGTCGCGACGGCCTGAGCGCGGCGCGCATTCTCCGGGCGTTCGTGCTCCAGCGGGTCAAGGCCTGGGATCTGCGCGAGCTGCGCGAACGGATCGCCGATGGCTACACGTTGCGACGCTTCACGACCTTCGACGGACAACCCGTGCCCAAGCATGATGCGTTTCACCGCGCGTTCTGCCGGCTGACGCCTGCGACAGTCCGGGCCCTCAACGACGCCGTGGTCCAGGCCGCGATCCGGCTCGGACTCGAGGATGGCGCCCAGCTCCGCGTGGATACCACCGTCGTCGAGACGGACATCCATTTCCCGACTGACTGCACGTTGCTGTGGGACGCCGTCCGCGTGCTGACGCGGCTGGTGCAGCGGCTCGGGACGCATGTGCCGGCGGCGCTGGCGGGGTTTGCGGATCGCACCCGCCGCGCCCGACGCCGGATGCAGGAGATCAGTCGGATGACCGCGGTGCAGCGCGAGCGGCAACAGCGGCGCAAGTACCGCGATCTCCTCCACGTGACCGCGGGCGTGGTGGCGACCGCGCGCGCGGCGGTCGCGGTGGCCCGCACCGCCACTCCTGCCGATCCGCTCGCCGCCGCCGTGGTGAGCGCCCTGTGCGCGGAGATCAACCGCTTCTGTGGCTTGGCCGACCAGGTGATCGCCCAGACGCGCCGCCGCGTCCTGGAGGGCGAGCAGGTGCCAGTGCACGAGAAGATCTTCTCGATGTTCGAGCCCCACACCGATCTCATCAAGCGGGGCAAGGCGAAGACCCCGGTCGAGTTCGGCCACAAGATCTTCCTGGCCGAGAGTGGCCGCGGCCTCATCACCGACTACCGGGTGCTCGAGGGCAATCCCCTCGACGCGGGGCAGGTCCCGCCTTCGCTGTCGCAGCATCGGGTCACCTTCGGGCGCGTCCCCGCCGGCTATGCGGCGGATCGGGGGTTCTACACCCCCGCCAACGTGGAGGCGGTGACCGCCGCCGGCGTGGCCCGCGAATGTATTCCCCACCGCGGCGGGCGAGCGACCGAGGACCGGACCGCGTACGAGAAGAGTCGGGCGTTCAAGAAAGGGCAGCGCTTCCGCGCGGGCATCGAAGGCCGCATCTCGGTCCTCCTGCGCGGTCGCGGCATGCGCCGCTGCCTGCTCGCAGGGCGCGAGCGGTTCGAGGTGTTCGTGGGCGCGGCAGTGCTGGCCAACAATCTGCTGCGGATCGCCGCCCTCTTGCGCCAGCCACGCGCGCGCCCCCGCCGCCGGGCCGCGTAGCGGCCCGCCCGCCCTCGCGCCGGTCGATACCCAGCGTGTCTTCACCGGACCACGTCCGACACTGACGCCGTCAACCCGCTGATCGCGCAGCGGGCGGCGGGCCCGCTCACACCCCAATGTCGTCTCGATCTCGACCACCCCAGCACCGTCTATGTGCGAAAATATGCGAGATTCGCTCATGAAACCGAGTTCTGCGACAGAAACTAACTAAACTAGTCGCCCAAGAAGCCCGGCGTCCCTCTTGCGTACACCCGCCAGTTGGAAGCGTCAGCGCCCCCGGCAACGCTCAGAACTCGATGCGCGTCCCCAGCTCGACCACGCGGTCCGGCGGAATGCGGAAGAAGTCCGGCACCGAGCCGGCGTTGCGCGCCATGAGGCTGAACAAGCGCTTTCGCCACCGCATCATCGGCGTTGGGCCCGTCGGCATGAGCCGGACGCGTCCGAGGTAGTAGGTCGTGTCGTCCTCTTCGGCCTGCAGGCCCTGATCGCGGCAGAGAGCAACGATCTCCCGGACATCGGGCCGCTCCATGAAGCCGTAGTGCGCCCGCGCGCGATACAGC
>DASPXO010000171.1:0-4498 GCA_035637235.1 Gemmatimonadales bacterium | reverse complement strand
GCGGGTGCGCGAGGCGGCGCGACGCAGCCTCGCGGACTCCGTCGCGGCGCGGCTCGAGAAGGGCTTCGACCAGATGCTCGGCCGGCGGTTCGAGGGTGGTGTGGACCTCTCGGGGGGCGAATGGCAGAAGGTGGCGCTCGGGCGCGCCTACATGCGCGAGGCGCAGGTGCTGATCCTGGACGAGCCCACCGCCGCGCTCGACGCCCGCGCCGAGTACGAGGTGTTCCTGCGGTTCGCCGAGCTCACCAGGGGGCGGATGGCGGTGCTTATCTCACACCGCTTCTCGACCGTCCGGATGGCGGATCGGATTCTCGTGCTGCAGGGGGGCGAGCTGGTGGACCAGGGGAGCCACGAGGAGCTGGTGGCGCGGGGCGGACTCTACGCGGAGCTGTTCAGCCTCCAGGCGGCAGGGTACAAGTAGCGGCTTACCCGTCCAGCCGAAACGTATAGCGCCACGCGTCTCCTTCGAGGACCGTTTCCCCGGTCTGTCGCGTCACCGTGATCCGGAGCCGGCAGACCGGCTTGGTCTCGTGCACGCTCATCACTTCCGCTTCCGCGGTGATCGTGTCGCCGATGTACACCGGCGCCGTGAACTTCCAGTTCTGACTGAGGAAGACCGACCCCGGGCCGGGCAGGTCCATCGCGACGAGCGCATGCAGCAGGCCGGTCGTCAGGCCGCCCTGCACGATGAGCCGCCGGAACTTCGTCCTCGCGGCGAAGGCGGCGTCGAAATGCAGGGGGTTGTAATCGCCCGTGAGCTGGGCGTAGGCCGCGACGTGCTCGGCCGTGAGGGTCAGGCTGCGGCTCGCCCGCTGCCCGACCGCCGGCTTCATTTCAGGCGCTCCTCACGCTCACCGCGACGTGATGACCTGGATCGCGCCGTGCAAGTGTCCCAGACCGAAGCGGGCTTCCGCTTCGGACGGGCCGTAGTAGCGAACCGCGGTCACGGCCGTGACCTGGATGGTGCGCAATGCCTCCGGGCCGCCGAGGCGACTCTGGTCGAGGTAGACGACGACGTCCCCCTCCGACTGGGGGCGGAGCGTCGTCGGGTTGCGCCGGAACCACGCGGGCCGCAGGGCACGAAGCGCTTCGTACAACGTGGAGGAGGTGGCGAGCCTGCTGAGCTCCTCCAGCGTCACGACGTCGCTGCGACGCGCGGGCGCGGGCTCGTGGCCGGCGGCCTGGGTGCCCGTGCCGCCGCCACAGGCCCACAGCAGGACGAGCGCGGCGACGGGCACGGTCCGGGCCGCGATCCCTACCATACGACGCCGTAGTCTTCGCCGTGGTTCGACGACCCGCCCCAGAACGTCGCGTGGGCGCGGTCGAAGAAGATCGCGTTGATCGGCCCCGACGTCCGCTCGGCGAAGTCGAGCGTGTAGCCCATCCGCCTGAGCTCGGTCCGCACCCACGCGGGCACCGACTCGTTCAGCGTGATCTGTCCGGGCCGTGACTCGTGGTCCCCGAACGAGCTGCGCATCTGGTAGCTCGTGAAGTTCGCCGCTTCGGTCGCCTGCTGCACGTTCATCCCGAACTCCACCACGTTCAGGAAGAACTGCAGCAGGTTCTGGTCCTGGGTGTCGCCGCCCTGGACCGCGAACGACAGAAACGGCCGGCCGTCCTTGAGCGCCAGGCTCGGCGTGAGGGTGACGCGGGGGCGCTTCCCCGGGGCGATCACGTTGAAGGGGTTCTCTGCCTCGTCCAGCACGAAGCTCTGGGCGCGCTGGCTCAGGCCGATGCCGGTGTGCCCCGCGATCACCGCCGGGATCCATCCCCCCGACGGCGTCACCGACACGACCCACCCCTGCTCGTCCGCCGCTTGGATCGACGTCGTGCCCTGGAAGAACCCGGGCGGCGCGCCGTCGGACGTCGTGGCCGGGGGCTGCGGCGGCCGCGGCGGCCAGCTCTCGAGGAGATGCAGGTACGGGTTCGTCCTGCCCATGAACGGGTACGGGTCTCCCGGCTTCACGTTCGGGTCGTTCCGGTCCCAGTGGATCTGCTTGGCGCGCTCGCGCGCGTACTCCTTCGACAGGAGCCCCTGGATCGGCTCTGCGGGCGCAAAATCCGGGTCGCCGTAGTAGAAGTCGCGGTCGGCGAAGGCGAGGCTCATCGCCTGATACAGCGCGTGGATGTAGCGGGCGCTGTTGTAACCCATCCCCGCGAGATCGACGTTCTCGAGAATGTTCAGCGTCTGGAGCAGCGCCGGCCCCTGGGTCCAGTGGGTCAGCTTGTAGACGTCGATCCCCTTGTAGGTCGTCATCACTGGCTGCTCGATCTTCACCTTCCAGGTCGCCAGGTCCTGGGGGGTGAAGAGGCCCGCTTCCTCCCGGACTGCGCGCACGAGCTCCTGCGCGATATCGCCCCTGTAGAACCGCTCGTAGGCCGCGAAGATGGCTTCGCGGCGGCTCTTGCCCCGCGCGAGCGCCTGCTGCTCGGCGTCCACGAGCTTGCGGAGCGTCGCCGCGAGGTCGGGCTGGCGGAAGATCTCGCCCGCCGCGGGGGCCTCGCGCGCCTCTCCCCGGTGCGTCAGGAACACCGCCGGCGAGTACTTCCACTGCTTGATGCGGGCCTTGCTGCGCTCGATCGAGTTGGCGGTCTCTTCCTCGATCGGATAGCCGTCGGCCATCTGGATGGCGGGACCGAGCACCTCTTTCAAGCTCAGCGTGCCGTATTCGGCGAGCATCGTCATCAGGCCGCCGGGCGTGCCCGGCGTGACGGCGGCGAGCGGACCGTCTTCGGGCGGGTGCTGCATCCCCTTGCCCTTGTAGAGCTCCGGGGTCGCGCCCGTGGGGGCCACGCCGAGGGCGTTGATGGCCACGACCTTCTGCGTCTTCGGGTCGTAGATCAGCGCCTGGGTCTCGCCGCCCCAGGAGAGCACGTCCCACATCGTCGCGACGGCGGCGAGCATCGCGCAGGCGGCGTCCACGGCATTGCCGCCTTTCTGGAACATCATCGCGCCCGCGGTTGCGGCGAGCGGCTTGCCGGTGATCGCGATCCAGTGGCGGCCGTGGAGCACCGGCTTCTGGGTGCGCTGTGCGGCGGCGGTCATGGGGATCAGCAGGCTCCCGAGCAACAACAGGGACGCGGTGCGCATCGGCACCTCCTCTCGCCCCGCTACATTGGCGCCCGGCGCGCAAGCTGGCAACCGGGACGGCGGGGCCAAGTGCGGCTGACCCGGGGGCGGTGCCCCGGGGTTAAAACAACCGCTCCTGCTTGGTGGACCCCGGGCCGCGGGCCGGGACCAGCCGAGCCTCGATGGACCCCGGGCCATCGGCCCGGGGGTCAGCCGAGCCGAGGTCAGATATCTGCCCCGGGGTCAAGGAACCGCCTCTGTGTGGTGGACCCCGGGCCGCCGGCCCGGGGTCAGCCGAGCCGAGGAGGTCCCTAGCTCCCGGTCGAGAACCGTACGGCGCCAAGGTCCACCAGTCCCTGCAACGTCGCCTTGAGCTGGTCCACCGGAAGGCCGGCCCCGGCCGCGAGGTCGTCGAGCGTGCGCTTCCCGTCGGCCAGCCGGATCACAGCGGACACGGCCTGGTCGGTGCGCGCCACGGCAACGCGTCCATGCAGCGACCGCGCCACGAGCAGCTTCGTAGGGCGCGCTGCGGCCTCGGGCACCTCGGTCCAGGACTGCAGTAGCTTGGGAAGCACAGCGGGGAGGTCGTATGCGAGGTCGAGGAGCACCGTCCCCTCGACCGTCTCCAGAACGTCCCGCTCTCCACTGCCCACTTCCTCCATGCCGTCCCGCCACACCCGCGGCCCGGCTTCGGCGACCATCATCGCCGCTTCGTAGCGCAGCAGGTCGGCGAGGTAAGGAATAGGCGCCTCGCTCCCGGCCACGTGATCCACGACCAGTCTCGCGACCGCCTGCGCCGACGCGCGACTGCCGAGGACGACGGCGGGCAACAGCGATTCGAATCCCGGGCGCCTGAGAACGGCCTCCGGCCGCCGTCCGGTGACGCGCGCCAGCGCGCGCGAATACTTGAAGAAGTTGACGATGCGCTCGTAGTAGAAGTGTCGCGCCAGGAAGCGTGCGAACCGCTCGACGCGGCCGGCGTCGGCGAGGTCGCGGCCCCGCCACTCGGGGGACGCGCGATACGGCGCGTCCGCCAGCGCGCGGATGACGTCGTCCTGGAGGGCGCGGTCGGTCACAACGCCGCTCGGATCCGCTCGACGCTCCGGAACAGCACATCGGCGGTGAGGGAGGGCGAGAACGCATCGAACGTCACGGCCTTCGCCAGCGGGCAGCGGCTCACCGCGTGCGCTAGAAACTCGAGCATCGCGTCGGACGGCTCGGCCGGCGCGATCCACGGTCCCTTGAGATCGTCGTCCTCCGCGACGCCCGCGACGTGCAGCTCCACGACCTGGTCGAGCGGGAACTCGGCGAGAAACCGCTTCGGCTCGACGCCGTGATAGTGCGCCTCGAGCCAGACGTGCGGCAGGTCGAGCAGGAAGCGGACCCCGGTCGCCGCGAAGAAGCGGCGCAGCCACACCGGCTCGGGCA
>DASPXO010000170.1:0-14839 GCA_035637235.1 Gemmatimonadales bacterium | reverse complement strand
CGCCACGCGGCGCACGGCGAGGCTGCCGACGAGGTGGCCGTAGCTGTCGTTGATCTTTTTCAAGCCGTTCAAGTCCAGCAGCACCACCGCGAACGGCCGTTCGCTACGCTGGGACCGCTGGATTTCCGTCTCCAGGGCGTTGGTGAGCTGGCGATAGTTGGCGAGGCCCGTCAGCGGATCGCTCACGGCGAGCTGCCGCAGCTGGCCTTCCACCTCGCGGCGCTCCGCCACCAGGGCGGAGACGGCCAGCATCGTCACGCTCGTGACACCCATGAAGGCCTGGAGCAGCAGGAGGGACTCGTTTCGAGACGCCCGAACGAACGGGCCGGAGCCGCTCAGCGTTCCCCAGATGGCGATCACCGCGAGCACGACGAGGGCGGTCGCCGCTTCCCGTTGGCTGAAGCGGAACGCCACACAGACCAAGAGCGGGATGCAGAGGAATTCCAGCGGATAGTTCTTGACGCCCGACGGAGACAGTCCGTCGAATACGAAGAAGCCCACGAGAATCACGCTGAGCAGCAAGCCGCCGGCCTCGACCACCTGGCCGCCACGCCAGCTCACGCGGGGACTCAGGCTCCACAGCAGCACCGCGGGGGCGACGACCAAGTCGCCCACGGCATCTCCCAGCCACCACGTCAACCAGATGGAGCCGTAGTCCTCCCAGCGCGCCAAGCCCCCGAGCGAGAGGGCCGTGACGCCCGTGGTGGCGCCGACGGTCGTGCTGACCACGGCCGCGAGCACCGTCAGCTTGAAGATGTCCTGCGCGCGGTCGAGGGCCTGGGGGCCGCGGGCGAACCGGTTGACCAGGTACGCACCGACGAGCCCTTCCAGGGTGTTTCCCACCCCGATGCCGATGGACGTCGCCACCGAGCCAGCCGTGGTGACGTTCACGAGGAATGCGCCGGCGAGGATCGCCGGCCAGACGTCGTAGCCGAGCAGCACGAAGGCCGCGAGCGCGATTCCCGCGGGGGGCCAAACGGCGGATGCGCTGGGGTTTACAAAAGCGAGCTGCAAGCCGAGCTTGCCGGCGACGAAATACCCGGCTGCAAGCGCCGCGAGCATCCCCAAGCGTCTGAGCAAGCGCGACTGAATCATCCCGTCCTCAGTGTGCTCCGGACGGCGGGGCGCGCGCCTTCATGATCTGCAGCTTACCAAAGGACGCGCCGGGCCGGTCCGAAGTAACACCGGGGCCCATCGCAGCTCTGTCATCACCTCGCTCCGAGCTGCGACCACGGCCATCCGCTCATCGATAGTGACGATGCGTCCTGCCAAGCGAAAGAGTGGCGTACGTGCAACAGCGTGGAAGCGACGCGCCGGCGCGTCACGGCGGGGATTCCGGGAGCTCCGTCAGGAAGCGCTGGAACACCGGGTTGCCGGGATACCGCTCGGCGAGGCGCCGCACGTAGCCGCGCGCCTCGTGCTCGAGCGTGACCCGGCCCCCGGGGTCGCGCGCAGCTTCGCGCGCCAGCGCCGCGGCGAGCACCCAGGTCGCTTCGACCCTGGCGAGGTCGCCTTCGTGCGCCACGCGGCGCAAGTAGCGGATGCCCAGCTCGGCGCTGCCGGCCCCGAGCCCGATGAGCTTGGCCACGACGCGCGCGACCGCGCTGGCCCGCGCCAGGCCGTACTCGTAGACGCCGATCCCGAGATAGCAATCCACACACGTCGAGTCCGCCTGGAGCACGCGGCGGTAGGCGTCGCGCATCGCTTTGGCGGCTCTGGCGGCGCCCCAGGAGTGGCCGTGCAGATCGCGCTGGCGCGCGCGGTAGCCGAGCGCGGTGGCGCGCCAGAACTCGCGCGCCGGGCCCGGCGGAACGGCATTCGCCCGCGCGATCGCGACGTCGAGCAGCGAGTCGATGTGCCGCTCTTCGAAGGCGTCGTTCTCGAGCGCCGAGGCCCACCAGATGTAGGCGCTCGCCTCGAAGACGATTGGGGCGGGGTCGGTCGTGTCGCGCGTGGCCAGCGTCGCGAAGTAGGCGGCCGCCGCGGGAAAGCCGCCCGCGTACAACGTGTCGAGCCCGGCGCGGATGTCGGGCCGCTCGGCGCGGGGGTTCTGGAGGAGAACGAGTGCGGCAACGAAGAGCCGCACGTCAGCGCGGGACGGCGGCGAGCTGATCCGCCACGCGGCGGGCGACCTCGCCGAGCGCCACCGCGGCGGGGGACGCCGGCTCGGCGGCGACGATCGGGCGGCCCGTGTCGGCGAGGTCCGCCATGCGGGCCTGGAGCGGCACCTGACCGAGCAGCGGGACGCCGAGCTCCCGGGCGAGGCGGGTCCCGCCGCCCGCGAGGAAGATCTCGGTGCGCTCGCCGCAGTGCGGGCACACGAAGCCGCTCATGTTCTCGACCACCCCGATCACGGGGACGCCGACGCGCTCGAACATTTTCGCTCCGCGGAGTGCGTCGCCCACCGCCACTTCCTGCGGCGTCGTGACGATGATCGCGCCGCGGAGGTGGACCGTCTGGGCGAGCGAGAGCTGGGCGTCGCCCGTGCCGGGGGGCAGGTCGACCAGGAAGTAGTCGAGCTGGCCCCAGTCCACGTCGCGCACGAACTGCTGGATCACCTTCATGATGATGGGGCCGCGCCAGATCGCGGGAGCGTCGCGCTCGACGATGAGGCCGAGCGAGATGAGCTTCACGCCGAAGCTCTCGAGCGGCTGGATCTTGCCCCCATGCACGGGGGGCTTGTCGTCCACGCCCATCATGCGCGGGATGTTCGGCCCGTAGATGTCCGCGTCCATGAGCCCGACGCGCTGGCCCTGTTGGGCGAGCGCGATCGCGAGATTCGCCGACACCGTGGACTTCCCCACCCCTCCCTTGCCGGAGGAGACCGCGAGGACTCGCCCGAGCGTCGGCATGTCCACGGGGGTCGGCGGCGGGGGGACGGCGCCGGGGCCCGGCCGGGGAGCGGCGTGGCCGGGAGCGGCCCCTGCGGCGCGCGCACCCGCATCCGTAACATTGACCCGCACCGCGGTTACGCCCGCCACGGCCTGGGCGGCCTTCCGGGCCTCGCGGGCGAGGGTAGGCGGGTCGTCGCGCGTCAGCACGAACGTGAACGTCACCTCTCCCGCGTCGTCTGCGGCGAGATCCTTCACCATGCCGGCCGAGAGGACGTCGCTACCGAGACGGGGGTTCTGGAGCTGGGCGAGGGCGCGCTCGACGCGCGCCTGGAGTGTGTCGGATGCGGGCACGAGTGAAAGGTAGAGGGCGGGGAGGGAGCCGGGCAACGTTGAATTGATTGCCGCTCCCGCCGAGCATACACTTACGTCGTGAATACCGAGACCGGCTGCGCTCGCACCGACGCGAAGCTCGCCGTCGCCCTCATCGGCCCCGTCACACGCTAGCAGGTCCTGCGGTTGTATCGTCGCGTTGGCGTGCGCGGCTGCTGCTCGCCGCCCTCGCCGCGACCCCGGTCTCCGCCGCGAGCCAGGCGACCGCGGGCGACTCGGTCGTCTACCGCCTCTCGCCCGCCAGCCGGCTGGACGTCAAGACGGGCAAGGCCGGTCTGTTCGGCTTCGCGGGCCACGAGCACGTGATCCGCGCCCGGGGGTTCTCGGGGCGCGTCGTGTACTATCCGGGCGCGCCGGCGGCCTCCCGCGTGCAGATCACGGTGCGTACCAACAGCCTGGAAGTCCTCACCCCCCCGGATACCGAGGAGATCCGCAAGGTGACCGAAGCCATGCGGACCCAAGTCCTCCAGGTGGATGCGTACCCCGAGATCACGTTCGCGTCCAAGAGCGTGACGCCCACGGACGGCGGGTTTCGGATCGAGTGCGAGCTGGTGATGGCGGGTCGGGCACGCGAGGTGCCGGTGGAGGTGCACACCCGGGTCGGTCCCGACACGCTGCGCGCCGCGGCGACCTTCACCGTGAAGCAGACGGACTTCGGGATCCAGCCGTTCCGCGGTGGGCCGGCGGGCACCGTCCGCGTCGCCGACCGGGTGTCCTTCGACATCGAGGTGGTGGCGGTCCGCGACACCGCACCCTGACGTGATCCGGCCGTACTCCTACGGCGACGTGCGGTTCTTCCGCATGGCGCGGACGGCTTTCGGCCGCGCGATCTATTGGACGGGCGTCTATCTCGTGGACGGTCTGCTCGTGGACTCGGGGCCGCCCAACCTCGCGCGCGCGGTGCGCCGGCTGGTCCGCGAGCTGGACGTGCGCCAGTGCGTCACCACACATTACCACGAGGATCACTCCGGGAATCACGGGCTGCTCGCCACCGAGCTGCGCATCACGCCGCTCGCCCATGAGATCGGCGTGGCGCGGCTCGCGCAGCGGGAATCGCGCCCCCGGCTCTACCGCCGCGTGGCCTGGGGCGTGCGCGTTCCCGCGCAGGCCGCCCCGGTGGCCAGGTGGCTCGAGACGTCCCGGTTCCGCTTCCAGGTCATCCCCACCCCCGGGCACTCGGCGGACCATCTCGCCCTGTACGAGCCGAGCCGCGGCTGGCTGTTCAGCGGCGATCTCTACCTGGCGCCCCGACTGCGCTATCTCCGCGCCGACGAGGACGTGTACGCGATGATCGATTCGCTGCGGCGCGTGATCGCGCTCGAGCCTCGGGTATTGTTCTGTCAGCACCGCGGACGGGTGGACGAGGCTGGCGCGATGCTGCGGGGCAAGCTCGACTTCCTGGTGGAGCTGGGCGAGCGAATCCACGACCTGCACGGAAAGGGCCTGAGCGAGGCCGACGTCGCCCGCGCGCTGCCGGGAAGCGACCTGGTCTGGCGGGTGTGGACGGGCGGAGATTTCTCGAAGCGGAACTTCGTGCGCGCGTTCCTGCGGCCGCGGGGATCGGCCCCGGGCGGCGGCCGGGCCCGCTAACGGTCGGGGCGAGAGCCGCGCCCTCCCTCGCCGTGCGCGTAGGCGGCGATCTGCAGGCGGGTGTGCAGGGTCAGCTTTTCCAGGATGTTGTGCACGTGACTCTTCACCGTGTGTACCGCGATGTGCAGCCGCTGCGAGATCTCCTTGTTGCTGAGCCCCTCGCCGATCAACTCGATCACCTGCCGCTCGCGCGGAGTCAGGCGCACGCCATCCAGCATCGCCCTGCCCCCGGCGGCGACCGACTGACGGGCAATCTGGGTGAAGAGCGACCCGGTCAGGGACGCGGGGAGCACGCGCTCACCCGCCGCGACCGTCCGTATCGTCTTCGCGAACTCCTCGAACGTGGCGTTCTTGAGAACGAAGCCCGCGACTCCCGCCCGAACGTACTCGACGATGTCCTCCTGCGCCGGCAGCAGGTCCATCGCGACGACCTTGGCCCGCGGACAGTCCCGCTTCACGGCTTCCACCACTCGCAGGCTGTCGCCGTCGCGGAGACCCAGATCCAGCAACACGACGTCGGGGTTCGCCCCGAGCGCCGCCTGCAACCCCTGACCGGTGTCGGCCGCCGCCGCGACCACGCGCAGGTCCGGCTCCGCGTTGATCAGCGCAGTCAACCCCGCCAGCAGCAGCCGGTTATCCTCGATCAGCAGCAGAGAGATCGTATTGGCCATACGCCGCCCCGGCCAGCCGTGTGTGCGCGGCCTGTGGAACAGGGTCCGCCGACCTGCACCAAAGGTGTAGGCCCTGAAACGGAGACGCAACCGGGGAATCAGCGGGAGGGCGCGCGCGCGCGCGTCCCGACGAGATAGTTCCGCGCCGCCGCCAGCACCTGCTCCTGCACCTCCGCGAGCGATCCCTCGAGCGACGCGCCGGCCGCCTTTTTGTGGCCGCCCCCGCCGAACCGGTGCGCCAGCTCGTGCACGTCCACGCCGCCGAGCGAGCGGAAGCTCACCTTCACCCGGCCGTTCGCGATGTGGCGGAACAGCAACGCCAATCGGACGCCGGCGATGGAGCGCGGGTATTCGACGATCCCGTCGAGGTCGTCGGCCGTGGCCCGGTGGCGCTGCAGCGCGTCGGGCGGCACCGTGACCCACGCCAGGCCGATGTCGGGCTCCACCACGAGCGTCTGCAAGACCTCCGTCATCAGCCGCACGCGGCCCTCGGGCGCGCTCGCGTATACCGATTCGTAGATCGACTCCGGGTCCACCCCGCGCTCGAGCAGCGCGCCCGCGATGCGGAGCACGCGGGGAGTCGTGTTCGAGAATCGGAACGCCCCGGTGTCGGTGAGGATGCCGACGTACAACGCCCGCGCCGCCTCCGGACAGAGTTGCCAGCCCACCGCGCTGGCGAAGTCGAACACCAGCTCCGCCGTCGCCGCCGCTTCGGGCGCAACCAGCCGCGGCCCGTCGGGCAGGGACCCCGGGCTGACGTGATGGTCGATGCAGGCGACGGCGCGGGACCGCTCAATGGCGCGCTGCAGGTCGCCCAGGCGCCCGATGTCCGAGATGTCGAGCACGATCACGACGTCCGCGGACTCGATCTCCTTCGCCGCCCGGGCGGAGTGGTCGGCCCCCTCCGGTAGCAGAAAGTCGAACCGCTCCGGGATCGGCGTCGGATTGGTGATCGCCGGGCGCAGCCCGTGCTCCGTGAAGAGGTGCCACAGGGCGACCTCGCTCCCCACGCCGTCCCCGTCGGCGTTCACGTGCGTGGTGAGGGCGACGCGAGCGCCGGGGACGAGCACGTCCGCGACCCGCTGCGCCGCGCTCACGCGCTCCGGCGGAACCGGGACGCCGTTCATTATGGCAACAAGATACGTCGAGCAGAGGCGTTACCGCGAATGGCGGCCCTTTGCGCTCGCGCAACACTACCAGTCGCGTTGTGTATCAAACGCGTGGCGACCACGCGACAAACTGCACAGAACTGCGCGGACCAATGTGCGGCCCCGGCTCGCCACCGGGTTGGTCCGATTGTTGCGCGGGCCGTTTTGGCTTCGCACCGACTTTCACCTACACGTCTCGACCATCATGACTTCGACAGGCCTAGTGCTTGATAAGCCTCGGCACGCGAGTTCCGCTCCCTCCGCCGCGGATTCCCGCGAGTCCTGGGCGGCCGAGGGCCCGAGCCGAGTCTCACGCAAGGAACTCCCACCGAGCTGCGCCCGAGGTGGGCTCCTCTCCCGGCGCTTCGACCAGCTGATCAAGCGGGTCTTCTATTGCCCGGAGCCCTTGACGGCGGTCTCGGTGCGGCATATCGACCCACACGCCACGCTCCTCACCGGCTGGTCGGACTTCGCCGCCGCCTTCCCCAAGGCCGACGTGAATGTCGTAGTGTGCGACGCCCCGGGCGAAGACGACCTGGCTGCCCGCCTGTCCGAGCTGGCACGGAGCTATCGTCTGCCGTCCGTGATCGTGGTGACGCACTTGGACGTCGAGCACCTGCTGCCGTTCCGGCGCACTCCGGTGGAGGAGTTCGTGCCCCTGGCCAGCGTGGCGAGGGACCTCGCGGTGGCCATGCTTCGGAGCGTCATCAATCCCTTGCGCGAGCGCCTCGGCTTCCACCTGGAGCGGCTCGAGCACTGTGGGCCCGAGCTCCGCTTCGCGCTCGCGCGCGCACTGCGCCACCCCAGCCGGATCAGGACCATTCAACAACTCGCCGCGGCACAAGGGGTTACACCACGGACGCTGGAGAATCAGTGGAAGGCCCTGGATGGTGGCGCCGGGGAGATGCGCCTCCTGGATCTCCTCTGGATGATCCGCCTGCTGGAGGCCCTGGAGCTTCGCGCGAGAGGGACGTCCCTCGGCTGTATCTGTCAGGAGCTCAAGGTGGATCTCCGGAGCCTGCAGCGGGCGTGCCGGCGCCATCTGCGGAGCTCGTTGGGACGCTTCTCCGCGCTCGAGGCGGCCGCCGAGCTGCTGCGGCTCCGGGGACGCACGCTGGCGTGCCTTCGCGGTGTCGAGACCGGACGCCGGTGGCGACGGCGACAGATCGCGAAGCGGGATTCTAAATCGTGTTCTACCGGAGTCCGACGCGACGATACGATGTTGGGGCACACGCCGCGCGCTGTGTTCGCGCGCGGCCCAACCCCATGATCAGGAGGACTCCATGCGTGCCCGATGCGCAGTCATCGTGGGTGTGCTCGGTTTGACCGCGGCCGCCTGCGAAACGCCTCGCACCGCTCCCGACCGGGACCGGGCGCCGGGCTTTCAGACCGTAGATTTCGAGAACGAAACCCATTTCCGCTGCTACATCGTGAGCAGGCAAACGCCGCAACCGGCGGATACCGCGATTCTCGCCGACCAGTTCCTCACGGACACCGCCAGAATCGACGAGCCGCTCGAGCTCTGCGCCCCGACTTCGAAGAATGGGACTGCGATCCCCGATACGACCGAGCACCTGACGATCTATGGGGCGCAAGACTCGCTCGTGCCGCACCTGATTATGGAGACAGAAGACCAGTTCGGCCCGCGGACGCTGGAGGCCGTTGGAGCGCGGTACCTCCTCGTCCCCACGGAGAAGAACAACGCCGGATTCCCGGTGAACCTCAACCATTATCGGTGCTACGAGGTCACAGGGGAGCGGGCGCGGGAGACGGTGTCCCTGGAGGATCAGTTCGGTACGGATGAAAGGGTGCGGGTCGAGCGCCCACACTATTTCTGCAACCCGGTCGAGAAGACCACCAGTGCTGGGACCTCGCCCATCCTGGAGCCCGACGTGCACCTCACCTGCTACGAAATCTTTGCGCCGCAGCGGACGCAGGCGACGGACGTCGCTGTTGCCAACCAGATCGAGCCGACGGATACCTTCACCGTCACGGCCTTCGAGCTGCTCTGCGTGCCGTCCGCAAAGGGCACGGTCACGCCAGTGGAGTAGGGCGTCGGCGCAGCCGCGCAGGGGCCGGCCCCCCGGCCGGCCCCACCGGTTGCCGTGAAGGAGGTTGCGTGACGGGTTTAGTTTCTGGAAGCGAGCTTCGAGTGCCGCACCCCGTACGCGAAGTAGATCACGATCCCGGCGACGAACCAGATGATCAGCCGCTCCCAGGTGCGCCAGGGGAGGGAGGCCATCAGGTACACCGCCGAGATCGCGCCCATCGGCGCGACGAACCACACCCACGGCGTCTTGAAGGCGCGAGGCAGGTTGGGCTCCCGCACTCGCAGCACCAGCACGCCGGCGGATACGATCACGAAAGCGAGCAGCGTGCCGATCGAGACCAGGCTGCCGGCCTCGCGGACCGTGAGCAGCGCGGACACGAATGCCACCGCGACCCCGGTCACGATCGACGTGATCCAGGGGGTCTGGAACCTGGGGTGGATCTGGTTGACGAACTGGGGGAGCAGCCCGTCCTTGGACATCGTCCAGAAGACGCGCGATTGCCCGAGCAACATCACGAGGATCACGGACGAGAGTCCCGCGATGGCGCCGAGCTTGATGAGCGAGGACATCCACCCGAGCCCCGCGTGGTCGGCCGCGACCGCGATGGGGTCGGGGACGTTGAGGTCCTTATAGGACATGACGCCCGTGGCGATGCCGGACACGAGGATGTAGAGCACCGTGCAGATGAGCAGCGAGCCGATGATGCCGATGGGCATGTCTCTCTGCGGGTTTCGCGCCTCCTGCGCGGCGGTGGACACGGCGTCGAAGCCGATGTAGGCGAAGAAGACGATCCCCGCGCCGGTCATCACGCCCGTCCATCCGAACTCGCCCCGCACGCCGGTGTTCGGCGGCATGAAGGGGTGCCAGTTGGCCGGGTCGATCGCCCGCGAAGCGCCGACGATGAACAGCAGCACCACCGCGACCTTCACGAAAACGATCACGTTGTTGACGTTGGCCGATTCCTTGATGCCGATGACCAGGAGCGTGGTGACGAGGGCGATGATGACGACGGCGGGCAGATTGAAGACGGCGGTGGCCGTCGTCCCGTCGAAGCAGGTGACCGTGGTCCCCCGGGCCGCGGAGAGGGCGCAGGGCACGTCGAACCCGACGTCATGGAGGAAGGACACGACGTAGCCCGACCAGCCGATCGCCACGGTCACCGCGCCGAGCGCGTACTCGAGCACCAGGTCCCAGCCGATGATCCACGCGAAGATCTCGCCCAGCGTGGCGTAGCCGTAGGTGTACGCGCTGCCCGCCATCGGCACGAGCGAGGCGAACTCGGAGTAGCATAGCGCGGCGAAGATCGAGGCGACGCCCGCCAGCACGAAGGACAGGACCACCGCCGGGCCGGCGTTGAGCGCCGCCACCGTGCCCGTCAGCACGAAGATGCCCGTGCCGATGATGGCGCCGATCCCGAGCATCGTGAGATTGAGCGCGCCGAGGGCGCGCTTCAGGCTGTGGTCGGTCAGCGCCTCTTTCTGCAGGTCGGTGACGCTCTTACGTCGGAGCAGGTTCATGCGCGCCTCGGGCGAAAGGGGGAGTCGCCGGTCGCGGAACGGCCCCAGAGTAGGCCCGGCCTCGGGGCCTGTCAAGCGGGACGAGGCGGGATAGGCGACTACAGCGAGTAGTTCGGGGCTTCCCGGGTGACGACGACGTCGTGCGGGTGCGACTCGCGCAGCCCCGCTGTGGTGATCTGGATGAACTGGGTCTCGGCCTGGAGCGCGCGGATGTCGCACACGCCGCAGTACCCCATCCCGCTCCGCAGGCCGCCCGCCATCTGGAAGATCACGTCGGCGACGGGCCCCTTGTAGGGAACCCGCGCCTCGATCCCCTCGGGGACGAGCTTGGCCGGCGAGACCTCGCCTTCCTGGAAGTAGCGGTCGGCGGAGCCCTCCTCCATGGCGCCGAGGCTCCCCATCCCGCGGATCAGCTTGAAGCGGCGTCCCTCGAGCAGGAACGACTCCCCGGGGCTCTCCTCCGTGCCGGCGAGCATCGAGCCCATCATCACGCTGGCCGCGCCGGCGGCGAGCGCCTTCACCACGTCCCCGGAATACTTGATGCCGCCGTCCGCGATGACGGGGACGTCCCCCGCCCCGGCAACCGCCTCGACGATCGCGCTGATCTGCGGGACGCCCACGCCGGTGACGACGCGCGTGGTGCAGATCGACCCCGGCCCGACGCCCACCTTCACCGCGTCCACGCCACGCTCGACGAGCGCCCGGGCTCCCGCCTCGGTCGCCACGTTGCCGCCCACGATCTGCGCGTCCGGGAACCCCTCCCGCAGGCACGCCACCGTGGAGAGCACGCCCTCGGAGTGCCCGTGCGCCGAGTCCACGACGATCACGTCGCACCCCGCCGCGACCAGGGCGCGGGCGCGCGTCAGCGCCTCGGCGTTGCCGCCCACGGCGGCCGCGACCCGCAGCCGGCCGTGCTGGTCCTTGTTGGCGTGGGGAGACCGGCGGCGCTTGAAGATGTCCTTGATGGTGATGAGGCCCTTGAGGATACCCCGCTCGTCCACGACCGGGAGCTTCTCGACGCGGTGCTTCGCCAGGATCCGCTCCGCCTCGTCGAGCGTCGTGCCGACCGGCGCGGTGACGAGCCGCTCCTTCGTCATCGCGTCGCGGATCGGTCGGTCGAGCTCGCGCTCGAACTGCAGATCGCGGTTCGTGATGATCCCGGCGAGCCGCCCCGCGTCGTCCACGATCGGCACGCCGGAAATGTGGAACCGCTCCATCAGACGCACCGCCTCGCGCAGCGGCCGGTCGGGGCCGAGCGTGATCGGGTGCAGGATCATTCCCGACTCGCTGCGCTTGACGCGGTCCACCTCCGCCGCCTGCCGGTCGATCGGCATGTTCTTGTGAATCACGCCGATCCCACCCTCGCGCGCCATCGCGATGGCCATCTCCGCTTCGGTGACGGTGTCCATCGCGGCCGAGACGAGGGGGATGTTGAGCGGAATGCCGCGGGTGAAGCGGGAGCGCACGTCGACGCTCCGCGGGTGCACGCTGGAGTGCCGCGGAACGAGGAGCACGTCGTCAAACGTGAGGGCGGTGCCGGAGCGGAAGGTGCCCATGGCGAAAGTTATTCGGCCGGCGGCGGTTCATCAACGTGCTCCGCGGGCTTCTTGGACGCCCCCTCGACCGCGGCCCGGCCGGCAGCCGCCACCTTCTCGAGGAACTTCCCCGCCTTCCCCACCGCGTCCATCGTGCCCCTGATGATGTTCACCGGCACCCGCCCCGCCCGCAGGGTGTCCTCGAGCGTCTCCGCGACCTTCTGGAACGGCGGCGCGCCGGCGGGGCGCCCGACGTACTTGGACTCGAGGAACTCGACGTAGTCGAGCACCTGGTAGACCTTGTCCTCGGAGAGCGCGTCGAGCTTCCGCAGCAAGCGGTCGCGCAGGATGTCGTTCATGGCTGGGGCTCGAGCGTGACCAGATCGAGCACGGGGTTCCCGAGAAACCGGCTGCGGCCCGCGCGCACGCGCGCGGTGACCTGGATGGTGGCGAGAGGGGTGAGCGTCTCGGGCTGGGCGTGCGACGCCTGGGGCACGATCACGTACACGAAGCCGCGCTCGGGGAGCGGCCCGCGCGCGAGCAGGTAGGTCGCGCCCGTCGGGATGTCGGGGCGGAGCTCGTCTGCCTGCTGAACCGCGATGAACTGCAGGGTCCAACGAAGCACCTGCCCGACGTACCGCTGCGGCTCGGCGCGCAACTCCGCGGCGGTGACGCCCAGGAGCACGCCGGCGGGCGCGGCCTGCAGGTCCCCGCTCTTCACCCAGCCCTGCACCTCGACCCGCGACCAGTCGCCCGAGCGGCCCAGCACCCGCAGCTGCGCCGACTCCGCCAGCGTGCCCGCGGCCGGGCCGTCGGGCGCGCGATACAGGATGGTGCGGCGGGCAGACTGGACGCGGGAGGGGTCGGTGGACGGCGGCGAGGCCGGGGCCGTGGTGTCTCCACCGGCCCCGGGGCCGTCCCGCGGGGCCGGTGCCGGGGCAGCCGGTCGTGGGCCCGGAGTCCGTCCGCCCGCGCCGCTGTCGGCCCCCGCCCCCGCCCCGGCCGCCCGCGAGGCGGCCACCTCCGCGACCGGCTCCAGGTCGGCCTTCTGGACCCAGCCCGCGCGCGTGACGTGGACCCAGCGGTCGTTGGAGCCCTCGGCGACCCGGACGAGCAGGAAGCCCGGCGGCAGTTTCGCCACCAGGGCCCCCGCAGGCGCCGAACGGAGGTTCTCCTCGGGTGCGCGCGTCACCGTGAGGTCGAACCCGGCGCGCGGTGTGGGGCCGACGGAGGTCTCGAAGATCCAGCCCTCAAGGGTCACCGTGAGCCAGTCGCCCTGCGTCTCGCCGGGGGCAACCAGCGCGCCGCGCGCCAGCCGCGCGAGGCGCTTGCCGCCCGCCTCCTGATAAAACCACGCGCCATCGGTGGTCACACGGTATCGCGCTTGGGCGGCGAGCGGTGCGGCAGACGCGATCCACAGGATAGCTGGAAGGGCGCGAAACGCCGGGCTAAATTGCATCGCTTCCAAATATGGCTACGAGGCATGGGCCGCGCACCCCGGTCGTACTGATCGTGCTCGACGGCTGGGGCTTCCGTCCCGGCCGGGAGGGCAACGCCATCGAGCTCGGGGACACGCCCATGTGGCACCGCCTCTGGGCGAAGGCGCCGCGGACGCTGCTCAACGCGTCCGGGCTCGCCGTCGGACTCCCCGAAGGACAGATCGGCAACAGCGAGGTAGGGCACTTGAACCTCGGCGCCGGGCGCGTCGTCCCGCAGGACATGGTGCGCATCTCGCAGGCGATCCAATCGGGCGAGTTCTTCCGCCTGCCGCCGCTCGTCGAGCTGTGCGAGAAGCTGACGCGGCGCGGGGGCACGCTCCACCTCATCGGCCTGATCGGCAACGGCGGCGTCCACGCGCTCGACCAGCACCTCATCGCCGCCGTCACGCTCGGCCGCCAGCACGAGCTGCCGGTCGCGATCCACGCATGGCTCGACGGGCGTGACACGCCGCCGCAGTCCGCGCTCGCGTTCATGCAGGAGCTGCTCGAGGGGCTCGGGACTCGGGACTCGGGGCTCGGGGCTCGGGGCTCGGGGCTCGGGGGCGGCGGCCCGAACCCCGAGCCCCGAACCCCGGTCGTTTCGACCGTGGTCGGCCGCTATTACGCCATGGACCGCGACAAACGCTGGGAGCGCACGCGGATCGCCTATGACGCGATGGTGCACGGGGCCGGCGAGCCTGCGTCCGACCCCGTCGCGGCGATCCGCCGCGCGTACGCGGCAGGCGAGACGGACGAGTTCGTGAAGCCGCGCGTCATCACGGGGACGCCCCGGATCCGGAGCGGCGACGGCGTCTTCTGCTTCAATTTCCGCGCCGACCGCATGCGGCAGATCGTGCGGGCGCTCGCCGTCCCGGGGTTCGACGCCTTCGACACCGGCGCGCGGCCCCAGATCGATCTCGTCGCGATGACGCAGTACGACGAGACCTTTCCTTTCCCGGTCGCCTTCGGCCCGATGGGGCTGTCGCGCATCGTCGCTCAGGTCCTGTCCGAGCACGGCAAGACCATGTTCCGCACCGCCGAGACTGAGAAGTACGCGCATGTGACCTACTTTTTCAACGGCGGCTTCGAGACGCCCTACCCCGGCGAGGAGCGCTCGCTGGTGCCTTCGCAGAAGGTGGCCACGTACGACCTCAGTCCCGAGATGAGCGCGCCGGGGGTGACCGATGTGCTGTGCCGGGCGATCGAGGCGAAGCACCACGACTTCATCCTCTGCAACTACGCCAACGGCGACATGGTGGGCCACTCCGGGGTGCTGGGCGCCGCGGTGAAGGCGGTGGAGACCGTGGACGGGTGTCTCGCGCGCGTGCTGCAGAGCGCCGAGCGCGCCGGCGCGACCCTGCTGATCACGGCCGACCACGGCAACTGCGAGCTGATGATCGACCCGACGACCGACGGCCCCCACACCGCGCACACGACCAACCCGGTGCCGTTTCTCATCGTCGGCGACGACGCCAGCGGACCGCTGCGGCACGGCGGCGCCCTGCGCGACGTGGGGCCGACCATCCTGCGGATGCTGGGCGTCGAACCTCCGCCCGAGATGACGGGGCGGGACCTGAGGGAGATCGATTAATGGGCGGTGAAGCGACGGGCGGTCGGGCGGTCAG